>QHZO01000156.1:20792-33137 GCA_003224695.1 Acidobacteriota bacterium
AAGCCATCCACTGAGCCTCAAGGTTCACCCCCAATCGCGCTTCGAGCGCGCGCAGGCGGATTTCGTGGTCGAGCCCCACCGCCACGTTGATGGCATCCATCGCGTGGACGGGGAAAGCGTACGTCGAGGCCTGGGTGTAAAGCCGCACGCGGTTGAACATCGCCACCAGGTGCGCCCGCTCTTCCTGCCGCAGCGCGCGGCCAAAGACGCGCTCCCAGGACTCGAGCTCCTGTTCGATCAACTGGCGAAACGTGGCAATCGTTCGTCCCATCGGTCACCTCGCGTTATCCCTCACTCGTCCGTCGGTCAGCAGATCCGTCCCCTGACGGACACCCTCTCCCTTGAGGGAGAGGGGTCAGGGGTGAGGGTAATGGCGCTTGCTTTTCCAAGAGCAGCTTCGGCCGGCCGTCTTCACCCAGGCTGAAGCGCCAGACTTCGCCGGCCGCGGCCGACGCGCGGGCGAAAAACTGGCGGCGGGCGGGGGAAGGAGAAAAATCCGCCGCGGAAGAAAATACCGCGACGGCAAGTTGCGGCAACGCTCCGGGACCGCCGCACCCGTAGCGCTGCAAGTTTCGAAGCGCCCGCTCGAACGCCACGCGTGCGTCCCCATCACGGATGTCCTCGTCGAAGTAGAGATCCGGGAGCGCCGTGACGACGAGCACCTGGGCGGGGAAGTCCGCGAGGAACCGCGGCACGCGCGCCACCAGCTCCGTCAACTGGAAGCAGGTGAAGGCGCGGGCAACGCGGATGCGCCGGCAAAACTCGCTGAACTCAACGCCGCGCTCGCCCTGATGCCCTCGGGGCGAGCGGGCCAGGCGCTCGAGCAGGCGCGGGTCAAAGGCGTTCGCGCCGTCGAGGACCAGAACGTTTTTGTCCGACTGGATCAGCCGCGGCAAAAAATAATGGCTCAGCCGCGCCGTTTCCCCCAGGCCGTGATAGAGCGCCAAGCCGCGCTCCGGCAGCCGCCAGGGCTGCGGCAGCCTGCCGGACGCCTGCCCCGGCTGCGTCGGAAGCGAAGCAGGCTCCCGACTGGGATCGGGGGCAGGCCGCAACGAGATGGGCTTTGCTTCGGCGCGTACCAGACGGTACGGGGCTTCGGCGCGATGGGCCGGCAAATCGGTTTTCGTTTTCGAGACCGGTCCATCCATCGCCATAGATCCACCCTGCCCGTCGGCTGACGGGCCTGCTTGCCTGCCTACCGGCAGGTAGGCCTCAGGCAAGCTCGTGTTTTCGAGCATCACTATTGTAGGCGAACAAAAAGCGAAAGTAAAGGACATTTAAAAATATTCCTCCCTGCCTTGCGCCTCATGAGGACACAAGATGCAACCGGACACGGTCGTATTCGCGGTGACCCTCGAAGTAATTTAATGCTACCCCGCCCCGCCGATTGGGCGGAAGCGGTTATGCATTGGCGAGCGGCTAAGGGATAATCACCAACCTGCGGCCGTCGAGGTCCTGTCTTTGCCAGGCCGCTTCGATTGCGGCGAGGGGAACTTTCTCGATTTCAATGCGAAGTTCGCCCTTGGCGGCGCGGGCCGCCATTGATCTGGTTCGTATCTTGCTCCTCACTCTGTCGGCACCCGCTTTCGCCGATTCCAGTTGAAGCTTGGCTCTCGGGACTCCCGTCCGCTTGACGCCTGCCTTCAAATCTTCTTCTATCCCTGCCAGAGCTTCGCCCTCCTGTCACCGGAAGCTAACATTCAGCCCGCGAAATTAGACTCGCAGAACAAGAGGCGCCGGCTGCAGCGGCTTGCGTGCCCCGAAAGCAGCCTTCGCAACCCCCCACCCTCACAATTTCCAAAACGGCTGGGACCGCAGGACTCTTGTACGCTTCCCGGCCAGAGGCGCGTATAATAGGCGACCATGGGCGTTCGCTCGCCCCACTGACTTCCCGGAAATCTGATGAAGAAAACGCTTTATTACTTCCAGCCTTCAAACGTGGCGGGCGTGTTGAAACGGTTTGCCAGCCATTACGACCTGGTCGCGCTCGAGCGCGGCGGGAAGCTCGCTGCGCCCTGGCAATGGCCGGCGGTGTTCATTGCCGATTTGTCGAAAGGCGACTTGCGGCGAGTGGAAGATTCGGCGCCGGCGCACGGCCTTTGGAGGACGGTGTGCCTGGTTGGAGCGACGGAGCTCGGGCTTCCCCGGCAATCCGTGAACGGCCGCCTTTTCGCCGCCCTGCCGCGCAGCGCTCCGCCGAAGCTTGTCGAGATGGCCGTCGAGCGGGCTTTCGAGACGCTCGAATCGGCGCGGCGCCATGAAGAAACGCGCCGCCAGTTGCACCTGGCGGCCTCGGAACTGGTGACGCTCAATCGCATTGGCGTGGCGCTTTCGAATGAGCGCAATACGGAATCGTTGCTCGAACTTATTCTGACCAAGAGCCGCGAAATTACCACCGCCGACGCGGGTTCGCTTTTCCTCGTGGAGGAAGCGGATGAAGGCGCCAAACACCTGGTCTTCACGTTGACGCAATGCGACAGCCAAGCTGTCCCCTTCCGCCAATTCACGCTCCCCATTGATACGCACAGCATCGCCGGATACGCCGCCGCGACCGGCGAGGTGGTGAACATCCGGGACGCCTACCGCATTCGCAAGCTTCCCTTCCGGCACAACCGCGACTTCGACAGGAAATTCGGCTACCGAACCAAGTCCATGATGGTCGTCCCGATGAAGAACCAGAAGGACGAGGTCATTGGCGTGCTGCAACTGATCAACGCCAAGCGGCAAGCTGGCACGAAGCTGACGAAGCCGAGAGAGGTTGTCAAGCACGTGGTCCCGTTTTCCCGCCGCAGCCAGGAGCTGGCGTCCTCGCTCGCCAGCCAGGCGGCCGTGGCGCTTGAGAACAACCTCCTCTATCGCGACATCCATCGGCTGTTCGAAGGGTTCGTCAAGGCCTCCGTAACCGCCATTGAATCCCGCGATCCCACCACCTTCGGCCATTCCGAGCGCGTCGCCAAGCTCACGGTGGGTCTGGCGGAAGCCGTGGACCGCGACGAAAGCGGCCTCTATCGGGAGATCCATTTCACGCGCCAGGAAATCCAGGAGCTTCGCTACGCCTCGCTTTTGCACGATTTCGGGAAAGTCGGGGTCCGGGAGGAAGTCCTGATCAAGGCCAAGAAGCTTTACCCATCACAAATCGAGCTCATCAAGAAACGCTTCCTCTATATTAGGAAAGCCGTCGAGCTCGAGCGCCTGCGCAAGAAACTGGATTACGTGGTGCGGAACGGCAACCAGAATTACCAAGGGGAGTTCGCCGGAATTGACACCGAGCTCGAGGCGGAATTGCGCAAGCTCGACGAGTTTTTGCAGCAGATCATGCAGGCGAACGAACCCAGCGTGCTCCCGGAAAAAGCTTCCGAGAAGTTGGCTGAAATCGCCGGATGGACTTTCCAGGACCCTTCCGGCCACTCCGAAGCCCTGGTTTCGCCCGAAGAGGTTCGCTTGCTCTCTATCCCCAAAGGCAGCCTCGACGCCGATGAGCGCCTGCAAATCGAGTCGCACGTCATCCACAGTTACCGCTTCCTCAGTCAAATCCCCTGGACCAAAGAGCTGAGACGGATTCCTGAAATCGCCAAGGCGCACCATGAAAAGCTTAACGGCACCGGCTATCCCTATCACATGACGGCCGAAGAGATTCCCTTCCAGGCCAAGATGATGACGATTTCGGATATCTTCGACGCCTTGACGGCTCGCGACCGGCCTTACAAAAAGGCTGTGCCGGTTGACCGAGCGCTGAGCATCATCGGCGAAGAAGTGAAATCGCAGCTCCTCGACCCGAACCTGTTCCACCTGTTCGTCGCCGCCCAGGTTTTCCAGTTAAGCGCCAAGGATTAGCGCGTAATATGTGGTTCACATAGCTCGTCCCCGTGACCGTTTTCATTTGCGTTCGAGATTTCTCGATGAGAGGTGATTTATGACGAAGCGAATTCTTGTGTCGCTTAGTGCCGTCGGAACGCTATTCCTGCTTGCCTGTTTCGCCCAAGTGATTGAGCCGACGCAGCAACTGACTGTGTACGACGCCGGCGGAAAAAGGGTCGGAGTCGTCACCGGTGGCGAACGCATTCCCTCAATTCCTCTTGTTCCTTTCAAGGTTGATGGCGTTCCCTTTCTGCTCCTAGCGTTTCGGGATGGGTTTCGGGGGGCCAAGTGTTGTGGGAGTCCACCGACTGCACGGGTGTGGCGTACCTCAGCGTCAACACTAGCTTAAGCGGACCCAGCAACCACTATATTCCGAGTTCGAGCCCGGCCATCGCGGTCGGGCCGCCCGGCAGCACTGTTTACGTCGAAAATGGCCCGCCAGTGCTGAAGACTTTTCACTCCAATTCCGTTGGCGCGAGAGCGACCTCGGCCTGTGTTGATCTTGACCCGTTCCCCCTTTACACGGTGTCGGTTCCCGCGCGGCCGTTGGTTGACATGAACACACTCTACAAGCCGCCGTTCACGGTTCGGTGATTGAGGGGCACATCGCCGAGTTGGTTTTTCAAATCTTGCGGCTTTTCGATTTCTTTTGGAAGGGCCGCCCCGACGAGTCGGGGCGCTACGAGCTACAAGCCGGTTTGTAAAGGACGGAGGTTTACCACCACGACCAAAATTCCACGCGGAAGGTCTCGGAAAGTTTTCTCCCGACTAGGTTCGCAAGGGACCGCCGGCCGCAATAAATCTTCGCGTTCCCGGACATGTCGGACTTAAGGAGAAGGGCGGGGTTCTCCATGGTCGTGGTCACCAGGAATTGCTTCCCGGCCAATGCGGGGTCGTTGGTGGCCACGGGGGCAATCGCGGTGACTTTTCCCGAGAAAGCCTGGCTGGGAAATGCCCGAGCCTTCATCGTCACGGGCTCACCCACGCGGACGTCTCGAACTTCAGCTTCCGGCACCGTAATCTCGGCCGCGACGGTTTCGAGCTCGTCTACTTTGACAATTAAGTCCCCTTTTTTGACGTAGTGCCCGACCAGCTCGTGCGGCCGGTGCGTTGCGACAACGCCATCGGTGGGACTGACAAGCGTGCAGTGGTGAATCTGGTCTTCAAGAAAGCTCTCCTGACTCCTGAGGCCCTCAAGCGCCGCTTGAGTTTGGGCGATCTCTTCCGGCCGCGTCCCCGCCACGAGTTTGCTCAGGCGCGAGCGGCTTTCTGCCTGCTCCTTTTCGCCCACCGCAAGATCGCCTTGCGCCTTGGTTAGCTGGTCCGCGGTCAGCATCTCGAGTTCAGAGCGCTTCTCGCCCAACTGCTTCTTGTCAACGTCCACTTCCTCGCGAGCGTCGTCGAGCCGCTTGGCGGAAACCAGGCCGTCCTTGAAGAGCTGTTCGTAACGGGACAAATCCCGAAGCGCGTAATTGAGCCGGTCTTCGGCCTCGGCCGCTGCCGTGCGTCCACGCTCCAGGGAGGCGGAGTGAATCTGTTTGGCCTCGCGATATCCGGCCGAGGCGTAACGCGCGCGGGCGTCAGCGGTCTCAACGTCGCGCTCCGCGACTGCAACCTCTTCCGCGGTCGGGCCTCGCTCGAGTTCCGCCAGCTTGGCCTGTTGCTTCGCGATGTCGCTCTGTACTTTTTCGAGCTCGTAGCGGTACTCGCGGCCGGATATCTCCGCCAGAGTTTGTCCGCGATGTACCCTCTCGCCTTCTTCGGCATAAACAGCCTTGACGACTCCTTCCACCTGAGCGCACACGTCCGCGTTCCAATCCGGAAGGATTTTGAACTCACCGCCCACCTTGAGCGGCAGAGGGAGGAAGCAACAAAGCGCGGTTGCGCCGGCCAGCCAGCCGAGAGCTTTCCAGCGGCGGCCGGGGCCGCTTCCAAGACTAAAGATGGGCCGGATGGCCGCCAGCGGATTTTTGAACAGACGCTTGAGGGAATCGCGCATAAGCACCCCCAGGGTGGCGATGAATATCAGGAAGCCGAAGCCGTGATAGCGAGCGATGAGCATTTGCCCGAACCAGAGCGCCACCATGCTGAGGAGCCAGTAGGAGTAGGTGGCGGCAAGCAAACCGTAGGCGAGGAAAATCCGACGCTCGCGCGGGCTCGCCTCGATAGGCTCAACGTGCGAACCCGGAACCAGACGCTGGAGAAAATTCTTCACATAAGCGAACGAGCGTTTGCGCAAGTTCGGGATTTCCAGGTAATCGCTCAGCAGGTAGTATCCATCCAGTTTAATTAGCGGGTTGACGTTGAACAAGATTTTGAAACCCGAGGTCAGCATCACCATCAATCCCAGCCAATTCACCCAGGTGCCGGGCTCCGTCACCCGCCAGGCGAGCGTGGCCAGCCCCCAGAGGAAAAATTCGAAGTAACCTCCCGCAAACGTCACCCACAGACGGCGCGACTTTTCGGGAAACAGCCAGGCGTCGCTGACGTTGCAGTAGAAGGCGGGCTCGAAGTAAATCAATAGGAAGCCGATCTCGTGGACTTCCCCGCCAAAGTGCTTGCAGGTCAGCCCGTGCGCGAACTCGTGCGCGGCGATAATCACGAAGAGAGTCAAATACGCCGCAACCAGCGCTTGGAAGTGAAAGAGTGAAGAATAGGCGTGGAGGATCTCGGTCCAGTCGGAATACGTAACGGCCGCCGCGACCGCGATCACCACGGATGACAAGACCAGAAACTGAGGGGTAAAGAAGAAACCGAGCTTCGGGATGATCCGATCGAAAAGGCGGTTGGGATCGAATGCGCCGAGCCTCAGATAAAGCAGGCTGCCGCGGATCCGGCGTCGCTTGGCCTGAGCAGGCTTTGCGGCTTTCTCACCTTCCATCAGCCCCAAGCTTTCGAGGCGCTCGACGAACTGCGAGAGCGTCGCTTCATCGAGCGCGGCGCCGAGTTCCCTCTCGGCGCGCTCTCGCACTACGTCAAGAGACGTTTCACCATCAAGCTGACGCGCGATGAAGTATTCGGCTTCGCCCCACTCGAAGAAACGCTCGGAGGACGGATCCTTGACGACGTAGGACGTTCCCTCGGGACGCTGTTGTGGGCTGATGCGAAGATCGCTTCGCAGGCGAGGTCTCTGCTCAGTGGATACCATGGCAGTTTCCACGTGGCGCGCCGGAATCTCTTCTTGTCCCCTCCCCGCCCGAGCGGCTCCTGGGGCGAGCTCCCTTGGCACGCTTGCACACGGCGGTTTGCCAGGTGGGCTTGCCCCTCCTCGAGACGAGCGCACCGAGCCTCAAATCGTTAATGCTAGTGGTGGCCCGCGGTATTCGGGCCTTCCGGGACCGCGCTTCCTTCCGGGTTCGCCGTCCCCTCAGGATTGGCGGTCTTCGCCGAATTCGTCAGCACCGGCGACGAGCCCGGAGCGATGCGTTGCTCCAGCTCTTCGACGTGAAGCAGCATTTGGTTTCTCATCGTGTGTCGCTTCCCTCCCCGGCAAAGTTCGCTTCTGCGCGGTGGCTCCTTGCGCGCCGCATTTCGTAACTTTAACGCCCGCAAGCGCGTCATTTTGAAAAGAGGCGGTCCACCTGAGCGCGTCGGCCGGGCGCCATCTGGACGTCCCAGCATGGCGCCCGACGTAGCACGCCCTCATCCGAGTGAGGGCCTCGGACTAATGACCCCCCCGTCGAGACTTGCCCGCCAGTTCCTTCGTTGCCCGGATTGTTCGTATTGTTCAGCGGCGGGTTGTTGTTTCCCGGGTTACCGGTCGAACCGGGAGCGATCCGCTGCTCCAATTCTTCTATGTGAAGCTGCATTTGATTCTTCATCTCGCGCTACCTCCTTCCGTCAGTAATTGGAAATCACCGTGCTGATTCCATCGCCTCTCTGAACCGTTAATTTCGGAATTGGCCGCCTGGTCCCGGCCTATCCGATTCCGAACCGCCTCCCATTCGCTCTTCACTATAGAAGCCAGGCCGCTGGGCGAATCTGGAGCTGTCGAAAAGTTCACCCGTTTCGAGCCACATCGCGCGGCTCGATTCGGGATCACGAGCCTCGTTAGTGTCTAATGACCGCCCGACGGCTGAGGTTTCGCACCGTTGGAAACTTGGTTGCCGGGGTTGCCGTTGTTTGACGGACCGAAGCCCGGGCTGGAGCCCGGCGCAATCCGCGCTTCGAGTTCTTCAACTTTGAGCTGGAGCATCTTCATGTTTTTACCCTCCTGAGGTGTGAATTTGAGCATTCGGTTTACTCGATGTTGTAAGAACGCCCTCCCGTCGCTCGACGGCTCGCCTGATCTCCAGACGGCCCGTCGAATACAACCGCCCCCTGTCCGCCGGCGTCCTCCCTACCGACCCAAGGGAAGCGCCAGCGGTTATGGGGCGGAGTTTCCTTACGCACCTCCGCCTTGCGCTTTGCCCGGATTCGGCTGCGGATGAGCGCCAACCGGCACTTCCGGAGTGGCGCCATTGGACTTTCCGCTGGATGATGCGTTTGTCGAACTGCTGCTACCCGGCGCGATACGTTGTTCCAATTCCTCGATTCTCAGATTCAGGTTCTTCACGATTTTTCACCTCCCCTTTTTCAAGATTGAGCCCATACTTGCGTCGGCCTCAGCCTACGTGTTACAGGTCCGCGCGAAGGGCGTCAATTCGGAAGATTCCCGAAATGCGAAAGAAAAATACCTTGTGAATGTTACGCTCCTGCATGCGCAATGACCTGCGCTTGGGATGCAGAAATTGTTAACCAAATAGTTAAACACCTGCGATGGGCCAGCTCGAACCTTCGACCTCAGGCCTGAGTTTGACCCAGCGGAACCAAATCGTTAGAATTTTCGATGGAACACAGAGAGTCGCGAACTGGGGAGACTCCAGTCCGGTGTGCAATGGTTTTAGCCGGAGACGCGGACTCCGTTAATCAACTCTTAACACAATCGTAACGGACAGCTCGAACTCCTGCCTGCGTTTGACCCGGCGCTACCAATCCGTTAGAATTTTGGGTGGAACACAGAGATGCGCGAATTAGGGAGACGCCAAGCTTGAAGAATCCTCTCTCGAGTTTGAGATTCCGCACGCGCCTGGCGCTGGTGATGTTCCTGACCATGGCGTCCACCAGCGGGGCGTTGATGTTGACCTACGTCCACCAAAACCAGCAGATTAAGGTATATGTCCTCGGCATCACCCAGGATCTGCTCGCCGTCAGCCAATTGACGCAGCAGACCATTGACCCGAAAGCCGATCGCCAGCAAGCGTTCAACGCTTACCTTCAGGCGTTGAAAAAGGTCCCCGGACTTTCGAATGTTACGATTGCCTCTCCATCGGGCGAAGTGCAAGCCTCGACCACGCCCGGCCAGATCGGCAAGAAGATCAAGATTCGCAAGAAACAGCATGTGGACCCCAATAAAGACCCCATCAAGATTTCCGCCGAATTTCAAGACGTCAACATAGACTCCGGCGTAGGCGAGAGAACCTACTTGGTGGAATTTCCTCTGGTGCAGGGAGACAAGGTCATCGGCTACGCCCAGGTGCGCGGAATCGGCGACGAAATCTCGGAGCTGCTCCGCCGCACGTACTTCGTCCGGCTTTCGTGGTTGCTCGCCACGATGCTCGCCGGCATGTTCTCCGTGGTCTTTCTGGCGTTCCGCTTCACCAAGCCGATCAATACGCTCGTTACCGGGGCCCGGCAAGTCGCGCAAGGGAACCTCTACGTGACGCTTCCGACCGGCGGCGGCGACGAAATGGGCGTGCTTGCGGGCACCTTCAACGAAATGGTCGTGCGCCTTAGGGAAAACCGCCAACTGCAAGAGCGGTTGAACGAAGCGGAGAAGACCTCGCTTTTGGGCCGCTTCGCGGCCACGGTGGCCCACGAGGTTAGGAATTCGCTGAATTTCATCAATCTGAGCATTGACCAGATCCGGGCCAAGCATACCGGCGGCGACGAGCGCGCGGAGCGCGAGCTGCGCCGCAACCTGGCGAACGTCAAAGACGAAATCGCGCGGCTGAACCATCTGGTAAATAGCTTCTTGTCGGCGGGGCGGCAGGCGCCTCCCGCGTTCGCACGGTGCAATGTGGGGGAGACGGTCGAGCAGGCCATCGCCATGGTCGAAAAGCAGGCGCGCCGCCAAGGCATCACGATTTCGACCGACTTACCCGAGAATTGCCCGCTTCTCCGCGCGGATGCGGCGCAGTTGAAGACCTGCTTCCTGAACATTCTCACCAACGCCGTGCAAGCGATGCCGCAGGGCGGCGAAATCCGCATCGCGGGGCGGATTCGTACGGCTGATGGCGAGCCCGGCAGGCTGGAATTGCGATTCAGCGACACCGGCCCGGGTATTCCGGTTGCGGACCGCGGCCGCGTCTTCGCGCCTTTTTATTCCACTAAGGCGACGGGTTTTGGGCTCGGGCTTGCCATCACCAAGAAAGTCGTGGAAGACCACGGTGGGAGCATTCACGTGACTGCGGGCGACGGCGCCCCATCAGCCCGCCCGGTGCCGGCCGGGGATCGCGACGGGCTGGGCCAGACCGTCAGCGGTTCCGATCCGTCAGCCGACGGACTCACGGCCCAAAGCCCGTCGAAGGGCGGGCAGTCAGGCACAGTGATTGTGGTCGAGCTTCCCATCCCCGTGGTCGTCACTGCGGAGGCCCCGAGCCCTTCCCAGGTGACCGTCCCCACGGGATGAATCCCCGCCCCGAGCTGTTCGTCACCTGGCGAATTGAATCGGGCCCCATGAGCTCCTTCCATGCCTTCCGGCGCCATCCTGGTTGTGGACGATGAAGAGCGGCAGCGCGAGATTTATCGCGACATCCTTGAAGACGAAGGCTACGCGGCTGAGACCGCGCCGAGCGGCGAGCGCGCGCTGGAATTGCTCGCGCAAAAGCGCTTCGACCTGGTGCTGACCGACCTCAACCTTACCGGCATGACCGGCGTCCAATTGCTGAAGGAAATTCTGGCCGCCGACTCCACCATCGCCGTCGTCCTCATCACGGGGTACCCTTCCATCAAGTCGGCCATCGAGGCCACCAAGCGCGGGGTTTACCAATACCTGGAAAAGCCCGTGGACCGAGACAAGCTGCTCGGCGTTGTGGACGAAGTTTTCGAGCACTTGGCCCGGCTCAAAGAGTCCATCATCGGAGAATCCGCCGCCACCAAAGCCATGATTCGGATGATTCTGAAAGTGGCGCCCACGGCACACACGGCGCTGATCCTGGGCGAGAGCGGGACGGGGAAGGAGCTGGTGGCGCGCGAAATCCACAACCACAGCCCAAGGCGCGACAAGCCGTTTCTGGCTGTTAACTGCGCCTCGCTCACCGAAACGTTGCTCGAGAGCGAGCTCTTCGGCCACGAGAAAGGCGCTTTCACGGACGCCCATCAACAAAAAAAAGGGCTGTTCGAGCGCGCCCACCAGTCCACGCTCTTTCTTGATGAAATTGGCGACACCAGCCTCGGCATGCAGGCGAAAATCCTGCGGGCGCTTCAGGAGCGCGAGGTGATGCGCGTGGGCGGCACCGAGGCCATCAAGGTGGACGTGCGCATCATTGCCGCGACCAATAAAAATCTCGAGCAATTGTTGAAAGAAGGAAAGTTTCGCGAGGACCTCTATTACCGCCTGAAAGTCATTCCGATCCAGTGTCCGCCGCTGCGCGAGAGACAGGAGGATATCGAGTCGCTCGCCTTGCACTTCTTGCAGCGCGCCGCGCTGTCGGGCGGGCGAACGGTTCAGGGCATTGCGCCGGCGGCGCGCCAAAAGCTCAATGAGTACACCTGGCCGGGAAATATCCGCCAGCTCGAGTGGGCCATGGAGCGCGCCGTGGTGCTGGGAGAAAACGATTGGGTGGGCGTGGACGATTTGCCGCCGGAAATTTTGGCCAAAGCACCGCTCGGGGCAGAAACTTCCGCCGCCTCGCCGTCGTCGGCCGTCCCCGTGCAAGCCGGGGCCCAGGCCGGCGGGCTCGGACCGGTCATCCCGGAGGCGTCCTGGGAAGAGCACGAGAAGGCCAAGATTCTGGAAGCCATGAGCCGAACCAATTGGAATATCACCAAGGCCGCGCAATTGCTCGGCATGACCTTCCGCACACTGCAATATCGTCTGGAAAAGTTCGGTATTAAACGGCCGACGTAGTCGTATGTCGCTACCCAGCCCGTAGCGCGTCCATGGGTGAAATACCGGCGGCGCGGGTGGCGGGAATGATGGCGGCGAAGAATGCGCAGATGGCGAGAGCGCTGGCGGCGACGGATAATGCGAATGGGTCCCAACTGGCGACACCGTATAATTGGGCCGAAATAAGGCGTCCGGCGCCCACGGCGAGCGGCAGTCCGAGGGTCAGTCCAATCGCGACTCGCTTGAATGCTCCCCCAAGCACCATTCGGACCACTTTTGTCCGGTCGTCGCCGAGCGCCATGCGGATGCCGATCTCGTTGGTCCTCTGCGCCACGGAGTAGGCGGTGACGCCGTAGAGTCCGACCGCGGCGAGCAGAAGGGCGACGATCCCGAACAGG
>QHZO01000157.1 GCA_003224695.1 Acidobacteriota bacterium
GTGCAGATCCTCCTGGCCACGGTCCCCACAACCAATTAGCCCAAACCGAATGCGGTCATTGGCGCCAAACACTCTTATGGGATCGGTGATAAACGAGATTCCGCTCAAAGCCGCGAGGCTCGTTCCTGCGCTAGCCCCTTCTCTCAGAAAATCCCGGCGCGTCACGTCCCTTTGCTTTGACATGATTCCCTCCAAAAGCTCACGGAAAACCCACATCATTTTAGAAATTCGTCAATGTAGGGGTCGTCTTGGGCGTCGGCAAGGTCCGTGGTGTCGCCGAGAACATAGCGATACCGATATGGACCGTTAAGTTCCACAATCCGGTTCATCCAGTTCGCCGGGTCAGTCCACAAAACCGGCCGGTTTCCCATGGCCTTGATAAGATCTTCGAGGTCCCAATGAATCGCAAAGCCAGGAATCACCACGTCAAACAAGTCAGTATTGAGCGTGTTCTCGAGAGCGGCTCGCAAGCTGGTGGGGCTTCGATCCAGCCAGATTTTGCCAATTCGCGGGTCAGCCGCGGCCGCCAGTAGAAGCCAGACCCCTTTCACACCGCGTGCGCTGCAATGAATGGAGGCCGGATCGACGTCGCTACGGGCAGACAGAAGATCGACTCCGCGCAGAATGTCATGCGCCCGCATCGCCGACAAATTGAGTCCGATCTGGTTGGCCCGTGAATTAGTGATCCAATTCCCTATAAACGGCGCGTGGGTATTCTCTCCCAGGGAGTCGCGCGGCTCCAGCGTGAGAACCACGCGGCCTTTCTTGGCCATTCTTTTCGCGAGGGAATCGGTAGTTGGAGCCTGAAAGTAAGGGCCGTTATCCGCCACCAGCAACGCCGCCGGCTTTCGACCAGAGGGGCCCGAGGGGCCAGAGGGCGAAATTGGAATGTAGAGATTTCCTTCAACCTCGACCCCCGGCTCACTCTCGAACTTAATGTGCTGGCGCCGGACTTCCGGCGTATTCGACTCATCCAATACGTTCATTTCCGGGGAGGAGCCATCCGAGGGAATCCGCAGCCTGCGCAATTCAGCTTGCAGTTCAGGGATTGTTTCCTGGCGTTTCTTGGCGTGAAAATCGTCAAGAATCAGCTGGTAGAGTTTGCGGCTCCCCGGGATATCCTCGACATGGCCGGTGGGTGTGGCCTGTAAGTCGAAATTGTTATAGAGATGTACGGGCTGTTCGTGAAAATCGCCCTGGCCATCTTTGAGCCAGCGGATCATCCACTGATAGAGGGCTTCTCGACTTGCCAGGGGAGTGCCGTGAGGACCCGGTCCGACGAAGAAGGCCAGCTTGTCTTCAGCTCTGTAAATGCCGTACCAATGCCGAGCTTCCTCATAGACCAGCCGAGCCCCGGCGGGCGTAAAGTAGTCATCCTCGGTTGCCTGGATCAGCCAAGGCGTTGGGGCGGATAATTCCACAAAATCCGCTACGTCGAGCCCGCCCGCAAGAAACTGTGGGAGGCTCATTTCGGTATCAGGGTCAGGGCCGGCAAACAATAACTGATAAGAATTGGGAAAGCACGCGGGAACAACCGCTCTAAGCCTCGGGTCCAGAGCCCCAATGAAGGTCGTCAATGCCCCACCCCCCGAGCAACCGGCAGCACCGAGACGTGTGGCGTCCACGTCAGACCGGCTGACCAGGTAGTCGATGCCCCGCATCGCGTCCCAAATGAAGAAGCGGGCCGCGCTCTCGCCAATCAGAAGGCATTGGGCTCCCGCCTGGATATGTTCGGGAACTGACCAGCCCGCCAAGGGTCCCTGGAGTTGAGAATCGTAAGTTTGTTCCCTTTCACCTTGACCGATAGGATCGGTGGCCAGCACCACAAAACCTTTCAATGCCAGGTTCGCGGCTGCTCTCTGGGGCTCGGGCTTTCCCTCTTGTGTATGGCCGGACTGAAAAAGAATAGCGGGGTAACGGCCCGGCTTGTTGGGCCGGTAGAGGTCGCCGGTGACGTAGAAATTCGGCAGACTCTGGAAGAGCACTTTCTCGATGGTGTAGCCCTCGGCCTGAATCTGACCCGTGATCGTGGGATTCAGCGGGCCGTTGTAATCAGGCAGGCCACCCAAAAGTTCCAGGAGTGTTTCGAGGACCCTTTGTTTCCGGCGCTCCGCATCGGCAACCGAGCGGATCTGGTCAATCACCCTCTGCCGTTCTTGCAGTTTCCGTTGTGCAATCTGGTTCATCCAGCGGAGAAAGGGATCGCGAATGGGCTCCTGCGCAAGAACGGCCTGGGGAACGAGAAACGTTACACCCAGTAAGGCGATGATCGCCTGTTTCATGGGAGTTTTCCTCGATTCGGAGTCGCGAGGTCCGATGGACGCATGGCCAACCCGATCAACCTTCCGATCCGGTCCTTACGTGAATTCGATATCGACCACTCCCTCGGCAATCTGCCCCAGGTAGTGCTCGTCCGCCACGATATCCGCCGCCACCGCCACGCGCGCCTTGTTGGGATCCCAGCTGTCAGGAATCGTTATGGAGAAGCCAGTCTTGGCGTCGCTGCCCGCGGGCACATCCAGGCTGGCAACATCCGGCGAGGCCTTCCAGCTGTGCGGTAGCACAAGGCCCGCTTTCAGGTGCATTGGTTTCGAGCGATAATTGCGCACCCGCAATTCGACTGTAGACGTGGAGCCCGCCTTGGCCGCGAGTTGATAGGGGTAGAGCCGCGCCCAGCTGGGGTTCAAGCCGAAATTCGCATCCGGGTCTGCAATCACATCCCTGAAATACTGCCCCTCCTGCTCCACCCGTCGCTTTAAGTCTTCCAAGTCGGCCTTGTTGGCGACATAGGGTTTGGTGTGACCCGGCGCGATGATGTTGGGCGCGTGTTCCAGAATGGTACGCACGGCGCGGAGGTGACTGTCGCTTTCCATCCAATTGCGGAAGATCACGCTGTGGCGAAGCTGGTACGGCGCTCCGGCGTCGGCGGGATGAACGGCGTCGCCCGTAAATGCGATGTGCGCGCCGTCAATCTCGGCAAACAGCGCCATCTGGAATTCCGTGTGGCCTGGCAAGTGGCAAATCTCGAACTCAAACTCTTCCCATTTGAACCTTTCGCCGTGGTGGAACGAGCGATCCACCTTGATGGCCTCGGCTAGCGTACACCCCAGATTGTTCCCACGCGGGTTTTCAAGAATGTCGACCATGTTGTCGTAGCACCAGATCTTTGTGCCGTGGTGCCGGACCAGGTAGGGAAACCCATTCAAGTGGTCGTCGTGCATGTGGCTAGGCATGGCCACATCCACGGACTTCAACCCGTAGCGGGCCTGCAGCAGCGGAATCGTATGGGCAATGAATCGAAGGCGATCGTGAACGGGCAGAGATTGGAGGGAGCTGTCGATGAAGTTGTGGCTCGCCGACCCATAGTCCACGAATAGCGCCTTGCCGCTGTCGCTGATTACCGCATAAAAGCACGAGGTGGTTTGATAGGAAGCGACAAGGTGCGGCGTCACAGCAAAGGGCTGATTATCCAAGGTCAACGGAGTGCCCGGCGCGTACGCTCGTACCCACGCACGCATTCGATCGATCAAATCTGTGAACCCTGCTTCCACACTCGCAAAAGGCTCGCCGTGCGAGGGGCAGATCAATTGCGGCCCCAGTTCCCGCATGCGCTCGAGGGAGAAAGTCGCAAAATCCACGCCGTCCGTACTCATATACTGATATTGCAGATCATGCAGAGTAATGACCTTGCCGGGTGAGTGAATCAGGTCGCCCGTGAAGGCTGTCTTTCGCCCGTCAATTGTCGCCAACAGGCTGATCGAGCCGATGGTGTGACCTGGCGTGGGGTAGATCAGAAACTCGTAGGGCCCCCAGCGAAAGGTCTCGTAGTCGCGCAGCACGTCCGCCACTGGCAAGTTGTGCGTAATCGTGAAAAAATCGTTAGCCACATGATAGAGGTGGAACACGCGCCGGTTGCGCCAGAAATTCTCGGCGTCCTCAAACAGGTGGCGTTCGTGGGCGGGCACGTGAATCGGGATCCGTTCCTCGACCGCGCGGGCATCACCCTGGCATTGGTCGCGGTGATGATGCGTGTGCAGGATGGCGTAAACCTTGGTGACGCCAATCTGGCCGAGCAGGTTCAAGACATGGCCTGAGCCAAAATCGATGAGCAGCGCGCGGTTTCCGTCCTTGAGCAGATAAACATTGCAGGTGTCGCGCAGAACGTACAGATTCGGTGAAATCTGTGTGAGCCCACCGCCGGGCGTGAAGCGCACCGGCGAGGTTTTAGGCTTGGCCGTACCCCCGGTGGACGGTGCCGCCGCGCATTCCGTTGCCAGCAGCCCCGCACCGGCGCTCTTTAAGAAGCCGCGGCGTGATACGCCGTTACGCCTGCCAATTTTCTGTTTTTTCATGCGGCCCCTCATAAACCCCGAAAACTACTGGGCGCCTTACTCCTCCACCCTGACGCTCGACCGACAGGGTCGTGTGTTTCATCCCGTGCTGGAAGAGAAAGGCGCGCCCTGGCGACTGGTCCCCATGAGTCGCCGAGCGTTACCTTCGCATAGTGCCTTTCGGGAGGCCTCGTCCAGGCCAGATTCTTGCACTTTGAGGAGAGCCGACTCGAGATAGAAGAAGGGATAATACGATCCGAAAAGCACTCGCGGAGGCGCAACCTCGTGGACGAGGCGACTGACTCCTGCGATCCCTTCAACCATGGAGATCTCCATATAGACGTCCTCCGAGGACAGCACCGCTCGATACTGCTCCTTGCCGATGTTTGAAGTGCAGTTTAAAAGCTCCAACCGCAGGCCCGGCGAACTGTTCACCACAGCCGCAAGCGGTGCGAGGTCAACTGGAGGAACACGCATGAGAGGCGGCTGCGTGCGCGCGTCCTCCATGCATAAAGCCAACTGTACGATGAGCCGGCGGGCAGTCGCTGAACTCAATAACGCCGCAAAGACCGGATCGCCAAGGCTGTATCCATGATAGTTGGGATGCAGGCGAATTCCCGGCATCCTATGCTCTTCCTGGCACCGCCGGACGTCTTCCTGCCAGTCGGGAAGCTTGGGATTTACTGACCCAAAGGGTACGAGAATGCCTTGGCCGGAGGTGCGGCAGGCCTGGGCGAGCCGCAAGTTGACGCTGGCGATGTCCCGGTGCAGTATCCCGTCGAAGCTGCCAGCCCAAGCTTGCACGACGTTTCGCCGACGCAGCTTGGCGACCAGATCCGCGGGCTCATCGCCCTCCAGGTGACGGAATGGCCAGTGGGAAAGGTAGACGTTGGTATCAATGATCACGCCTTGTAACCTTTCCTTCGCAGCATCGGCGTCAATAGCCGGCGCAGGTTCCCGCCCAGGATGAGCTTCTTATCAGATTCCGAGATGTTGGCGCCTTCAACCTTTGCGATCTGCGAGGCGAAACTCCGGCCTCCCACATCACTGCCAAAGACCACCCTTTCCGCACCCAATTCACGCACCGCCATCTCCACAAACCCTGACGTCGGATCCGACCCTGCGATTCCGGCGTACACATTCTTCGTGTCGCGAATGGCGCGAATCGCCAGCTCCCAGTTTCCTCCCGTGTGAGCACATACGATCTGGAGTCGGGGATGGCGCCTGGCGAGATCGACAACGTTCGTGTTGGAGGATCGGCAGGTTCATGGCAATGGCCCGCTCCGCGATGGGGTCCATTTCTCGAACGTTGCAGCGAGCCTCAGCCTCGATCTCCCCGATGCTGACCATTGGGCCGTCCCGCACGCAGCGATCGAACTCCTGCAGGCTGAAGTCAAGATAGGCTGGGCTCAAATACACAGAGCCATAGGCGCGGTCGGGAAAGGCCTTCACCGCTCGCATCACTCGATCATTTTCCTCGCGAAATTGCTCCGGAGTCGGATGCTCATCGGCCGAATATCCCTGAGAAAGAATGAGTCGCTCCACCCCCACTCGATCCATGCACGTTACCAGGAAAGTCATGCGCTCCTCGGGGGTGTCGCCAGGCACCGAACCGAGATGCGCGTGCTGGTCCCACATCCGCAGGGTCCCGCCCAACTCGGAGTCGCCACGGAATTCCCAGGCCTTAGCCTGGGCAAGTGCCACGGCGGAGCCTGCGCAAAGACTCTTCAGTACGGTTCGCCGGTTCGGCAATAGAGTGCTCCGCTTAGTGCCCGATGTTATGACAGAGATCGCAGTTCAAGGGCGCCTTGCGCAGCTTGTGGCAATCAACGCA
>QHZO01000016.1 GCA_003224695.1 Acidobacteriota bacterium
TACTCCGCCGCACCCTTCACGAACTCCGGCGCCTTCTCGCGCGCTTCCCCTTGTCATAAACGGGGACTTGGCGCGGAGAAATCTCGACGAGCTTCCCGTCCCGAATAGCCGTATTAAAGCCCCGGCAATACTGGTCGAGATGAGAAAGAATACCGGTAGCTTCCTTTCCCTGGGCAACCGTGGGCGCACCCCGCGCCGAAATTTCAGCGGGCACCAGCTCGACTGCGGCCGCGTGGTTCGGCCGGAAGCAGAGCTTCGCCACAAAGCATTCCATCTCCGCGGGCTTGATTGAAGGAAAGGAAAAATTCCCAATGGAATAGAACACCGGCACACGGCCGAAATACTCGATGCCCTGGATGACGTGCGGGTGCATTCCGACAACGACGTCGCACCCGGCCTCAACCGCCACGCGTGCGAGCGCGCGCTGCCGGTGGGTGATTCGATGGTCGCCTTGCGCTCCCCAATGAATCATCAGGATGACAAAATCCGCTTGCTTCCGAGCTTCCTGAATCGCGCCGCGCAACCGCGCTTCGTCCTGAGACGAGGCAACACCGGGCTTGTTGGGCGTGGCAGCGTAGTTCGTGGGAATGACGTCGGAGAACGCCAACAGCGCGACCTTGACCCCGCCCTTTTCGAAAATGTAAGCCCGCTCGGCGTCCGCCACAAGTCCCGCGCCCACCGTCGGGAGTCCGGCCGACCGAAAACCAGCGAGGGTATCGGACAAGCCCACGGCGGCGAAATCCATCATGTGATTGTTCGCCAACCCCACCAAGCCGATTCCCGAGTTTTTCAAGACTTCCGGGATTCGAGGGTTTCTCGCTCTCAGGATGTAGTCGCGTTTGGCGCGCACGGCCGCGCGGCGCTTATAGCGCGTCACGCGATTCGACCTGGTGATGGGTTCCTCCAGATTGACAAAGACCAGGTCCGAGCGCGCGAACTCATCTTTCATGCCATCGAACAGATGCTCGGGATCAATCCGCTCCTGCCAGGATGATTCCGGCAGAACGTCGCCGCAGACTTCGATAACAACTTGGCGGGTAATTTCTTGGGTATAGGCCAGGTGGACTGATGCCCAGAAGACAACCCCGACGAGGGCTGAGGAGAGGCAAAACGTGGCGGCGCGCATTATAAGAAGGGCGATCCCTGAGGGCCAGAAAGAACCACGCCCAGGCTAGCCGTGGAGGTATTTAGCCGGATTTATCGGTGTGCCTTGAACCTGGACTTCATAGTGAAGGTGCGGGCCGGTTGTCCGCCCCGTGGAGCCCACCGCTCCGATTACCTGCGACCGCTTCACGTCCTGTCCCACCACGACATAAATCTTGCTGAGGTGGCCGTATTTGGTCGTCATTCCGTTGCCGTGGTCGAGCAGAATCGCGTTCCCGTAACCGGACTCCGTACCGGCGGATAGAACCATGCCGTCCGCCGAAGCGACCACTTCCGTACCGCTGGTGGCGGCGATGTCCATCCCCGAGTGGAACGCCCCTTCGCCGTTTAGCGGATCGATGCGCTCGCCAAAACCCGCGGTCACTGCGCCCTCGACCGGCCAAATGGACGGAACACTGGAACGATAAGCAGAAGTACTGAAAAAGGCGATGGGCGAAATTGTTTCCGGGGAATCTTTGACGGCCTTCACCTTCAACAAGTTGAAGGCGTAAAGCGAAGCGTGATAACCCGAATCAACGGCGGGATTGCTTTGAGCCGCTACGGCCATGTCGGATTCCGGAAATTGCAGATGGCGCGCTTCTCCAAAACCGTACGTCAGCGCCACTTCCCTGGCCAGGGATTGAAGTGATCCGAGTTTGGCGTTAGTCTCCGCGACCACATTCTGAAGCGTCCGGTACTTGCCATTCAGCGTCTCTCGGTCGGCGCGAACGTCATTGTAATTCGAGACTTTCAACAGCATGCGCGCATAACTGGTCGCCAAAGCGGTTACAGTCAGGATCCCCACAATGCTGAAGGCCATAAGAATATGCGCCACGTAATAAGGGAGCCGGACCTTCCGCAACTCTCCGTGGGATCCGGGAAAGATCAGTAAAGTGAGCAGCTTTCTTTCCATGGATAATCCCCCCGGAAATAAATGCTGTTCTCGCGCGCCCCCGAGGCTTCGGAAAGAGGGCAAGCGCGAATCGGAGTTGCAAGAACCTAACCTGGAAACGCGGCGCATCCTAAACATGGGGCGCCGCGTCTGTCTATTATATAACACTTTCCCGGTGTAAATTGCAATCCCAAAATTTTTTTGCCTCTTCCTATAAAGAGTCCGGCTGGACTAATTAACTGTGCAGGGCCGCAGGACCGATTGTTGTCACGCGGCCAGGCGCTGGTTACAGAATTCCTGGTTAACGTTCTCAACCGAGGCTTAAAGATCCTCAGTGGGTTATATAACTTTTTATCAATAAGTTAGCTATCCTAGAACACTCGGACTAAAATGCCGACGGACTCGTGGCGGCGCAATTCGACCGCTGAGGTTATCTGTAAGTTGGGGTCGGACGGCGTTTTCACATTATACACTCGGCTTCGATAGGAACCAAGCTCGGTTTTTTTGGGATAATGTGTCAGTTTGCTCCGTAGCATCGGCGTCTCGCCCATGAACTCACGGCCAGGATGGCCGTGCTACGATGGGGCCACGGCGAGAGTGATCAAAATGAGACACTACCCTTTTTGGTTATGTTCGGAAGTCACCGGTTTATCACATATTTTGGACTTTCCGTTGGGATAGAATGACGGAAAGATGATGAAGACGAACTTGTTCCGCTCCGAGGCGCAATTCGTGAAGTGGCTCCGCACGCGGGCGGGGCCGCGGCCCGCTGGGGTGCGCGTAGGCCTTGGAGACGATGCCGCTGTGGTCAAGTCAGGGCGGGGCAGAGAACTGATACTTAAGACCGACATGTCAGTAGAGGGCGTGCACTTTGACGCTCGACTCCATCCCGCGCTCTCAGTGGGCCATCGGGCTTTGGCGAGGCCGCTCTCCGACATTGCGGCCATGGGCGGAAGATCCCTGGCTGTCCCCCGCTTGGCCAAGCGGCGCTGGATCGAGGAATTTTACCGAGGTTTCTTGCGGCTGGCGAAGCGCTTCCGGGTCGCTGTGGTTGGCGGAGACACGGCAATTACCGTAGGCGGGATCTACGTGGATGTTGCGCTCATCGGCGAAGCCACGAATGGCCGACCGTTGCTCCGCTCGTGCGCGCGCCCCGGCGACATGATCTATACGAGCGGTCGGCTTGGGCTCTCTCGCATGGGGCTTGAGGCCCTGCGATGGAAGCGAGCAGCCAAGCGTGGAACGAAGCGGGCCGGACCGTGGCCGGGTTTGGGAGCAGACAAATTAGCTCTCGCCATCGCCGCACACCTTTTCCCGGAGCCGCGGATCGCGCTCGGCCAATTCCTGGCGCGAAACCGTCTGGCTTCGGCGGCCATAGATGTGAGCGACGGGCTTTCCACTGACCTCGCGCAGCTGGCTGAGGCGAGTGGAGTCGGAGCCCGAATCTGGGCGAACCTTGTGCCTGAACCTTGGGCTTTAGCGCCGGCCGGAGTTTACCCCGGCGGGGCCGGGGACCGGCGCCGGCGCCGCTCCGAGAGCGGCGCACCAGCAAGAGCCCCTGCTATTCACGGTTCCGCCACGCCTGGCTGCGCGCATCCCCCGAGCCTACCGCGGCGTCCCCCTTCCGAGAATCGGCGTGATCGAGCGCGGGCGCGGATTGAAGATTGTAACCTTCGATGGCCGCAAAGCGACCCTGCGGGCAGGCGGCTTCGATCATTTCACTCGAGGACGGCGGCGATGAACACCACCATTGAGTTCGCGCGAAGACGAGCGCCGCTCAGGTGAACGGCGCCTGGGCGAATTCAGTTCTTATCGGGCGGGGCGGCGCCGGGCGCGGGCGACTTGGGTGGGGTGGCTGGCTGCCGAGGGCGAGTTGTTTCACCGCCTGCCGATTGAGGGGCCGCCACCGGGTCGATGGCGTGACCCGCCAGCGGGCCCTCCCTCTCGCCGCTCGCAAGAATCAGTTTCACCTGGTCGGGCTTCGTGAGCAGCGGAGAGTCGGGGAAATCTTCGGGCGGCTGATCTTTGAGAGCCTGCTGCATAAAATCCATCCAGATGGGCAAGGCGACGCGCGCGCCTTCCTCTTTCAGGCCGAGCGTGTGGTGGTCGTCAAACCCCACCCAGACACCCGCGGTCAAAGAAGGCGAGAACCCCATGAACCAGGCGTCGGTGAAATCGTTGGTGGTGCCGGTTTTGCCGGCCACCGGACGGTTGAGCGCTTTGGCTCGGACGCCCGTGCCGGAATTGATGACCTCACGCAGCATGGAAGTTTCCAGGCGCGCGATCGGCGCCGGCAGCACGTCTTTGACCTGGGGAGGGAAATCGTCAATGACTCGTCCGTCGTAATTCGCCACGCGCGAAATCATGCGCGGCGCGATATGGACGCCGTCGTCCGGAAACGTGGTGAACGCGGAAGTATGCTCGAGGAGCGTCAAGTCGGATGCCCCGAGCGCCAACGGCAGCACGGGCGTGAGATGGGAGGTAATGCCGAACTTCCGGCAAAGTTTGATCACGTTATCCACGCCGACGTGATCGAGCAGCCGGACGGCGGGAACGTTGCGCGACTCGGCGAGCGCATGGAGCAGCGTGATCGAGCCCTCAAACTTTTCGTCGTAATCGTGCGGCGACCAGACTCCCGACGACGTGGAGTAACTCACCGGAACGTCCCCGATCGTATCGAAGGGATTGGCGCCGTCGAGCAAAGCTTGGGCGTAAACGTAAACCTTGAAGGAAGAGCCCACCTGCCGCTCCGCTTGCACGGCGCGGTTGTACTTCGTCTCGCTGAAGTCGTAGCCGCCCACCATGGCTTTGACGGCGCCGGTCGAGTTCTCGATGGCGAGCAGGGCTCCCTGGACGTCGGGGGCCTGATCGAGGACAGTGTGGACGTTTGTGCCTTTTACATCTTTAATGAGAAACAGGTCGAGGTCGCCCGGCGCGAATAGCTTGTCGGCGGCCGTCTGCCCCGTCCATGCGAAATCGGGCGACGTCACGCGCACCGTGACGCTTCCCAGTCGCACGGCCGCCTCGCGCGGGTTGGCCGCCATCACCAGCCCGTGCACCCAGGCTCCCACGGCCAGGGGGCTCTTCCAATCCTCGTCCTCGTAAGTCACCAGCGTCGCCCTTGCCCCGCCCGGCAGCAGCACCGGGGTTTTCAAAATGTTGGTTTCCGGTCCGCGCCAGCCGCGCCGTTTGTCGTCGTCGTGAAGTCCCTGCCGGAGGGACTGCTCCGCCATTCGCTGTAAGCGCAAACTTAAAGTGGTGTAGACTTTCAGCCCTTTCGATTGCACGGTCTCCGAGCCGTACTTCTTTTCCAGGAACTGGCGGACCTCCTCGACGAAATAAGGAGCCACGTTGTTGTTCCAGTGCTGGATATTGAGGCCGAGCGGCGCCTCGCGGGCCTTCAGGTATTGCTCGGTCGAGATTTTGCCGTTGGCGTGCATGGCCCCGAGAACCACGTTGCGCCGCGCCCGGGCCTTGTCAGGGCGCAACGTCGGGGAATACGTGGTGGGCGAGCGCGGAAGGCCGGCCAGCAGGGCCGCTTCAGGAAGCGTCAGCTCGCTCAAGTGCTTTCCGAAAAAGAATTCCGAAGCCGCCTCGAAACCGAAGTTGCCGTTTCCGAGCGGAATAAGGTTGGCGTACATGGTGAAAATCTGAGCTTTGGTGAAATAGCGTTCAATCTGGATGGCGACGAGCATTTCCTGAAATTTTCTTCGCCAGCTTTTCTCAGTGGTCAGGAAAAGGCGGCGGCTCAGTTGCTGCGTCAAGGTGCTGGCGCCCTGGGTCTTTTTCCATTGGAACAAGTCCTTTAACCCCGCTCGTACGATGCCGATGACGTCCACGCCCCAGTGGCTCTCGAAATGCCGGTCCTCGATGGACAGGATGGCATCCTTCAGGACGGGCGGAATCTGGCCGTAGCCAACGATCACGCGATGCTCGAGCGCGAAGCTGCCGATGACTGTGCCGTCGTCGGCATAAAGCTCCGTCACCACGTCCGGGCGATAGTCTTCCAGTTGCTCAACGCGCGGGAGGTCCGACGAGTAAACAAATACCAGCCCAGCCAGCGACCCGAGACCGGCGGAAAGCAACACCAGGACCAGATAGACGAATTGGCCGAAAATCCTCCGACTGCGCGCGAGGAAAGACGGATGCTCGTAACGCGGCGGCGTTGAGAAAAGCGACATCCCGGGCTCATCCATGAGATTAGGATCCTAGAACCATTCTAAGTTCCGGCCGAAGGGCAGTCAAATCCGATCCCGGACCGATCCCGGTCTGGAATAACCCTGGGCGGGGGCTTTCGCCTTTGAAGTGGCCACGCCCACAGTGAGGCTCGACTTCGAGAGCCTCAGCGTTGGAGGCTTGAGCGGTGGTCCGTCAGGCAGGTTCTTGGTAGAGTCCGATGACGTTGCCGGCGGGGTCGCGAAACCTGGCGGTGATTTCGGGCGCGTCCGCGCCGATCGGCTGAACGATCTCGCCGCCGCTCGCGACAATCAATTCAAGGGTCCGGGCGACGCTATCCACCATGACGTAAACCAGCAGGCCGGGCTTTGAGCTGGGCGCGCGCCCAAGCACCCACCTGCCGCTTACTTCGCCGGTTGTGTCGTCAAAGGAAATTTCGTTGCCACCGCGCTCTCGGAGGTTCCAGCCGAAGACGCGCCGGTAGAAGTCCGCCGAGCGCCGCGTGTCCGTGGCGGGCATCTCGATGTAGCAAATCTTCCCGTTCGCAGGCGTCGCAGGCATCGGCATTCCCTCAGTCGCGTTAAATTTTAGGCCGGCCCAAACTTTAATACAATCCGACAAGAAACGGAAACGGTGAGGCGGGATTCACGGCCGAGATGTAGCCGCACAGGCCTGGCACTCAGTAATGGTAGCGGGCCTGAAGGAAGTCGCTCCGGCGTTCGGTGACTCGATAGACCAGCCGGTGTTCCTGGGTAATCCTTCGCGACCAACAGCCGGCCAGCACGTACTTGAGCGGCTCGGGCTTGCCGATGCCTGAAAACGCATCGCGGCACGCGGCTTCGTGGAGCTCCAGGACACGGAGAGCGGTCCGCCTGTCCGTCTCGACCCAATACCGGAGGTCCTGGCGAAACTCCGGATGGAAAATTGGGTCACGGTCAGCCCGCCTCGTTTGGCGCGCCGCAAAGCCGCCAGCAGACGCTTGGCATTTCTAGGGGAACGGAGCAGGTGGGTGGTTTCCATGAGCCCGGCCAGCTCCCCGGCAGGAACCAGCGCGACATCCTTGGCATCCTTGCGGCGAACAATGACGACTTCCTGGTGCTCGGCAACCGCCTTCAAGAAGGAGGCGAGTCTTTCCCTCAGATGCGTGTAACTGGTCTCGACGGCCGATATCCACCTCCACACCTGATGTACAGGTTTCCCGTACTTTTAGCAATACTCTTGGCCAAGCCCCGAAAAGAGGGTAGGAGATGCTGGGTTTCAGGACTCGAAGGCCGCAGCTTGTGGTGTCGCAAGGCGCAAGCTACGAGGGAGGGCATTCGTAAAATCCTCGACCGGATTTGCGGCCGAAGCGGCCGGCGGCGACCATCCGTTCGAGCAGCGGGCAGGGGCGGTATTTCGAGTCGCGGAAGCCGTCGTAGAGCACTTTCATGATGTCGAGGCAAACGTCCAGCCCGATGAAGTCGGCAAGCTCGAGCGGGCCCATGGGATGATTCATCCCCAGCTTCATCACGTCGTCAATGCCGCGCGCCTCGGCCACACCCTCCATCAACGCGAATATCGCTTCGTTGATCATCGGCATCAGAACGCGGTTCGAAACGAAGCCGGGGAAGTCGTTCACGCGCACTGTGGTCTTGCCGAGCGAGCGCGCGAGCGCTTCCGCCGTCTGAAGCGTCTCGGGGGAAGTCTCGAGACCCGAAATCACCTCGACCAACTTCATGACGGGCACCGGGTTGAAAAAATGCAGCCCGACGAATTTCTTGGGGCGGCGGGTCGCGGCGGCCAGGCGTGTGACGGAGATCGAAGAGGTATTCGAGGCAAAGATGACTTCCGGCCGGCACTGGCGCTCCAGGGCTTGATAAGTCTCGGCCTTCGCGTCGAATTTTTCCGTGACCGCCTCGATGACGAATTCGGCGCGGCCGAGTTCGGTCCAGTCAATGGTGACGCGCAGCCTTCCCAGATCTTGTTTGCGGTCCGCGTCGCTCAGCCGGCCCTTTTCGACGTCGCGGGCGAGCCCCTGGGCGACCTTCACCGCCCCGCGGTCGAGAATTTCCCGCGAGACGTCGCGCAGCAGCACCGCGTAGCCGTGCCGGACGAGCACCTGCGCGATGCCGGCGCCCATCGTGCCTGCGCCAACCACTGCAACGGTCTTGGGAATTGATGGATTGAGCGATTGAGCCATTGCGTGATTGCCTTCGCGGCTTTGCGCCTTTGCGCCTTGGCGCCTTGGCGCCTTCGCGTGAAACTTTCAAAGCCTCGCGCAAAAGCGCTAAGAAAAGACCACAAAGTCGACGGGCATACTAAGCAGGTCCCTTCTGGCGCAGCTACTGAAGAATTTCACCGACCCGATCCCATCGAATATGCCTTGCCTGGCTATCCCATGAAAAGTAGATGACCCTAGCTTTACCAAGAATGTCTGATTCCGGAACAAAACCCCAGTACCGGCTATCCCAGGAGTAGTCTCGGTTATCTCCCAAGACAAAGTAATTCTCCGGCGGCACGTGCAGACCGTCACTCTGAATGAAACCAGGCATCTGCCGCGCCCATGTCTCGTCAATTCCTGGAGGAAGGTTGTTCAATATACCAGGCGAGGGGGGAAAGTCATCCCGTAAGGCCACGGATGCGGAATCCCCGTACTGTGCATAGGACTCGACCAAAGGCACTCCGTTAACGTAGACTTTTTTCTGGTCGATCCTGACGACCTGGCCACCGACTGCAATAATCCGTTTGAGGAACAACTCCGACTGATCTCCGGGGAGTCGAAAGGTGACAAGGTCGCCACGTCGGGGCGACCGCTCAACATACGCCCGCCTGTTAACTATCAACCGGTCTCCCGAAATCACTGTCGGGGCCATCGAGGAGTTGGTAATCTTGAAAGCTTCAGCGAGCCGAGTCACCATAAAATGCTTAATTCCGTTCCCCTCAGGCCACGTCAAAAGAATCAGCAGAATGTAAACATACGAGCGGTTATAGGCCTTGAGCCGATAGCCGGCGGGGGCGTGTTTGGCGCAACGGACCGAGTCAAGCAGAATGAGCGCCCAAGTGACAAGCAGGCAGGCCAGGGGCGCAGCGATATTCCAAGGCTTGACCGGAAGAAATAGCCCCGCGAGGCAAAGTACATTTACAGCCAACAGTAACGTGTGGAGGCCGACCGCACGGAGGGGCAAACCGCTATAGAGCTGGCCTAGCCCTGGCACAGCGATCCCGAGAAGCGCCGCCTTCCACGGCACTCGGCTTGCTCCGTGGTCTGTTGAGGCTACAGGTGCCAAGTTCGTTTTGTCGTTTCCTCGATCGGCTAATCACTTACTCTCTGACCGGCTACCCTTGCTCAACCGCGAGCGCGACGGCGTTGCCTCCGCCCAGGCACAGCGTGGCGATGCCGCGTCGCGCGTTGCGATGGGCCATCTCGTAAAGAAGCGTGACCAGAATCCGCGCGCCCGACGCGCCGATCGGGTGCCCGAGTGCCACCGCGCCGCCGTTCACATTTGTCCGCTCCGGGTCAAGCCCCAACTCTTGCATGACTGCCAGTGCTTGAACTGCGAAAGCTTCGTTCAGCTCCACCAAATCCACGTCGGCGAGTTTCCAGCCGGTCTTTTCGAGGAGCTTCCGCACCGCGTCCACGGGCGCCATCATGACCCAGCGCGGCTCGACGCCGCTAGCCGCCTGGGCGACGATGCGCGCCAGAGGAGCTTTACCGAGCGCCCGTGCTTTTTCGAGCGAGGTCACCGCGAGCGCCGCGGCGCCGTCATTCGTCCCGGGAGCGTTGCCGGCGGTCACGGTGCCATCCTTCTTGAACGCCGGCTTCAGCCTGGCGAGGGCTTCGAGCGAAGTATCGGCGCGCGGCGACTCGTCAATCTCAAACATCACTGGCTCGTTCTTATTCTCTGGATTCCCGCTGGAGTTTACCCCGTGGTCCCGACCGTGTGGGGAGACAACGGGGCGGGAATGACGGGATGGGGGAAGGGCGATGGGAACAATCTGGCTCTTGAAATGGCAACTGCGGATGGCGTGGACCGCGCGGCGGTGGCTTTCGAGCGCGTAAGCATCCTGGCGCTCGCGCGAAATTTTGTATTTCTCGGCCACGAGCTCCGCCGTCATGCCCATGTGGAAGTCCTCGAAAGCGTCCCAGAGGCCGTCATGCACCATCGAATCCACAACCTTGCCGTCGCCGAGCCGCAAACCGCGGCGGAGGTCGGGCAAGAGATACGGGCAGTTGCTCATGGACTCCATGCCGCCCGCCACGACGACCTCGGAGTTTCCGGTCTCCACCGCCTGCGCCGCAAGCGCCACGGCTTTCAGCCCCGAGCCGCAGACTTTGTTGATGGTCATGGCGGCGACGCGCGGGTCAAGCCCGCCTTTCAACCCCGCCTGGCGCGCGGGATTTTGCCCCAAGCCGGCGGAGACGACGTTGCCCATGATGATCTCGTCCACCTGGGCCGGCTCGAGCCCGGCGCGGCGGACCACTTCGCGCACCACCCAAGCGCCCAGGTCCACGGCCGAAAGGGGCGCCAGCGCTCCTTGAAATTTTCCGACCGCCGTGCGGACCGCAGCCAAAATTACTGCGTCACTCATAAAGCAACTCCTGTGAAGATTATAGCTCCCCGATTGGAGAAGCTGTGTAACTTTCACTCGAACGGCAAAAGCGTTTCACGCAAAGGCGCAAAGGACCGCGAAGGCGCGAAGCAGCCGGCAAAAAGTGGGAATTTTGGCCCCGCAGTCTTTTGCGACTCAGCGCCTTTGTGGGTTATCAAGTCTTGGTGCCTTTGCGATTTTTGGCGCCTTTGTGGGTTATCAAGTCTTGGCGCCTTTGGGGGTCATTGGGCCTTGCCGCCTTCGCGAGCCTTTGCGACTTTGCGAGAAATTCTTTGCTTTTTCAGTCCTTCACATCAAAAATTGCCCAAAACCGCTGGTTTCATGCTATAAGATGGCAGCCTTTGGGGCAGAGACTCTTTCGGAAGTCTTGCCCCACTGGTGCTGCGTATGCGCAAGTCTTCTCTCAACCAGAACGGGAAAAACGGTGACGCCCCGCCCCCGTATGAGCCGCCCGCCGACGGCGGCCGGCTGATTGTTCTCACGGCTCCCCTGACCGAAGCCATAGATCACGCCGGCTATTTCATCCAGATGGCGATGGCGTCGCTGCCCGTGTGGCTGGAATTCATCATCAACAAGAAGTATCCGAAATGGCGGCAGGTGGAGCGCAACGACGATGGCTCGGCGCGCTACATGCCGGCGGGCGTGCGGCTGGTGGAAAAATCTTTGCTGCGGGAATTTCCCGCCGGCGATGTGATCGCCTGTTACCCCGACGATCTTGACCGCTTCATCGGGCCGAACACGCGCGTGGTGGCCGTCTCAACGCACAACCCCCTGGGCGTGACNNNNATCAATTCGTTCTACGCGCGCCAGATGTTTGACCGCATCCAGAACCACCCATTCCGGAAAAACCTCAAGGTGATCGTCGGCGGCTCAGGCGGCTGGCAGATAACCCAGACGAACAGCTTCGAGACGCTGGGCGTGGACTGCGTCGTCGAGGGCCGAAGCGAGTCGGCTGAAACTCTGGAGCTTTTCCGCAAGGCGATCCGGGGCGAAACTCTGCCGCGCGAGGCCAACGTCTCCCACCCGACTTCGCGCGACGGCATCTTGATGCCCGACCGACGGACAACTTTCGGCGTGGTCGAGATGACCACGGGCTGCGGGCGCCGCTGCCAGTTCTGCGTGCCCGACCTCAACCCGCAGATTGACGTGCCTAAAGAAAAAATCATGGTGGGCGTGCGCGCGAACGTGGCGCAGGGCAACAAGCAGATTTCGCTCGCCACCGAAGACATGTTCATCTGGGGCCAAGTGAAGACCGGCACGCCCTTCTTCTTCCCCAACCGCGAAGCGCTGCTGGATTTGTATTCTTCGATCGTCGAAACGCCCGGCGTCGAGCAGCACGTGCTGAGCCACGCCACCATGGCGCCGTTCGTCGTGGACCCGATGCTGATCAAGAGGCTGTCGGAAATTCTTCTGCCCAAAAGCCCCATTCACATCCCCATGGTGAGCCACCATCCGCAAAAGAAAGTCCTCACGCCACTCATCGGGCTTGAGACTGGCTCCGTGCGCATGGCGAAGCAAATCATGCCGTCGAAAGGCGTGCCGTTTCCGATTGACGAGTGGCCCAGCGTGCTGCTCGAAGGCCTGCGCGTCGCGAACGAAAATAACTGGTTCCCCATGATGACGCTCATGGTCGGCAACCCCGGCGAGACCGACGACGACACGAAGGCGACGCTCGACCTGATCTACGAGTTTGAGCGCCGCCACCTTTTCGCCTTCCTCGTCCCGTCCATCTTCACGCCGCTCCACGATACGCGTATGGAGCACCAGCAGGGCGTCACCGAGACGCGCCAGCTCACGCGCCTGCAGTGGCAGTTGATTATGAAGTGCTGGAAGTTCAACCTGCGCCCCGGCCAGCAAAGCTGGTGGGGGCCGCTCTCCTGGCGCATCGGGTCGTTTTTTCTGTGGCTGTTCAAACTGCGCAAGACGAACGGCCCGAACTTCACCTGGCCGCTGTTCCTGTTTGCCGGCGCGCTGCCGGAAAAATGGATGGCGAAGATGGGGAAGATTTACGTTGGAAAGCCCATGAAGACGAAGAGCCGTAAAGAACTCATCGCCGCAGTCCGCCCGCAGTGGCTGCCTTATTTCCGCGCCGACAACGGCGACTTGCCCGAGAACTTCGCGCCCCCCGCCGCGCCCGCGCCCGCCCAGGAAGTGGACCTGCGCGTGGTGGCGTAGGCGCCCGTCGCCGACAGCCGTGCATCCGTTCCTTGACTTCACACGCCGCGATTTGGGAAGATGTAAATTCAAGCCAGTTGTATTGGATTCCCGCTTTCGCGGGAATGACCAGAGGGCTGGAATGACGAGAGGGAGCGCGTGACCGAGTATTACATTCCGGTCGGCGAAGTGGTGAAGGCGGAGCCGAAGTCGAAGGGCATCGCGACGCCGCGGAAGAAGATACCGCGCGAGCTCGCCGTCATCACGGAATGTTGCACGGGCTGCGCGGGCTCGCCGGCTTGCGTTCCCTATTGCCCCGTCGAGGACTGCATGTACTGGATTCCCGACGAAGACCACCCGCCATTCGGTCGCATCGAAGTGGACCCCGCCACCTGTATTGGCTGCAAAAAGTGTACGAGCAAAGGCCCGGACGGCTCGTTCGAACTAGCCTCTTGCATCTCTGACAACGTAACGAGTAGCGGTGCGACGCTGTCATTCAGAAGCGGTGCTGTGCTGTCATTCTGAGCGGAGGGAAGAATCTCGCTTTGCCTGTTTAACGCGCCTGCGGACTTCTGGCGGCGCGCATTTGAATGGCCTGCGCCGTAAGCACGGCCTGCTCGCGCACTCTTGTTGATTCCTCAGTTCCTGCGCGTGCGATGCGCTCAACCTCGGGAAGGTCGTCCTCGTTGCCCACGATATAAAGCCCGCGAAGCACCTCGAAAATCTGCTCGTCGCCCGGCGAGATGACGGCAAGTGGCTCGCCCGCCGCGATGGAGTCGCCCTCCGCGGCGCTGAGTTTTTCGACACGGCCTTCGACTAGCGAGTGGGCTTCCGCCGCCGGCCCATCGGAATTCTCGAGCCGCGCCACAAGGCTGCCGCGATGAACCGGGTCCCCGGACTTCGCCTTGTACCGCACCGTGCCAGCCGCCGGCGCCAGGAGCGTCCAAGGCTCGAGCATCTGGCCGAGCTCCGGGCGGCCGCTCGCGTCTCCGAAACGCACAAGCGACAGCGCGGCGTTCCCCCTGACCATGGGGTCGGGGTCTTTGAGCAGCTTCGCAAGCGCCTGGTGAAATTCCGGCGCGTGGTCGTCCTGGCCCATCACCCAGGCCGCCATCAATCGAAAGCCCGGCTCAGAGTTCGCGGCGAGCGCCAGGACTTGCGGATACCACCGCCGCGCCGCAGGGTCGCCGCGCGCGATGCGGTCGCCAAGCTGCGCGAGCGCGTGCTGAGTCTTGTGCGGGACGGAAATGTCCGTGAGGTATTCCGCCATTTCGCTGTCGGTCAGCGCGCGGCCGAACCAGGTCTGATACCAGAAAAGAAAAGTGACCACCACAAGGAGCACAGGCACGAGCCCGACAATCAGCTTACCGCGGTCCACTTTCGCTCCCGGCGAGGTTATCGGAATGAGGGCAAGAAAGTTTCACGCAAAGGCGCAAAGTCGCGAAGACAAGCAGTGCACGGCAACGTCGAGCCAGGCATTGAACAATCGCACATGAGGGCCCTTCTCACTGAAATGCTGAGAACTGAAAGCTGACACACTCATATGAGGTGAATGTCGTCACCGACGCGGATTGTGCCCTCGGCCAGGACGTCCGCGCGCAAGCCTCCGCGATGCACCAGGCCATTTTTCACGCCGTCGCGAGTCAGGCTTTCGAGGTGCGAACACGGTTCGCAAAGACGCATGCCGCGGAGGCGCGTCCCGCCCACTTCGAACTCGCGCCCAACCAGGTGATTGAGCGGCACGCCGCGCGTCGCGATGTTCCGCCGCCCGCGCGCGGGCTCCAATTCAATTCCATAGTCGCGCTTCAGCGCCTCAAATGCTTCCACCTCGATGAGCGTCACGTGGCGGCCCGTGCCCGGGTCTTTCGAGTATGTGCCCGTCTTCAAGAAATACCGGTCGCCCTCGAGGCCCTGCCCCGCCACGGCGCGCACTTTGGCCACCGGCGTCATCTCCCCCTCCGCCGCCGACGCAATATAGATTCCCACCACGGCGCTCTTAAAGGTCATGAGTCCTCCAATCAAAGCTGCCTAGGCCAGGCCGCCATCCCTCTCCATGTCATTATAGACCGAACGGTTTAGGGCCAGGGTCGGGCACCTGAATGATTCCTGCGTGGCCTCGACAGAATGAGGGACCTTGGTGGTTGCTCATTTAGGGCGGGCACAAGGCCCGCCCCTACGAGTTGACGTGGTAGAGCATCCAGTAAACGACCATCCAGCGGGCGATTTTCGGGTGCTTGTCGAAGCGGCCGGTTATGGCCCAATACAGCGTCACGAGCACCAGCGGCACAATCACCACCGCGAGGACGGTGTGCGAGATCAACAAAGCGAAATAAACCGCGCGAACCGCGCCCTGGCCTTGGAATCGCGTGATGCCATGATGCGAGTGATAATAGAGATAGCAGATGAGGAAGAGCGAGGAAGTAAAAAAAGCCGAGATCATGGCGGCCCGGTGCGCGCCGATTCTCTTCCTGCGGATAAAAGTATAACCCGCAATCAGCAGCGCGGCGCTCGCGGCGTTGAGTGCGGCGTCAAGAGCCGGAAAATCGTGCAGCGGGATCATGACGCGACAATCTTCGTCTAATTTAACAAGGCGTCAAGCACTCGCGAAAGCAATTTTCGGGAGGAAGAAGGCGCGGGCAGCTACTCCGGGGGCGTCTTGGCATCGGACGATTTCTCGGGCTCGGGAGGCACCTTGGGCTGGGCCGCGCTCGAACGCTTGAAACAGTGGCGAACGAGCGCCGCCAATTCGCCTTTTTGATAAGAGAGGAATACCGGAAACGAGAAAAAGCCGCCGAGCGTCAGGCAAATCAAGCTGAGCGTAAGGCCGTCTAGCGAAAAGAGCCGGCCAGCCACCGCGAGCCAGACGACCACCAACGCGCAAATGCCTGCCAGGAGCAGGCAGAACGCGAGCAGCAGCGCTATTTCGAACATCGAGGCTTGTTCCTCACCGGAAGCCGACTCATTCATGGGGTTTCGGTCCGGGCCTGCCTGCCTGAAGTCAGGCAGGTTTCAGACCCAACGCTTCGTTGCCACCATCAGTCCCAAGACCAACGGCAGATAAGCCACCGACGCGAGAACCAGCCGTCGCGCGGCGGCCTTTGAGCGCTCGAGCGCCGTCCGCGCTGCAAAATAAAAAAATCCCAAGCCTGCGAGGGCCGCGCCGGCGATATAAAATGCCCCGAGGCGGCCGACCGCAGCCGGAACGAGGCTGACCACGAGAAGGGCCAGCGAGGCGGCCACCACCTGCCAAGCCATCATCCGCGCGCCGCGATCGCCCGCCGGGAGCATTCGAAGCTTCGCGCGCTCGTAGTCCTCGCGATAGAGCCAGGCAATTCCGAGGAAATGCGGGAACTGCCAGAAGAAAAGCACCGCATAGAGCACCCAGGCTTCCGCCGTCAAGTTTCCTCGCGCCGCCGCCCAGCCGATAAGCGGCGGCATGGCGCCGGGAAATGCGCCCACGAAGGTCGAGAGCGTGGTCTTACGTTTCAGCGGCGTGTAGGCGAGCAAGTAGCTTGCGAGGGTCAGAAGCGCCAGGAAACTCGCCAGGAGGTTCGAGCCGAGCGCGAGCTCCGCCCCTCCCGTGACGGCGAGGAGCAGGCCGAAAAGCAGCCCGGCGCGGGCCGCCAGCCTGCCTGCCGGAAGCGGCCGCTGAGCGGTGCGGCGCATGCGCGCGTCGGCGTCGCGCTCCATCCACTGGTTGAGCGTCGCCGTGCCGCTGGCAACCAGAAACGTTCCCACGATCGTGTGAATGAGCAAGGCCCAGCGCATCGGCCCCTGCCAAGCCAGCAGGAACCCCGCCAAGGTCGAAAACACGACGAGCAGATTGACCTCGGGTTTCGTCAGCGTCCAATAGTCCCGTGCCCGGCTGACCCAGGCGGCATTCCTGACGGCGGCTTTCGAAATCCTCAATTCGTTCGTCATACGTCGGCTCTCTGAACTTGCGAAGCCGGTTCAGTGGATTCCTGCTTTCGCGGGAATGACCTATTTGCGACGGCTGCCTCGCTCGCTCGGTGTGCCGATGTCAACTGGAACGCCCGGTAAGTCAGCACCAGGCTCGCGGCGAGAACCAGCGCGCCCACGACGACGTGCGTCGTTGAGACGACAACGTAAGCCGGCAAGGGCTGCTCGACTTGCATGGCGGGATGGGCCAGCAGGATCAGATACGAAGCGATGCCGAGGAAAATTTGCGCCACGAGCAGGCCGGCCAAAAAGTTCGTCGCGCGCTCAAGTGCCTTTCGGCCGCGGAAATCCTTCAGAACGCGCACCAGGAGACAGAAGACTCCAGCCATCACGAGCGCCGCACCGACCATGTGAGGAATGATCCCGAAGCCGTGGTGGCGAAACGCCGCGCCGAGCATCAACTGGACGAAAACCAGGGCCGTCGTCGCCGTGGCGAGCTGCCGCAGCGAAGGGTTGGATCCGTCTTCAACCTTCGGCTCGTCCCAGCGCCACCCGGGCCGGGTGAACAACGCCAGGCTCACCATGATGCAGAAGAAAAGCTGCGCCAGGCAGGCGTGGGCGACCGAGACATCCACAGGCAG
>QHZO01000160.1:0-21625 GCA_003224695.1 Acidobacteriota bacterium
GAGCATTGCTTGGTGGCCATCGGAAAGAAGTAAATGCCGCCTTCGATCAGCTTCCTGCGCAGTCGCTCGTCCAAGCTGAAATCATGGCGGCTCGCTAAATCGTGCCAGTCCCTTGGATGATGGTCCATGAAGTACATGCAGAAGGCGGAGCCTTGCCGGGCGACTACAGCTCCCACTTGCATCTCGCGGATAATTCCTTGCAGACCTTCCTCCATTTTGGCGCCCAGAGATTCCACGTGCCGGTAAACCTCCCCTTCGTTCATGAGCAGGCGCTCGAGAGTCGCAATAGCGGCAGCGGTGGACACGGGATGGGCGTTATAGGTGCCAGCCAGCAGCACGCGCTTCGAAGGCTCGGGATGGCTGAAATAGTCCATCAAATCTTTCTTGCCCCTTAGCGCGGCAATGGGGTAGCCGTTAGCCAGGGCCTTGCCATATACGACCAAGTCGGGCCTCACCCCGGCAATCTTGGCATACCCACCAATCCCATGGCGAAACCCTGTTTTGACTTCGTCAAAAATAAGGACAAAACCGTACCGGTCGGCTAGATGACGGAGCCCCTGGAGGTAGCCGGAATGCGGCTTGACGATGCCGATATTCTGCAGAATCGGCTCGGTGATCAGCGCCGCGATGCGATGTTTCTCGCAGGCATATTGAACCGAATCCAAGTCGTTAAAATTGACCGCATGAACGAGTCTTTGGTGGTCAAGAGGGACCCCGGCGCTGATGGGAATGTAAGGGTATTCGCCCGGAGAAACCCGGGGCCCAAGCAGTTCAAGCGGTGTCATCAAATTACACGAGACGTCGTTGTGCCAACCATTGTAGCCCCCCTGCATGACCACGATGTGATCGCGCCCCGTCACGGCGCGGGCCAGTCGAATCGCCTGGTAAGTGGCTTCGCTGCCTGAATTGAGGAATCCAGCACGGTCGTACCCGAGCCGTAGAGACTGGCCCCTTCACGCAACACGCGGATGACGGCATCGGTGACGTAGGGATCGTTGTGTCCGAGGAAATGGGGAGCGAAAGCAGCATGATAATCAATGTATTGATTTCCATCTGCGTCCCAAATATATGCCCCTTGGCCTTTAACAAAAACGATCTCCGGCTGTGTCGCCCGGTTCACCGATACGACGCCGCCCGGGATGAATTTCCGATTGTGCGTGAAAATGGCGGCGGATTTCGTATGCCCGGCAACAACTCCCGTTTCCATGGCAACCTCCTGCCAAAACTGCCAGAACCCATTCGGCCCAGCCGATTCTTTGAGGCTCGTCCCCGGCCTACATCAACGGAACGCCGGAAGGAAAACGCCGGCGCCACAAGCGGTCGGCTCAGCGTTCCCCGGCGAGCGTTTCGAGTGGAGGCAGGACGTCTCCTTCACGAGAGCTGTCTGAAAATCGCCGCAATCGCTGCTGGAGCTTCCGCCAGTACTCGTATTCAGTATCCCATCTCCCTAGAGCTGAGCCAAGTCGGTAGGAAGTGTACTCAACGAGCCACTCGGTGCGGTAAAGCGCGCGCAGTTCCGAAATGGCTTCCATAAAATCCACGATCGGTGGGTGGTCCTGGTAGAAGACCTGAGATTCCCACTCATTCCACCACTCGTCCCCTTTCGGACGCCGTCGACCCATACGTTGCCACAGGTCGTCAAGCTCCGGGGGAGTTTGAAATTTCTGCCCCCCGTAGTCGAGAAGCCGGCTTCCCACGAGCAAACTATTCAAAGTCGCCGCATCACCTCCCAGGGCGAGGGCGTGGTCGAGGTGTTTTTCGGCCTCTTCTGCCAGCAGGCGGGCCTGACGCAAGTCTTCGCGATGCTGGGCCGGGTTTTTGGAGTAAACGGGGAAGAACGGATCCTTCCAAATGGCAAACATCGTCTGCGACCCAAAAACCTTCTGCAGATATCTCAGCATGATGTCGGCCCAAGCCATCACATGCTTACCGCGCTGCTGGAAAAGGCGAGTCCCATCTGTCAGTTGTTTGACATAGACCATAGTTGGCGTGGCAGACGCCCCCTCCTTCGCGGCCATTTCAATTTGGAATGTCTCCTCAAATCCGATGTGGACAAAGGGACTCGGAAATAAGCGCGCAATCTGATCGACCCAGTCGGTCAACAGAACCATGACCTTCGGATTGTGAGGATCGAACTCAGTCCCGTGCGGCAGATCTGATAAGCCGGAAAATTCCTCGACGCGGAAGAGATCGTGCAGATGAGCATAGAGCTCGAGATTCGGGATGACGTCGATGTTCCGCTCGCGGCCGTAAGCGACGATCCGCCGGACCTCATCCTGGCTGAGACGGCCCTGCGGGTTAAGCGGCGGATATCCTTCGAGCTCGATGCTGGCTTCGCTGTAGAGGTAATATTGATTGGCTTTCCAGCGTGCAAGAAAGTCTGGCTGCCGCTTGATCCCTTCTTCACTGGGCAGAGAGCCGTCGTGCATATCCACCATCGTTCCCCGGTAAGCCAGCGACGGCCAGTCGTGAATCTCGACCTCTGTGAGGACCGCTTCGGCGGCAAATCGGTCTTCGGCCGCCGCCTTCTGCGACAGGCCCACAAGTAACCCGTGTAACGGGAGCGAACCAATTCCGTAGCGCACCGGGTGTGGCCGTGGCAGCAAGGGATTGTGTTCGGCGATTCCTGGCGCAGGCGCGAGCAATATCCCAATGAAATACATCACCATTGTGATCGAACGCATTCTGCTCCCCTCGCGACACTTGATGTTCGGTGGTATGGCGTGCGAGAGTTCCATAATCTCCAGACGCTCGCCCGAGAGCGCTCACTTCACCCTGATCATGACCACCCCGTGTTTGGGAACGGTTGCTGTAAAGCTTCGCTTATACTCGCCCAAGTTCTTTCGAGCCCACAAGTCACGGACTGTGGCGGAGTCACCCACCCCGATGTCGTGGAAGTTAACAGTAAGAGTCATCGGCCCCCAATCCAGGTTAAACAGGCCCACAGCCTTGCTTCCATCCGCGAGCGGCTTCATCCAAACCTCCGTGGGCCCGACCTGGCTGACGCGGTGGCCTTCGACGCCCGCGGAGTCCTGGTCTACTGCAAGCACTTCGGGGTTCGTAAGAATGACAAGAGTTGTCGGCGTCATTTTTGCCAGGTCATTCCCCGCAATCAGCGGCGCGGCGAGAATGCACCACAGACTCATATGAGTGAGAGATTCATTCTCATCCAGCCCGCCGTTGCCGATCTCCAGCATGTCAGGGTCGTTCCAGTGGCCGGGTCCGGCGAACTTTTCCAGGCCGCTCTGACCGAAGCCGAAAATGGCCATGCTGTAGTAGTTGTCCCTGATGTCGTCCGTTGTGCGCCACAGATTGCCGCCGACCGACGCTCCCCAAGACCAAACACCCTCCATTCCATACTGGCACAGGCTGTAAACGATGGAACGGCCTGTCTTCTTAAGCGCGTCGCCCATCTTCTTGTACGCTGCGAACTGGTCGTCCTTTCCTTCCAGACTGCACAAATCGTATTTGAGAAAATCAACGCCCCAAGAGGCGTAAGTTTGGGCGTCCTGTTCTTCGTGCCCAAAGCTTCCTTCATAGTCCCCACAAGTCTTCGGTCCCGGCGAGGAGTAGATCCCCAGCTTCAATCCCTTGCTGTGGACGTAATCAGCCAACGCTTTCATATCCGGAAATTTTTCATTAGGCTGAATGAGCCCCTGGGCGTCACGCTTTCCCTGCCAGCAATCGTCAATATTCACATAAGTGTATCCGACGGCCTTCATCCCGCTGTTCACCATCGCGTCTGCCTGAGCGCGGATAATGGCATCGCTCACCTTGCACTCGAAATGATTCCAGCTACTCCATCCCATTGGTGGCGTGGGGGCCAGTGTGGGATTCTGCCCCAATGAAATTCCGCTCCACCAGAATAACGTCATGACACTCAGGGAGATGGGAAAGCGGAAGCGTCTCGTTTTCATAACAGCACCGAGAAGTGAATCACACCGGAGCATGCTGCGAGCCACAAACAGAGTGTTTTCATGATACGTTTCGTTTCTATGGGGATCAGAGGGCTCAGGCCAAACCCCAGAATCAGAAACTGTGGCCCCATTCCTGCTATCACCTTTGCCTTTGATAAGCTCGACTTGTACTGGGCCTGTCAACACCGAAATCGAATCAAGAGTCAGTCCGGCGGCGCCGGGAGCCGAGAAGGTAAGCCTGTTTTCACCGCAAGGTTTAAGGTTCACCTCAATGATGATCGTCCCGAGGGATTCATCAGCACCAGTCGGCGGAAAAGCAATCTTAATGGATGCCTCGCCGTTGACACCCAACTCCACCATGCGCGGCGACTTGCTGGCGCCGGGCTCTCCCATGGGAGCCATCGAAGCTTCTGCCGCGGACACAGAACCAAGGTTGGCCATATTCGTCGGCCTCCTTCCAGCGTTTGGTTGGGTCGCCTCTTGCGACTTTCAACGCCGGACATGCGCACCACTTCTCTATCTGACGGCTTGCAACTTCCATACATGGCTGCCGAGTCCCGCGGGAAGATCGAGCGTCACGGTTTCGTGAAGGAATTCCGCGGCCTTGATTTGGGTTGGCGCCTTGCCATCCACCGAGACATCCAGGTATTTGACACCCTCTAGCTGTTGCCGGAACGGGTCGGAGAACCTTAACACCCAGGACGAAGGGTGGCTTTCGAAGTATGCGCAGTAGTGCTTGTCAAAGTTGAAGGTGAGCTGCCACCCGTCCGCATCCGAGGATTTAATCTCCGTATGCAGGTAACTGATATAATTATTCACGCTCATGGTTCTGTAGTTCGTGGGCAACGAGTCCAAGAGACGGCTAACGAATTGTGGTTGCATCGCAATATCGCGATCGTGAAAGAGCAACATCACGGGTCCCTCTGGGTGCGCAGGCCATTGTTCAGGATGGAATGGACGGTCGTAACTGGCTTCCGTTTGTGGTGATATGCCGGTCATGTCCAGAACCAGATCACGGTCGAGGTAATAGTAAAAGTCCGGCTCGGCATGGAAGAGCCCGAAGCCCGCCTGGGCCGCCAACCGACCGGTGTTGTTGAACTGAGATTTTGACCAGCCGCTCCCGCCAGGCCTCAATTCCAGAGCTCTTTGACCGAAGTCCTCTTGCAAGTATTCGAGGGAACGCCTCATATGGAAGAGTTGCACGATGGCAGGCGACTCAATCCCGCGCCGGTCGTCCGCAAATTCTGTGTACCAACCATCGGACGACGCTTCTCCCTCCAGATCAGCCGTCCACCAAGGGCCGGGAGGCGATTCCAGATCCGGCTGCATGTGCGTCCAGCCGTGGCTTTCAATCTCCAGGACGCCGGCTTTGACCGCCGCCTTGAGGCCCTTCTGTGTGGACGCATAATCTTGCTCCACACCAAATGCGTCCCTAAACTTCTGGGTCCACGGAGAGACGATACGCTGCGTCTTGCGGTCAACGTATCCGGTGTTGACATTGGCGGCAAACACCGCACGACGCTTTTCGAGGGGCGCAATCAGGTATTCGCGCAAGGTTTCTTCGCTCGGCTCCGGATAGCGCCAATAGGAGAGGAAACCCTTGTCCGCCGTTCCCCAATCATCCATCTCAACCTCAAGGCTGTGGGCGTAGTCCACATTGGGCTGAACAACGTAACCCAGACTCCAGACCAGAGAGCGAAGAAAGAGTTCTCTCCAGTAGGGCGAATCTCGCAGCTCAGCCAAGCGTGGCGCGCCCAGCCAAATGGCAGCCGTGTCCTCACGCGGGCTATTTAATGTAAGCGCAGGATGGACGGTCTGCGCGATAAGAACTTTCGCGCCTCGCGGATCCACCCAAAGACGGGTCGCGAAATCCCAGGACGTATCGAGTGGATCCATCTTCAAGCCCGCGAGCTCTCGAGTGATGAAATGCGGTTCCGTAACCCGCAGAGAATCCGTGGCCGTATAAGTGGCCTTGAATTTCAACCCCAACAATCGCTCAAGCGCTGGGTCCAGCAATCGCGATTTGGCAACGATCAAGCTAGTGCCGGCGCGCGCCGCCTCTTCCAGCGAGCCGAGATTCTGGGTGGAATACGAGGAAGAATCGGCAACCCAAATGACGGCCCCGTAGCGGACGTGCCCCTCGCGATCAAAGAGATAGGAGTCGTCGAGGTGCTGCTGGTCCAGCCGCAGAATATCGAAGGGAACCGACCAAGCTTTAAGCAGCGCCGCGACGGGCTGGAATTCGTCCTTCTCATGATCAACTAAGACACTTGAGGGATCGTTCCAGCGCTCGACGACGAGAAGCGCCCTGTAAGGCTTTGGGGCCACCGCCATGACTCCCGCCCGAGCGGGCATTCCGTTGGTGCCGACCAACAACGCAAGAACAATCAGGCCGCATATCCAAAGGATGGCTGGGTAATGCCATCCTGGTGTGTGCACGCGAAGATCCTTACTTCGGGCGAGAGTCATGTCGGGTCAGCCGCTGTTTGCGAAACCACATCGGACTCGGGAAGGGCGCTCTCGAGACGATTCAACTCCCTCAAAACGCCGCTCTGCTTTCAGGTGTCCCGTCGTGCGTGCCTCCATGCTCCCGCTTTTTGAGAGAGTGCAAAACGATCACAAAAACAATGGGGATGACCCTGTCATCATTGAGCCACGTTCGGGTCTTCGTGGTATGGTTAATCACATCAATACGTGTTTGTCAACTTGCGGGAAACGCTGGCGGGCAACGCCCGGCATTTTGCGATTGGCAGTGATCTCGACGGAGGGTTTGGGACAGAACAATGTCCGCACGACCTGGATACGATTGCCGATCTGCAGAAGATTCCCGGTCTCCCGCGACACCGTGGATACCTCAAGCCGACACTTCGGCTGTAATGCACGGAAGTTGGCTGCGCTTTTTTCAATCAGCCTGGTGGGATCGCCGGGCCTAACGGGTTGCAAGGCAAGAGGCTTTATGGCCTTGACGCGCCATGCTTGCCGTCTTGCGGCTGTCACTATCTCTTCCCTTACCATGTTTGCTTCGCCGGTGGGCGCCACCGGATCTGCAAATTTGGGCCCGCGCCCGAGCTCCAACGAGCACCTGCAGGCGATAGGAGGAGAAGAGGCCCCTTCCCCGGCATCGTTGGCACGGGAGATTCGGACGGCCCTTTCCCTAGGCCAGGACGATCGGGCCCGAGACGCTCTCCGGAGATTTCTAAATCGCCCTCGACTCGACCCCGACGTTCTGCTGCAAGTCGGCGTCGCCTTTGCCCAGAGGGAGCTTTATTCGGCGGCGCGATTACCGAGGGGCTGTGCAAGTTTTCGAGCGCGCTGTGAAGGTTCATCCACGCTCGCCGTTGCTTCTCCTGGGACTCTCCGTGTCTCAGTTCTTGGGTGGGCAGCGAGCGGAATCAGCCGAGACTTCGCGCAAGGCTCTGAGACTGGAGCCCGACTTTTCTCCGGCGCGGCTGCTCACGGCTTTTGCGATGTACATGGATGGAAAACTCGCCGACTCCGAAAGGGTCGCGGTGCAGGGGCTCGCCCTCCCACGGCCGTCCCCTTACCTCTACTATCTTCATGCCGCGCTCATGCTGAAGCGGCAGTCTCGTCAGGACGACCAAATCCTCAAAGAACCCGCCATCGCCAATCGTACTATTCCTTCCTGTAGCCTCTGTTCCCTGACCGAAAGTAAAGCCCATCGGGCGGCCGGCGACATCGAGAACGCTATCGCCGACCTTGAGACTGCAGTCCGCGTGGATCCAATCTATGCGGATGCCTGGTACCGCTTGCCTATGCTTTACGAGCGCGTCGGCCGACGGCAGGACGCCGCCCGAGCACCGGAACTGTTCCAGCGGATCGAGACTAAGAAGGAAAACCAAGAAAGCGAAATGCTCCGAAACATTTTCCTTCAGACGCTGAGGGGTCCCACAGGACCTACACCTCACTGAAGCCGCAAGATTCAATTACAACACGACTCAGGGCAAGCTCAACGATGAAGGACCCCGGAGTGCGGCGGACCTGCATCCATGCAGGTGGCAGCAACCTCCCTGAAGTGGTTGCACCACATTCGTAGAGCAGCGTAAAGATAGCGCTCTGAGCGGGTCGAGCTGTCAACGCCTCAAGAAATCATTTCTGCATTACCCGATAAATCTGATCCGACGCTTCCGCGAAGAAAACCCTGAGCGTGTACCCATTAGGATACAAGATGTGATTGAAAAGAATGTTGTGGTGCGCATAGAATTCAAAGGGATAGAACCACGGCGAGATTCTAGCTCAGTGGGGAGAGTAGTTGGTTTGTATGACGCGCTTGGAGAGAGTTGTCTAACGCTTGGAATTCGCAGGGGTAAAACGACGGCGGGCCTGTAGCTCAGTTGGGAGAGCACCTGGTTTGCAACCAGGGGGTCAGGGGTTCGAACCCCCTCAGGTCCACCAATACTTTCAATCGTTTACTTCACACATGTGGTTTTCCATCTAACGTGCTTCCCCGCGGGTGGCGCAGACATGGCGTATTGCGCCATGGGTGCGGCCTGGGCTGGGCGGACAACCGTCGGCTGACGGATCCGCCCTTACGCCTCAGCCGCCCTTTGCCGCGCCGCCTCGAAGAGCACAATCCCCGCCGCCACCGCCACGTTGAGCGATTCTACGGGGCCGCGAAGAGGGATGCGTGCTAGCTCGTCCGCTGCCTCACGCGCGAGGCGCGAGAGACCCCGGCCTTCGCCGCCGAACAACAGCAGGCACGAGACGCGGCAATCGAGGTCGAGATAGGTTTTCGTCGCCTGCGGATCGAATCCGTAAATCCAGACGTTTGACTTTTTCAATTCCACGAGCGCTCGAACCAGGTTTGGAACACGCGCCACCTGCAGGTGCTCGAGCGCCCCGGCCGAAGCCGCGGCAGCCGCCGGCGTCAGTCCTGCCGCGCGCCGCTCCGGAATCACCAGGCCGTCGGCGCCGGCGGCCACGGCTGCGCGCGCCACTGCCCCGAGGTTCCTCGGGTCCTCGACGCCGTCGAGCGCCACCAGCAGTGGGGCTCGAGACGCGAGAAGCGACTCGAGTTCCACATAGGCCTTCGCGGAGCAAACCGCCACGACGTCTTGATGGTGCGCCGTGCCCGCGGCGCGCTCCAATGCCTGGCGCGGGGCGAACCGCACGGAAACTCCCAGGGTGCGCGAGCGATTGATGATTTCCTGGACGCGGCGGCTCGAAGGCCCCTCCTTAATCAGAATGTGGTCAATCGCCCGCTGCCCCAGGGCTTCCTCGACCGCATGGACCCCGTAAATCGTCTCGGCGGTGGCGCCAGTTCTGCGCAACGCCCGGTCGTGCATGCTTTCCGGCATTTATTCCAACCTCGCCGCCGCCGCAAATTCCCGCAGCCGCTCGGCGGTGCTCTTAATCGGTTTCGCGAGATTGAGCTTTGCCCCTTCCTCGAAAATCGGAATGAGCTTTTCGAGTTCCGGCCCGGACACCGCGCCCGTCACGGCGACGCGAATGGGATGAAACAAGTCTTTGCCTTTTTTCCCGGTTTCCTTTTGGACTTCCTTGGCAATCTCTCGAAAGCGCGCGAAGGTCAGGCTTTCATCCGCCAGCACCTTGGGAATAAGCGCGGCAAGCACCTGGCGCGCCGCCGGATCTTCTGCCACGTGGCGCGTTTCTTCGCTCGACACGACCGTCGTGGCATCGTAATCGAAAATCAAACGAGTCGCAGCGGGCAGTTGATCGAGCCGGTCAAGGTTCTTGAGCGTGGCATCCAAGACACGCTCGATCCATGCCATCGTCGCCGGCGCGATCGGCTCGGCCAAGTACGTTGCCTTGACAAGAAACGGCGCCGATAGCCGAGCCAAGCACTCGGGCGCCGCGCCTTTCATGTATTGCCGATTCATCCAGGCGAGCTTCTCCGCATCGAACACCGCCGGGCTCTTGGTGACATGCGCAAGCGAGAATTGCTCCGCCAGCGCATCGCCGCCGAGAATTTCGGTCTTCCCGTCCGCCGGCGACCAGCCGAGTAAAGCCAGATAGTTTCTCAGCGCCTCGGGCAGAATTCCTTCTTCGCGAAAATTTTGAAGCGAGGTCGCGCCGTGGCGCTTCGAGAGGCGCGCGCGGTCGGGGCCGAGAATTGTCGAAAGGTGCGCGAAGGCCGGCGGCTCCCATCCCAGAGCGCGATAGAGCGCCAATTGGCGCGGCGTGTTCGAGATGTGGTCGTCACCGCGGATAACGTGCGAGATTTGCATCATATGATCGTCAATGACCACCGCATAGTTATAGCCGGGATGCCCGCCAGAGCGGACCAGAATGGGGTCGCCGATAACGTCGCTCGAAAAAACCACTTCGCCGTGCACGAGGTCTTGCCAGCGGAATTCGCCCGGTTCGATTTTCAGGCGAATCGCCGCGGGCTCACGATTCTTCACTCTTCGTGCTGCCTCCTCCGCGGCGAGCGTGCGGCAGCGGCCGCTGTATTTCGGCTGCCGGCCCGCCTTCAAAGCGTCCTGGCGCTCAGCTTCCAACTGCTCCGCCGAGCAAAAGCAAAAATACCCGCGTCCGGCTCCGACGAGCTCCTTGGCGAATTGCGCGTACAAGTCCTGCCGCTCGGACTGGCGATAAGGGCCGAACGGCCCGCCTTTGTCGGGACCCTCGTCCCAATCCAATCCGAACCAGCGGAGGTCTTCGACCAGTTGGCTCTCGTACCCTTTTTCCGAGCGCTCCACGTCAGTGTCTTCAATGCGCAGGACAAACGCGCCGCCTTCGTGCCGCGCAAAGAGCCAGTTGAACAAGGCTGTCCGGGCGTTGCCGACGTGGACGTAGCCGGTGGGCGAAGGAGCAAAGCGGACTCGGACTTTCGACATATCGGACGACTTTTCCTTCCAGTTGCCGAAAAAGATTCTGAAAATGTCATTGTGACGCTGAGTCCGTCAGCCGACGGATGCAGTCGAAGAATCCCGGCATTCACCGAATTGAACGAATGCGGAGATCCTTCGTCGTCCCGCAAGACGGGACACCTCAGGATGACGCCTTCAAGGCTTTTCCAGCATGTAGTTAAAGATAGCACAGAGTGGAATTAACGGTTCGCGCGAAGGGAATCCAGCCAACCAGAGAGGTGGTTAAGGCTCTTGTAGTCGGTGCGGTCCACTTGCAGAGGCGTGATGGCGATTTCCCCGGCGAGCACAGCGGCGTAATCGGAGTCCGGCTCGACCTGGCCGAGGTCCACGGATTCGTCGAGCCAGAAATATTTCCGGCCGCGCGGATCCTTCTGCTCGCGGACGAGAGTCTGGGAAATTTTTTGGCTCTGGCGGGCGAAGCGCACGCCAATGGGCTCGCCCCGATTGGATCGTGGCAAGCCGCGCGGCACGTTGACGTTGAGCATGACGCCCGGCGGAAGGCCTTCCTCGAGCACTTTCGCCGCCAGCCGAGCGGCAAAGCTTGCGGCGCCACTGAAGTCCGTCTGCTTGCGCGAGCAAAGCGAAATGGCGAAGGAGGAAACGCCGTGCAGCACGGCCTCCATCGCCCCGGCCACCGTCCCGGAATAGACGACGTTCTCGCCCAGATTCCCGCCGGGGTTGATGCCGGAAACCACCAGGTCGGGCTTCTCGGGCATTAAGTGATGGAGCGCGAGAATGACGGCGTCCGCCGGCGTTCCCGCGACGGCGAAATGGCGCTCGTCGAGCGCGTGGACGCGCAGCGGCGAATGCAAGCTGATGGACTGGCTGGTGGCGCTCATCTCGCGCTCCGGGGCCGACACCGTCACCTCACCCAGCGCGGCGAGAGCCGCTTCAAGCGCCGCCAGTCCCGGCGCGTGGATGCCGTCGTCGTTCGTGACCAGAATCCGCTTGCGTACCATGTGTCATTTCGCAGTCATCATACACTGGGTCGGCGCTAAAATGGGCAGGGGATAAGCGCTCGACCGAAACTAACGCGCCAAGGGGTTGAGGCGTCAATTTCTGTAGTGGCGATGCCCCCATCGCCGCCACTTCGGCGCACATAGAGGGGCACTACCGTCGGCGCTCGTAGCGCCAGCGTCTCGCTGGCCTTGCCTCGATGCCGCCGGGACGGCGGCATTACAGGTTGCCGGCCCGCCGCGGCAAGCTGCAACCCGGCAGCCTGCCTCATGCTGGCGCCACAGCTCCTGAAAGGGCTTCGAAGGAGGCAATCAAGTGAAAACTCTAATCCAAGATTTACGATTCGGGCTGAGGACGCTCGCGAAAAGCCCAGGATTCACCGCCGTCGCGGTGCTAACGCTGGCCCTCGGCATCGGCGCCAACACCGCCATCTTCAGCCTCATTGATGCCGTGATGCTCCGTTCCTTGCCGGCGCGCGACCCGTCGCAACTGGTCTTGCTGCGCTGGTCAGTGCGCGAGGGGCCTCGCGGGAGCATCGAAATGAGTTCTTTCGGCGACTGTCCGGAAGGAAGTATGGGGAAGAGTCCCAGCGGCTGTACGTTCCCTTATCCCGTCTTCGAGCAAATCGCCACAGAGAAGGAGTACTTTTCTGAAGCCTCAGCCTTTGCAGGTCCGGCGCAATTGGTCCTCGCCGGCCACGGGGCGGCGCGCATGGCGAGCGGCGAACTGGTCTCCGGGAATTATTTTTCAACGCTCGGCGTGAATGCTCTGGCCGGCCGCACCCTGGGGCGGGAAGACGATTCTCTTTCCGCCGTGCCCGCCGTCGTCCTGAGTTATCGCTTCTGGCAAAGCGAATTCGGTGGTGACCGCTCGGCCGTGGGCCGCAGCATCTCCTTGAACGGTGTGCCGTTCACGATTGTGGGCGTCGCCGATCCAAGCTTTACCAGCCTCTCCCCCGGTAAGAGTCAGGACCTTTTTCTTGCCATTGCCATGGTTCCGCGACTGAATATTGATTGGGGAAACAATTCGAGAGGCCCCAACAACTGGTGGCTGGTCATCATGGCGCGGCTCAAGCCCGGTATTTCTCTTGAGAGGGCGCAAGCCGCCACCACACTACTGTTCCGCAACGAAATGCTCCACGGAGAAAAGCCTCTTTCGAAAGAATCCGACGACCCGAGGATATTGCTCGCCCCGGCTCAGCAAGGCCTCGCGGGCGAGCGCGGCGAGTTTTCGAAACCGCTCTACGTCCTGATGTTTGCTGTGGGCGTCATTCTCCTGATTGCTTGCGCGAACGTCGCGGGTCTTCTGCTTTCGCGCGCCGCGGCGCGGCAGAAAGAAATGGCCGTGCGGCTGGCGCTCGGCGCCGGAGGCGGGAGAATTGTGCGCCAGCTTTTGACCGAAAGCGTAACGCTCTCATTGGCCGGTGGCGCGCTAGGAATTCTATTTGCATACTGGGGAGTGCGCGCCACGGAGGCGATGCTGCTCCGCAGATCAGAAAATCCGTTTCCTTTCGTGGTCGAACCCGATTGGCGCGTCCTCGCGTTCACGATATCGGTTTCAGTTTTCACGGGCATCTTCTTCGGCCTTGCTCCGGCCTACCGCGCCGTGAGACTCAGCTTGGCGCCTGCGCTTAAGGAAAATGCTGCGACTCTGCCTGGGGGCGGAGCCCACCCGGGTCGCGGCTTTCATCTCGGCAAGGCGCTCGTGGTCGTTCAGGTGGCGCTTTCGACGATGGTGCTGATTGGCGCGGGGCTTTTCGTGCGCACGCTCCAAAATCTTCACGATGTTGATCCCGGCTTCGACACGCGGAACATTCTGATTTTCGGCATCGACCCGACGCTTCTGAAGTATCAAGATCTGCAAATTCGGAACCTTTATCGCAGCTTGCAGGAGCAGCTCGCGGCCATTCCGGGCGTAATTTCAGTCAGTTACTCCTCCTCTGCCTTGCTGAGCGGGGGGCTGTGGACGAGCAGTTTCCACCTCGAAGGGGAGACGGGAAAAGTGACCCACGAAACGGACATGCTCGCCTCCGGTCCGGATTTCTTCAAAACCATTCGTATCCCGTTGCTCGCTGGCCGAACATTTAACTCCGCGGATTTCGAGCAAGCGGCCCATGCGGCCGCGGCGGAGCAACCCGCGGAAAACGCGCCATCGCCTGCTCCCGGGCCGCCGGCAAAGTCCTCTCCAGTTTCCGGCCCGCCAGTTCCGGTGGTCATCAACGCGGCATTTGTTCACCAATACTTTTCGGGCCAAAATCCCCTCGGCAAACTGCTGGTCAAAGGGGGGAGCGAAGGGTCGAGCGGGGACGTGGCCGTGCCCATGCCGAAGAAGTCAACCCCCTGGGAAATTGTCGGCGTCGTGGGCGATGCGAAGTACAACAACTTGCGGCGAGAGATCCATCCAACAATTTACCTCCCGGCAGCGGGTGGGGGCGCTTATTTCGAATTGCGCACGGCCACAGATCCTTCAGCAATCATTCCAGCCGTGCGAGACGCCGTAAAGCGCACGGACAGCAATCTGCCTATTTTCCAAGTCCGGACTCAGACCGAGAGAATCGAGGAGTTACTCACGCAGGAGCACGCCATCGCGCGTCTCGCGAGCTTCTTTGGCGCTCTGGCCCTCTTGCTTGCCTGCGTCGGACTTTACGGCCTGCTCTCTTACGAAGTCTCTCGCCGCATTATTCTGCGCGGGATTAACTTGACCCTGGTCGGAGTCGTTGTCGGCGTTGCGGGCGGCCTTGCGCTAACGCGGCTCCTGTCAAGCCTGCTTTTCGGCGTCAAACCGACTGACCCGTTGACGTTCGTTGCGGCCGCGGCGATTCTCGCCGCAGTGGCGCTCGTCGCAAGCTACATCCCCGCACGCCGCGCCACGAAAGTGGACCCGATGGTGGCCTTGCGCTATGAATAATTGACGATTTTCGATTGCCGATTGAAGATTGAGAAAAGACGCTTTCAGCCCTCAGCTTTCAGCCATCAGCGAGGAAACGCAGCGGGGCGGCCGCCCTCCGGCGTCTTTCTGAGCGCTGAAAGCTGAACGCTGACGGCCACTTGAATCGTCAATCAGCCATCGCTCAATCATCCGATGACCCGATCACACAATGACCCGATTATTTACTTGTGCTCAGAGTGCGAGCAGCCGGGGAAATCGGCCATCGCCGTGTTCCCCTGATAGTTCAAGTCCTGATGGATGCCCACTGCGGAAGTGTAATAGCCCTCGATCGTCATCCTCTTCAAGGCGGCGAAGAAACGCTCCTCGAGCGTGGCGGGATTCATCTCATTGGCAGCGAGCTTTTCGAGCAGGGCGGTTCGCTCATCGGCGGTCAGCTCCTCAAATCCCTTTCCGAACTCCGCTTTTGAAGTCTTCTCAACGGCCACGAGGCCGGTACGCCACAACACTTGGGTATTGGAATCCGAGTCCGCGATCATGCCGTCAATAAATTCGTGCACGCGCGCGGCCTCGGCCCCGGGGGAGCGGTCGTCGGTGGGGATCACAGTCTCGGCCAGCGCGGCAAGCGAGTGCATTTCCGGCAGAGAGAAGAACCGGGGAGAATAGGGAGTACCGCTGAAGGACGGTCCCACGGCAGCTTGACACGCCGCAGCGGCGTTCACATCCGGCTGGCGCAAAGCAACTCCGGCCACTCCGGCCACAATTCCAAGGAGCTGGCGGCGGGAAAGGCGGCCGTCCTGCCCTGTCGTCTCAACAGAATTTGAGGGTATGGTTCTCATACTTCGCGACGAGCCGTCCTTCTCTTGGCCAGCCATAGCAAGCGGATCCTACCATGCCGATGGATTCCACGGAAACCCCAATCAAGGTTCTTTACTTTGTCAGGTATTTTCTGATTGAAGGCCCGATCCGGCGGGCGAGAAACCCAGGCATCGCCCAGCGCCAAAGAGCCGCTCGCGCCGAATTATCACCGCGCAGTGCCATAGAACGCGTTCTTGCCGGAGCGCAGGTCTTTGCCGTAAATAAACGTCACTCCCACCCCGAGGAGACGGAATTTCGCCTGCACTCCCGCATCCCAAAGCCACTGTCTCGAGCCCAGCCCTGGTAAAGGGTCGGTGCTCTTCCCACCATCAAGGAATGGGCTGAGCTTCACGCTCAAGAACCCGTTATCATACAGATTTTTATCCATCTCCCAGTTGAAGAGAGAATAATTGCGCCCCAGCGGTGCGCTTCCTTTCCTGCCGTCCCGCGTGCCGACATGGGCCCGCATCCACAGGTCGTTATCGCGTTCCATGCCCAGCATGAATAGTTCATCGAAAGGAACGCTTCCAAATGTTTTTCCGGAGCGGAGTTGACCTCGCATGGCGTAGTCGTCACCGCTCATCTGCGGGTACCACGAAGCCGCAACCACGCCTTGCAGTTTTTCAAAGGAGTGTGTGGGGGCGGACCAGATCGCTCCCGCCTCTGAGATGATACTCGCGTTGCTTTCGAACCGTCTCTCAGGGACCCGCAGCCATTCGTGATTCAATTGCACAAGCTGCTTGAGCTGGGTGCCGCTCAACAGCACCTGCGCGGGCAACGCGGACCCGCGAACGACATTCCGATAATCGCGAGCGGAAAGTTCGGCACCCGCGCGCCAGCTCCAGGCTCCGCTACGCCAAGAGGTCAGAACACCGTGGATCGCTTCCCTCTGAAGGTTGAGCGCCCCCAGCAGCGGCGCCGGCCCCTTAAACGATGCACGAAGGTCCCAATTTTCATCGCGCAAATCGAGGCCAACCTCATAGCGGTACTGCGGGTTGTGCTCGAAGGGCGCTGATAAGCGACCCAGCAGGCGGCGTTTTTGCGCGTCCCAGCGCGCGAGGGATGATAGGTTGGTCGCCGAGCCTCCCCGGTTGGAGTATTCCGGGTAAATCGTCTGGTAGAACGCGCCGCGGAATGTTGCAAGCAGCGCTTCCCACTTGCTGTTCCCCCAGCCGTTTCGCTCCTCAGCGCGGAAGGCGACATCGAACCTTCCGTCGTCCTGCGCCTCCAGGTGGAAGCTATAATTAGGGAAAATTCCGAGTCCGCCCACGCGTGCCTGAGAGGTCAGTAAATCGGAGAGACGCAAGGTGCCGGCGGGGGCAAAGGCCATGGCGCGATCGAGCAACGCCGGCTCCACCCGCAGCCCCGGCTCCACCCGCACGCTTTCAATCCGAGGCTTGGCAACGCGGTTCCAATATTTAAGCGCGGCCTCGAGATTGTCTTCGAGGAAATAAATTGTCGCCAGGAAATCATTGGCATAAGCGTCGTTGGGGGCGAGTCTGAGGCCTCGCTCGAGCCATCGCGCGGCCTCCGCATAGCGCTTCTGTTTGAAGGAGACTCCGCCCAATTCGATCGGGAATCGTTCATCGCGTGGGCGCAGGCGTTGCCCTGCGAGGAAAGCTGTGCGCGCCTCATCCCACCGTCCCAGACGCGAGAGGGCGAACCCGTAGTAGTAATCTGCCTCCGCTCCACGAGCCGGGAGCGATTCCGCCTTTTTGACCAGCTCCTCCCAACGCTCTTCGTCAAAAAGTTTTTTGATTCCCGCGAGACGGTCAGGCGGGGCCGCAATCTGTGCAAAGTCCTGCGAAGAGGCACATCCGAGGAACAAGAGGAGGGTTAAGGAGCAGAGACAGGGTCCCCTTGCCGGGGTACGGCCAGCAAAGTCCAGTAGCCCGCAGCTTTCCATTCTTTTTCGAAGTCGGTACGTCCTTGCTTGAGCAGCTTGCGCTCCGCCGGATCATTCTTCAGCACCACATCCTGCTGCCAATCCAGCCCTGTAACCACCACGTAATGGTGCGCGTCGCGGCCCACGCACAGGGCGACTATGAGAGGACGGCCTTTCTCCAGATGCTTTTGCAAGTCTTTCCAATCGCCTTGGAAAGCAAACGTCCGGAACCCATGCTGCTCGAGGTAGCGGATCATGGCGGAAGCGTAGGCCCCCCGCGCGCGAGGGGTATAGAGCGCGCGCTGGATCTCTTCTACGTCGGGTGCCGCCGGCTCTCCCTGTTGGCGTTGCCAGTACCGCATCAACATGGCAATGCTGGCCGCGCCGCAGGCGTGCTTCTCCTGTCTCACGAACGGTACGTCCAGCCACACACTCGGCACCCCGGCCGCGCCCAGCATTCCGCAGAGCAACAGGCACGGAACACGTCGCGTGAGACTCCATAACATGCCAGGGCTCTAGCCGCGGACAGCAACGATAATCAAGACCAACACGGCGATTCCCACGAGGATGAGCATCAGGTCGTGATCCGACAGGTCACCCGCCGCAAAGTCGGCTTGCGCCTTACCAGCGCGCGAAGCCAACTGCGCCAGCTCCTCATCACTGAGGGAGGCCACAGCGGTCGTTACCTGTTTCGGATCCAGATGAGCGGAACGGAGCGCCTTCTTCGCACGAGGCGAAGACAAGAATTGAGTTACCGCCTCCACGTTTCGCTGATGCGCCTGGGTTACAGCCACCGCCTCTTTCTGTAGTTCGGCGGGGCTGACGACGTGGGTCTGTGCCATAAGGTTGCAATTCACTCCCAGGAATCCGACCAAAAGTGCAACCGACATTCCGCGAACACGCTGCCACTTCGACATCTCCATCTTGCTGATCCTCCTCCTTGCAGGTTGAAACTTGCCTGTCCCTACCGACGCCTCGATCTTGCGCGCGCACCGGAGAACCGATGCCCCTGGCGAAAACCCCTTATACCACAGAAGGCTCTGAGAAACCACCGGCGCTGATTCTCATAAATTTCTAACCCACCCCACACTGCCCCGCTCGTGGCGGTCTTACGGGCAGCCTTTTCAGGGAGGAGTAATTTGAATCTCTTCCTCGAGCCGTTTCTTTTCCGCGGCCGAAGAGTTTTGGATGTCGCGGAATTTCGCGAGCATCTCCATTTCGGATTCCTTCTGTCCGGTTTTCCGAAAAGCCTGAGCAAGCTGGTAATAGAGGGTCCCATCGGCATCAATCGGAAAGGCGGCTTTCGCGTGCGGAAGGGCCTTATCAATCTCGCCCACGCGCAGATAGGCGCGAGCCAGGTCGCGATGCGGCTCTAGCGGCGCGGAGTCGATTCGTACCGCCCTTTCAAGATACGGAACAGCATCCGAAGGCTTTTCAAGGCCCAACAAGCAATACCCGAGCCAATAGTTCAGTTCCTGGGAATCGGGCGATTCCTTAATCAGGTCTTTCAATAGAACATAAGCATTCTCGTAATCACCGGCCGCGCTCGAAGAAATGGCGAGGCCTTGCCGGTCAAACGAACTGTCCGGGGAAAACTTTAATGCTTGCTGCCATTCGTTTGCCGCCTGAGTGTATTTTCTCTGGCTGAATTCGATTTTTGCCAGCAACTCGTAAACTTCGCCGGATGGAGGGAGCTCGGCAAGGCGCGAGAAGGCCTGCTTCGCCAGCTCGTTCAATGCGCGGGTTCGCCAGTAGTCGGCTTCCACGGATTTATCGCCGCGTGATGCGTCTATCAGCTCCTGGTAGCGCGCGGCCCAAAAATCACATTCCAAGAGGGCACTGGGCTTATTCGAAATATCGGGCCCGGTTCGCGAGCCGAGGCTCGGCGCGACCTTGTGGTCAAAGGCGGGGTCCTTGCGGCAATTCAAAGGTGGAAGATTGGCTTCTTTCTTTTCCTCTATTTCCGCCCAGTCCGCGTGACCGGTTTTCCGGTAGATATCGCCCAAGGCGGTATGAACGCCCCGCAATTCGGGCATCTTCTTCAGGGCTTCTCTGTAAAAAAAGTAAGCCCCTTTGAATTCATCACCCTTCGCGCGAGATTCGGCAACGAGATCCAGCCAGTACGCCGAGTCGGGAGCCGCTTTTTCAAGCTGATCGAAACTTTGCCGTGCCAGCCCTTCGTAGCTCTGTCCGAGTCCATTCCAAGCCTTGGGATTGCCGGCTTCGAGTTGGGAAAGCTTTTCATACTGCTGGGAAGCCTCCCGGTAGTGCTCGAGCGAGAGAAGAGCATCCCCAAGAAGAAGATGCCCGTCGGCGTTCCTCGGCTCGGCGCGAACGACTCCCCGCAACGGCTCGACGGCTTTCGCCGGATTTTTCAGTCCAAGATATGCCGCGCCCAGGAAGAGGCGCGCCGGCACGTTCGAAGGTTCGAGTCTCAGGACTTTTTGGAATTGCGTAACCGCCTCCGGCCCGTGCCCGGCCATGTGAAGCGCCAGCCCCAAGTCCATCGCGGGACCCGGCCCATCTGGCAAAGCTTTGGCCAGGTCACGGTATATCGGAATGGCTTCCTCAAATCGCCCCGTCGCCATCAGCTCCTTTCCCCGCTTTGATTTTTCAGCCAAGTCGTTCCTTTGCGCAGCCAGGAAGGATGCACCGAGGATAAGACACGCGGCGGCTCTCATGAGACCCTTCATCGCTTCCATTTAACACTTCGTAGGGGCAGGTTTCAAACCTGCCCTACCGGCCTCGGCTGGGAGAGGCTCACGTGGGGGAATGCTATGGCGTGTCGCCGCCAAAGACAAAAAGGGCGTAAGCCGTATGGCTTACGCCCCTCGCGATTTCGACCGAATGTCGGTGACGTACGGGCACGGCGTGGTCCGACTTCGCTCAGTGCCCCCTGCTGAAATTAGAACGCCAAGCGCAGCCCAAGCTCAATCGTGCGGTGGCCGAATGCGTCGGGAGCCTGCATAAAGGGTGCGCCGCACGGCTGGCCGGGGCCGCTCCAGCAATAATTCGAGCCTCCCCATTCGTCGTGCCCCCAATCCCACGTCGGGTGGTTGAAGACGTTGATTGACTCCGCGCGGAGTTGCAAGTCGTAGCGCTCGCTCAGTTTGAAGTGCCGGAACAAGCTTTGGTCGAGGTTCCAGTGTCCGGGGCCGTAAACAGCAATGTTCCGACCCGTCGTCCCGAAGCGGTGGTTCCTTTCCACACCGTCCGGATCCCTCACCGTGGGCACTACCGCAAAGGACGAGGGATCGTACCAATAGCAGCCATCTTGCGGTCCAAGGCACCCTATTTTATGGAGAGGTGCCACCTGATCTAACGTCTGATGGTTGCCTTCGCTCTTAAAATTGGGTATACCAAAAATGGTCGTCGGTGACCCCGAGAGCGTGCTCCAAACACCGTTGAATTGCCAGCCTCCCAGAACGGCCCTTCCGATGCGGTTGCCGCTGGCAAGTTTGTGCCCTGCCCCGAGGGGAAGATCCCAAACATATGCTATCCGGAAAATATGGCGCCGATCTATGTCCGCCATGCCGCGGTTCCGATCCCGGTAGCTTGGGCCCGCGAAGAGGGGAGGGGTCCAGAAGCCCCCACTCCACGCATCGGTATCGTAGGACTCGTTGATGGCCTTCGAATACGTATACGCTCCCTTGAGGTATAGCCCCCCGGAGTAATGCCGGTCGAGCGTTACCTGCAAGGCGTTGTAATGGGAGTCGAGATAGCCCTGCAACTGGTAAGTGCCTGCCGTACGCCCAAACGCCGCGGTCAAAGGCGGCTCCTGGTCTATGTCAGAAGCATTTCTGTCCAATATCCCCCACCCGTGGGCCAGGTGATTGCCAACATAGCCAACCCCCAGAAGCATGTCTCCTGGTAATTTTGTCTCTGCTGTGAAGTTCCAGGTATTGATGCGACCGCGCTTCAGCAACCCGGCCCCAAGGAACCGCAAGTCAACGTTCGGAGGGGCGTCAATCACTCCGGTGCTAAGTCCGGCCGGTGGTATGGGTTCCATTGCCGGGGTGATCCCGGTTCCAAATGTCCCAAGCCCTTGGAAACTGCACAGGGCATTCATACCGAGTTGGCAGGAAGCGAGCGTGTTGAAAGCAGGGTCATTAGAATTGTAAACGTTATCGGTCGCGATGACGGCTGGATAGGCGCCGCGGGTTTCTCTCAAGATGGGGAAGGTCTCGTTGGTACTACCGAAACCAGCCCGCAATACGGTCTTCGGGTTCAACTCCCAAGCGAAGCCAACCCGAGGCTCGAGAAGGTCCTTT
>QHZO01000160.1:21650-22947 GCA_003224695.1 Acidobacteriota bacterium
TGCTCGATGCCTTTGCCGAGGCTGTCTCGACTAAAGACAGGATAGTATTCGTACCGAAGACCTAGGTTCAGAGTCAACTTCGGCGTCAGCTTCCAGTTATCCAGGAAGTGGAAGCCGTCCCACCAATCCTTTCCGTTGGCTTTCTGGAATTGGATCGAGCGGCCGGCCTCGTCGTAAATTCCTAGGAGGAACTGGGCGAAACTATTCGCGGCCTGCGGGGAGGCCGACACATCGGTTTGAATCGGATTCCCCGAGGCATCCTTGAGGTTCACAAAAGTGACGTTCCCGTTGTTGAAATTGATGCCGCCTCGCGGTCCGAAGCCATCCTCGGGCTGCCAGTGGTTAAGATGATTGTGAATAAGATCCAAGCCGAAGCGCAGCGTGTGAGGACCATGCGTCCAAGTGAAATTCTGGGCGAGAGTCACGGTCCAATCGTTCCGGTAATATGGCATCCACCCGAAATTCGGGCTTCCCAGAGGGTCGAAGCCATTCACCGAAATCGTCGGAGCCCCGGTGTAGCGAATGTCCTGGCCGCCACCCAGAGAGTCGTTCGTGCCGGGAATTTTCAAGATATCCGTCCCGATATTTTGCCCGAAATCTTGGGGAAAGCCCGTCTGGCTCATCCGCGAAAACCCGTAGGAGCCGTCCGCCACAAAAGTCGGCGACAGGTTCCAGGTATGCCCTACCGTGGCGGTCTGCACGAAGACGTTCGTGCTGCCCCATTGGTCTGCGGGACAGGGGCCGCCGATCGTGGAGTTGAACCCGCAATGATTAAATGTGTGAGTGGCCATAATGCTGTATTTGACCCACACGAAATGCCGCTCGGTCCGGTTCCAGTCAACTTTGAAGTCATAATTGTTCCGGTTAAACGCGACGGGCGCATTCATGAAGAAGTTATGCGTAACGTTCCCTGTTATGGGATCGGTGATCCAGAGGTTGCTCCCGACGTTAGAAGTTGGCCAAAGCGGCAGAATCGTCTGCGCAGTGCCGTTGGGGTCGAAACGGTCCGACGGCATTATGTTGAGGCAGTTTGGATTCGATTTGGTGTTGCAAAGCGGGGAGGTCGGACTACTAAAAACCGCACGGCCTGTGCCGTCGGGATTCCCTGTCGTGGGGTCGAAAATCATGCCCTGCTGTAACTGAACGGATGGGCCTATACCGCCGTGACCGTCCGTTGTCGGGACCATGACAGGCGACCCCAGAGTTTCGCATGTTCCGTCGTCCTTGTATGCGAGGCATACGTTGACTTTCTCTTTCAGAAAACTCGAAAAGTCCCCGTTCCGCATCGCATCGCCTG
>QHZO01000160.1:23002-37667 GCA_003224695.1 Acidobacteriota bacterium
CTTGATCGGGCCACCCAAATTTCCGCCCATATCGTTGAGAATATCTTTCGGTTTGCTTGTCGGCGGCAGCCCGTTCGCCTTCGATTTGCAGTTTACATCAAACGCTTCGCAGGAATCGAAATGCTGGTTGTGGTTGTACCAGAACAGTACACCATGGAGGTCGTTTGTTCCCGACTTGGTGATGACGTCCACCGCAGCCGAGCCTGCCATCCCTTTCTCGGGATCATAACTGTTTGTGGCGACTCGCACTTCCTGAATGCTCTCGAGAGGCGGGATGTAAAGAGCGGCTCCGCCGGGTTTCCAAAGAAAAATGCTCTGCGCCCCGTCAATGCGGGTCGAGTTGAATGCTGGATCGAAGCCATTGATCGGAATCGCGATGGCTCGCTCCGGTGTATCGGCAACCGCCCCCGTGAACCCGTAATTGTCCACCGCTCCCGGAGTAAGGAGGACGAGGGACTGAAAGTTTCGATACAACCCGGTGGGTAAGTTTTCGATCGCAACGGTGCTGAGACTCGTGCTGACCTCGGCTTTCGTGGTCTGAAGCACGGCCGCGCTGGACGACACGGTGACTTCCTGGCTGACCAGCCCGACCTCCATCTTGATGTCCACTCGAACCTGTCCCCCCACTCCGACCTCGACGCCCGTCTGCTTGTACTCTTTGAATCCTTTGGCGCCCGCCGTCAGGTCATAAGTGCCTTCGGGAAGATTGGGGATTGAGTACAGGCCCGAACTGTCGGAATCCGCCTCGCGCTTCAGCCCTGTTTTGGAATTGACGACGGTGATGTGCGCTCCCGGCAGCACGGCGCCGCTTTGGTCGGTCACCGTCCCAAGAAGCGAGCCGTAGAGAACTTGCCCTTTCAGCGGCTTCACTACCACCGCGGCTGATAAGCTCAGCGCGAGGAAAGACATCAAAAACGCCACCCTGCCCCTGGAAGTCATGGCGAATGCCTCCTGGAAAGTTTCAAACCCAGTCCCGACGTTCGAAGAACCGCCCGTTCTTGGACATGAAACGGGCCCCGACTACCTCATGAATCAAACCGCCCTGGCGCGAACTACCCCTTTAATGGCTTTCTGCTATCACAAGCTTTCGATTACTGTCAAGCTTTTTTTGCGTTATCTTTCAAATTTCTTCAAGTAAGGCTGAAATAGCGCTGTCTGTTTCGAGTCTGATTTGTGCAATTGCTCGTTTAGTGTTGGGAATTGGAGTATTGGAGGAACGAGTAGAGATGGGAGGCCAAGGGTGCTGGGGTGATTCTCGAAAGCGTAGCGGTATCAGGCGGTCAGTCGTGGTTCCCGCTTGTTTCTAACAACCGCAGGTCGCGGTCAATGCTCTCGAGGAGCTTCGACTCGTGCCGCATGGCAGCCTGCTCCCGCGCCATGTGCAAATACCGCAGCCCGTTCTGTGGGTCTCCGGAGCGCGCGTAGGCGGCGCCCACGGCGTATAAGTATGATGGCCTGGCATCGTCATCTGACGTGCCAAGCGCCTTAATCAGTTCCGGGATCCCTTCCTTGTAATTTCCCTGATTCACCAGGACGCGGCCCAGGTTGAAGTGAGCTTGCGGAAAATCGGGCTTGCTCACGAGTGCCTGCCGGAAATCGGCAAGCGCGCCGTCCAAGTCGCCCTCTCGCTGCAATAAGTCCCCGAGGCTGTTACGGGCGTTACTATCCGAGGGGTCGAATTCGAGGGCTTTCTCGAATGCTTCTTTAGCTTCTGAATTCCTGCCTTGCTCCGTCAGCAAGACGCCGTAATCGTAATAGGCCTTCGGGTTTTTCGGATCGATCGCGATTGCCGCACGGTAATGCTCCTCCGCCCTGTCGAACGCTCGGAGCCGTCCGTAAAGCGCAATCAAATTGACGTGAGCCTTGAGCAATTGTGGGTCAATTTGCAGGGCTTTCTCGTGCCAGGCCACGGCATCTTCCACGTTTCCCCTGTTGGCATTTTGGACGCCAAATTCCAAGTAATAATTAGGGTCGGTGTATAAAATTCGCAGTTCAGCCATCAACGGGTCGGCTGCGTCCGGACTCATGTACTTGTACTTCTCGGCAAGGGCCTGCTCTTCGCGCGCTTCGTCGGTTTTCCCCAGGCGCTGCTCAGCAAGAGCTAAGGAGTAGTGAGCGGCTCCGAAATGGGGAAACAGCTCGCAAGCCTTTCGGAGCGACTGGATGGCGGCGTTCAAATCGCCGCGCGCTTCGTCAACTCGCCCGAGCTCGAAATAGGCCTGAGCGCTCTGCGGGTGGTGGTCGAGCGCCCTTTCGAATGCGCTTCGAGCCTGCTCCGCCTCGCCGGAAGAGAACAGGCATTGCCCTAATTTTATTTCCGCAGGCAGGTAGCGGGGATTGACCTTCAATGCCTCACGCAGAGTGGCTGCCGCTTCTGCGTACTTTTTTTGCTCCGCCTGAACCAGACCCAAGTAGTAAGCCCACCGAAACGATGACGGGTCAAACGCTCGCGCGCGGCGATAGCAGATTTCGGCGTTCGAATCCGGCGGGTGATAAGCCTGGAGAATCATTCCCAACTGGCCGTTGGCTTGGGGATCCAGCGGATGCGTAAGGGCACGCGCGTACGCCTCTCGCACCTTTTCCCGGATGGAAGGCGGGAAAGTTTCCGGGGCAATTTGTGGCACTGGAGGAACCGAAGGGGACCCCTGAGGTGTCTTCACGGATTGCCGTCCGCTCAACAACAGCAAAAAAACGGCAACCACACAAGCTGGTCGTCTCATGGATCCTTGAAGACCTCCATTTGAGCGCCGCCACTCGGCGGGGCGATGGTGCATTTTGAGTTTGGTCTGGATTTTGAATTGCCCCAGGCCTGCGACTCCGTTGCCTGGTGTCCTCGCGTCCTTAAGCATGATGCCAAACCAAATCACGTCCCCCGTCTTAGGGAGCGGTCGCTTCGCCTTCCAGAAGGCGTTGGTCGTCCTGGATGCGTTTTAGGAGTTCGGGCTGTTTTTCCTTCGCGGCCTTTCCGCTTGCCAAGCGAAGGTATCTGAGCCCATTTTCGAGGTCGCCCAAGTCGGCGAACGCAATGCCGACTGCGTACAGGTAAGAAGGCTTCGTCGCTTCATCCGCGCTCTCGACGGCCCTCAGCAAGTGCGGGATGCCCTCGTCAAATTTTCCCTCTTTCACCAGGATCCGGCCCAGGCTGAAATGAGCCTGCGAGAGGTTGGGACTCTCCTCCAGAGCCTTCTGGAACTCAGCGATGGCTTCGGGCAGCTTTCCCTCTCCCTCGAGCAGGAAACCCAGATTATTGTGGGCCCGCGAATACTTGGCATCAATTTTCAACGTATCGCGGTAAGCCTCTTCGGCTTCCTGTGTCTTGCCCTGGCCCATGAGCAGCAGGCCGTAATTGAAATAAGCCTCCGCGCTCTTCAGGTTGAGGTTTACGACTGCCCGAAAATGCCCCTCCGCCTTGGCCACCTCTTTAAGCTGCGTATAAAGATAAATCAGGCGGACGTGAGCCTCAGCGAGCCGGGGGTCCAGTTTGAGCGCTTCTTCGTAGGCTTCTGCGGCCTCCTTCCATTGGCTTTGACCGCCCAGCCTAGCGCCCAATTTGAGGTAAGAGTTGGGGCCAGAGTACAGCGACCCCACGTCGGCAAGCACAGGGTCCTCGGTCGGTGGGAACTTCCCTGGGCTCTTCTCTGCCAAACCTTGCTCTTCCTTTGCCAATGCTTGCTTGCCCATGCGTAGGTAGACCCGCGCCAGAGCTAAGTGGGCGGAGCTGAATTGCGGATACAGTTCACAGGCTTTACGAAATAACTCGACGGCCGCCGCCGGGTCTTTCCCCGCCTCCTTGACGCGTCCGAGGCCGTAATAGGCCTCCGCGCTATCGGAGTGGCCCTGGAGAACCGTTTCGTAAAGCCTCCTGGCTTCCTCCCAGTCTCGGGAAACAACCAGACACTCACCCAACTCCAGTTGCGCCGGATAATAGTCAGGCTTCATTAACAACGAGGCGCGCAGCGTGCGAATCGCATCAGGACATTTCGCTTGCTGCGCCTCCACCACACCCAGGAAATAAGCCCATCGGAAAGACTCCGGGTCAAGAATTCTCGCTCTGGTGTAACAAACTTCGGCCTCAGGCAACAATCCATAAGCATGGAGAAACATCCCCAGCTTCCCGTTGGCTGAAGCAGCGCGCGGATGCGTGACCGCTTGATCGTAAGCCCTTTCAATTTCGGCTCGCACAGTCGGTGACAAACTGTCTAGGTTGAGGCGCGGCAAGACTGGCAAGGCCGCCTGCTGAGCCTCGGTCCGAGGCCCAGCCACTCCTTCAAGGTAATTGGCAATGGGCATGCCGAGGATGGCCAGCCATACTGCGATGCCGAACCACCGTCTGGGAGAAATCTTAACACTCATGCTTGGATGTCCAATTCAGGAGGAGAGGGCGTTCGACGGGCCCGAAAAGTGACTTCTTCGAACTCATGGCGCGCCTGGTTCCGTTTCCAACTCCTTAAGGTCCGCGTCAATCTCTTGCTTGAGTTTCGTCTGACCATGTGCCTCGGCCCCTTCTCCCGCTCGACGAAGATACTGCAATGCGTTTTCCCGGTCTCCGGCCCGGGCGTAGGCAGCTCCGAGAGCGTAAAGATACGCCGGACGGTCGTCGTCCCTTCCGGTTCGGACAGATATTAAGAGAAGCCGTATTCCCTCCGCGTAGCGGCCCTGATTGACTGCCATGCGCCCGAGCGCGAATTGCGCACGGGCGTCATCGGGAAAGTCCGTTGTGGCTTTCTCATATTCAGCCACGGCCTCGTCCGGCTTCCCCTGCGCCTCCAGCATATAACCAAGGTGCGTGTGGCCCTCCGGGTAGAGAGGATTAATTTCCAAAACTTTTCGGAAAGCGACTTCGGCGTCGGAGTAATCCTCCTTGCCGGCCATCAGCAAACCGTGTTCAAAATAGCAATCAGGATCGTGGGGATCGAGACGCACGGCCGCCTGGAAATGTCCCTCGGCCTTTTCCACTTGCCCTAAGCGTCCGTAAAGCGAGATCAGACTTACATGAGCTTTTTCAAGTTTCGGATTCTCGGCCAGCAGCCGTTCGTACGCTGCCGCTGCCTCCGGTAATTCGCCCCGGTTGGCCAGTTCTGCTGCTTGGCGAAGGCCGTCCGACGGTAACGCAGTCAGGGCCAAAACGTCAGCGAGTAGAGGATCCGCAAAGGGAGGCCCCAAACCCTTCGAGGATGTGTAAAGGCTTAGTTCTTGCGAGAACTTCTCCTTGTTGCCGAGCCGCTCGTAGATTCGCGCTAAGCCGTAATGGGCGGCGGCAAATTGAGGATACAGCTCGCATGCCTTGCGGAAGGACTCTGCCGCGCCGTTCAAATCGCTGCGTGCGGCCCTTACCCGTGCCAGCCCGAAATGCGCATGGGGATTGTTCGGATCTTCTTTGGCCAAGGCTTCGAATAGCTCAGCGGCTCCTTGCCACTTGCCCGAAGCTAATAGGCACTCGCCCAAATTCACCCGGGCCGGAAGGTATTCAGGTTTAGAGCGAAGTGCATCGCGGAGGTTTAAGACAGCTTCTTCGAATTTTCCCTCATTGGCCAGCACGACGCCCAAGTAGTAACTCCAACGCATGGCTGTGGGGTCAAGCAAGTGCGCCCGGCGATACGAGGCCTCCGCTTTGTCGTCGGCCGGATTGCAGGCTTCGAAGACCATCCCGAGCTTTCCGTTCAGGATGGCGTCGTTCGGATTGGCCTTGACGGCGTCGTAAGCTCTTTCTACTTCACTTCGGATTTCCGGTGGGAAATCCTCAAGAACTATCTTCGGAAGATCCGGAGGCGAGTCAGACTGGTCGGCAGAAATCGCGTGGACAGTGAATTGTGTCTGAAGGAGAAGGAGAGCAAAACAAAAACACCACAGTCGCGATCTTGCCTCCACTGTTCGAAGCATTTCGCCACTTCCTCCCGGTGACCGCGCAAGACTGCATTTTATTATATGCAGATTTCGAGGCGAACAGGCCTCCAATCACCAGAAGGAACTATCCGTCGCAACCCGTTTACCAACGATGGGCGAATGGAGGGCTCTCGGAAACTATCTGCCGATTCCGGTTCGCTGGGGCCACGCGGAAGTTGCTTCAAACCTTATCGGATTCTTCTTGCGTAGGTCCCTGAGCGGGACCAAAAGGTCAGTAAGGCTGCGCGCTAGCTCTCCTGCTTCGCACACGGTGATTCCTTCCGGCAACATGGCCAAACCCCAGGACGATATCTCTGACTTCCGCGCACGCCCATTTTCGTTAACGTCATTCAGACTGCGACTGTAAATGCGGTGCTCTGCCAGCGTTTTGGTGTTGATTTGCCAGACCGCAGAACGGCTGGAGTTGTAATTCAGCGAAGAGAAAAAGTTGGTTAGTCGGGGCGCCCAGATTTGAACTGGGGACCTCTTGGTCCCGAACCAAGCGCGCTACCAGGCTACGCTACGCCCCGATAAGAGCAGTGGCAAGTGGTTAGTGGCAAGTGGCCAGCCAGACCTAAACCCAGTTCCACGCCCCTTGCTTACCACTAACCACTCGCCACTAACCACCTGACTTGATGGTCGGGACGGCCAGATTTGAACTGGCGACCCCTTGCACCCCAAGCAAGTGCGCTACCAGGCTGCGCTACGTCCCGATAAAAGCATTGGCAAGTGGTCAGTGGCAAGTGTTTAGCAAGGATCGCACCCATGTGAATAAGTCCTTCTAGCCACTAAACACTTGCCACTAACCACTGTACTTAAGACGCTAGCATTTCCTCGAAAGGATTGTCAAGATTGCTTGGAGCTCGCGTTTGACAACTTTCAGTTGTTGCCCGTCCAGAGCTCCTCGCCCGTCAGGCTTTTCGGCTCCTCGGCGCGGCGACCCATCGCCCGCCAGTTGCTTGCGGGCGCCCTCGATGGTAAAACCCTTCTCGTAGAGCAGCCGCCGAATCTCGAGTATCGTCTCCACATCCTGGCGCCGGTAGAGGCGATGGCCCGAGCGGCTCTTGACCGGCTTGAGCGTGGGGAACTCCGTTTCCCAAAAGCGCAGAACGTATGGCTTCGTCCGGGCGAGGTCGCTCACTTCCCCGATGCGGAAGTAAAGTTTGTCGGGAATGGATACATCGGTGAGCGGAGCATGATCGCGACGCGTCGGGAGTGAATCGGCGTTTCGGCTCATACGAGGCTCGCCCATCCTAAAGGCTTTTAGGCCATCTTAGGGGACTCGGACGGAGGCGTCAAGCGGCGCGCCACGGCCGGCCTCGGAGTTCGAACTCGTCGCCGAAGCAGTGGGGAGGAAAACTCGAAATGGCGGACTTGATTGTGGGGATTGACATCGGCGGAACCAAAGTAGCGGGCGGGCTGATGACCATGAAGGGACAATTGAGCCGGTCGAGCGTCGTGCCAACGCTGGCGGCAAAAGGCTTCAAGACCAGTTACGGCCAGATCACAAACCTGATCGCTAAACTTCTGCGGCGAGCCGGAAAAAGAAACCAGGTTGTCGGCATCGGCATGTGCGCGCCCGGGCCGCTCGACCCGCGCAAAGGGCTGGTGATCAGCGCGCCCAACTTGCCCGGCTGGCGGCACGTCTTGCTCGCCAAGATGGTGAGCGAGAAATTTCATCTGCCCGCGAAAGTCGAAAACGACGCGAACGCCGCGGGCCTGGCCGAATCGCTGACGGGCGCCGCCGTGAAGTACCGCCACGTGTTTTACGTCACGGTTTCAACCGGCATCGGGACAGGCATCATCATCAACAAGAAGGTCTATCACGGGAAGAACGGCATCGCGGGCGAAGGCGGGCACGTCACCATTGATTATCGCAGCCCTTACCGCTGTGGTTGCGGAACGCTCGGTTGCATTGAAGCGCTGGCCGCGGGCCCGGCCATGGCTCGCCGCGCCCGCGTGCGGCTGGAACAAGAACATACGACGCCGAGCTTGCTCCGCGATTGGACGGGCGGCAACCTGAGCCGCATCACTCCGCTGATGATCGAAAAGGCGGCGGCCCGACGCGACCCAATCGCTTACGAAATCATCGAACAAACCGGCTTCTACCTGGGCGTATGGCTCGCCGGCATGATCACGCTGCTGGATCCGGAAGCGATTGTCATCGGCGGAGGCGTGGCGCGCATTGGCAAGCCCTTGTTCGACAAAATCCGTAAAACCATTTTGCAATACACTTTGAGCCCCCGCTTCGCCGCCCACACCCCCTTGCTTGCAGCCAAGCTCCAGAAAAACGTGGGCGTTTACGGCGCTGCAAGCCTCTTTCTGCCCGCGGGCGTCAAGGCCGAGGCGGAGTTCTGAACCTGTCCCTCGGATCAGGCACCCGATTGCTCATTGGCGGCGGAAGTTCATTCACGTCCCACCCGCGATACAATGTGAGCCGGACTTCGCGTGTGCGAACGTGATCCAATCCCACGACCAAGCCGCAGTATTAATATTCGCCCACGGCAGCCGGGTGGAAGAAGCTAACGCCGGCGTGCACGACTTGGCGCAGGAGGTGGAACGGACGGGGCCCTACGGCTACGTTCGCGCGGCCTTCCTCGAGCTGGCAGTCCCCGACCTTGCCACCGCCATCCATGAAGCTGCTGAGGCTGGCTTCCATCGCGTGGTCGTCATCCCTTACTTCTTGACGCTCGGACTTCACCTCCGCCGCGACCTTCCGAGCCTGGTCCAAGCGGAAAGGCAGAAATTTCCGGATCTAGAAATCGTGGTTGGCCAACCACTCGAGGGCCACCCGCTGATGGCCTCCATCCTCCTGGAGCGCATCAAGGATGCGGCCGGGTAAAACTTCCTTTATGCAGCTTGCCACGAAAACCAAGGTGCTCGGAATTTACTTGATCGTCCTTTCGCTGTATCAGATTGCGCTCTTCTCCTGGCCGGGAGGCCCACCAAACCTTCTCGATCCTCGAGGAGGTATCAGGTTTCTTACAGCAGCGCACGCCTGGTCCTTGTGGTTCGAACGCGCGACAGCGGGATGGCTCTTGGCAATGGGGGTAGCAATCTCCTGGCGAGGGAGGTTGTTAAAAACATACGTCATATCTGAATTGTGTCTAGCGAGCCCCACCTTTTTGTTTGTTATCGTGTTTGGACCAGAAGCATTCCGTCTGACTCGGTTTCTCGGGGATCTACTAATTGTATGTTTCGTTCTTCTCGTTTTTACGCTCGTTCCACTGTGCTTGGCAATCCATATCCTGCTACAACGGAGAAAGGCCGTCGTTTTATGATCTTCCTGAATATTCAGTTCACTCTATCCGTCTAAGACCTTTGCCGTGGCCTTGTTGTCTTACGCTATGTTCCCAAGCGATTCTTTATGGTTTCCAGCCCTACTCTTCTAACCGAAGCGCGAAAACGACCGGTCAATGGTGAGGGAAAGCGTGCCGACGGTTTTTTCGACATAACTTGCGAGCGCTTCACGGTAGAAGGCAAGGCTTTTGTCTCGCACCGCGCTTTCGGGCTCGTGGGGAGAGGCGAGATGGTGCGTCTCGTGAAGGAGCACGCTCAGCAAGCGCAGCCGGAACTGCTGCCGGCGGAATTCCTCCAGCCGGCTGCCTTCCAGGAACTTCGTGTCCAAGGCGGTGTCGGAGAGAGGCAAGGCCTGCCAGGACTCCACGCGCTCGAAGGCGATGTCCAATTCACCAACGCTTGCGCCCCCCAGCGCTTCATGCGGCTCAGTGAAGGCCTTTTCTTTCACCACCACGTGACGATGTCCGAGGCACCCGCAAAGGTTGCGCCGGCGATACTCGACCACGATCAGTCCCGGAGCGCCAATTAAAATCTCGTCGTACGCTTGGCGGCAGCGCTCGGAGACCCCGGCCCAGTCCTGCTCGATGGCGAAGGCGAACTCGCGGACTTTCGCCGCGTCGCGCACCGAATGCGCGATCACATACCAGGGCCTGGCTCGGTCCGCGAAGCGCGCCGTCTGGTAGCGCTTGCCGCTCAGCCATTCGCTCCAGCGGATGCGCCGCGCCCTCGACTTTAAGTAACGGTCAATCCGCCGGCTGGCGGACGGGACCGAATCTTCCTCGAAGGAATTCACTCGAAATCAACCGCCTTCTCGCTCGACGCCAACGTTCGTGGTGAAAGACCAAGCAAACTCGCGAGCGTTGGCCCGACACGCGTTATGGGAAACCGCCCCAGGTTCTTCCCCGCCTTGATGCCCGGCCCCACGGCGATGAAGGAGGCTTCGAGGCCCGCCCGCGAGGGAAGATGGCCGTGCGTGCCTTGCGGCCGCGGAGTCGGTCGCACGACCTGGCCTTCGGATCGGTCCGAAAAGAGAAAACCCGGCGCAGCGTCGAGAATCAGCGCGGCGTCCGGATCGGCCCCGAGGCGCCACAGGTCCGTATGGCCAAGGACGTGGGCAACGGCTTTGGTCTCCTTGAGCCGTTCCACGGCCTTCCAAAGCGCCATCCGCTCGCCGTTTGCCGGAGGCTCCAGCCAATACATCGCAAACGAGCCGCCAGCGTGGATCGCGCCCAGGTGCTTGAGCTTCAAATTTCCGTCGCCCGATCGCCCGAACAGGCCGACATCCGCCAGAGCAACCTGCGGAGCAACTTCTTTTTCTACGAGAACAAAGCCGTGGTCGGAGAGGACCACCAGAGACGTGTCACGGTCGTCGAAGACGCAGGCGCGGATGCGCGCGATCTCGGCGTCGCTTTGCTCGAGGGCCGCGAGCGCCTGGGGCGACATCGGGCCAGACTCATGGGCCGCGGTGTCGTAGTCCACCAAATGGACCAAGAGCAGATGCGGCCGGTGTCGCTCCCAAAGATGGAGTGCCGCGCCAACACGCACATGATCGTGCGTTACGTCGGCGGAAGCGGGCTGAAGCACCTCGCGCAGCTCGTCGAAGAGTCCCGCCGTTGAATTCTTGGCGGCGGCCGTAAAGTCCCCGAACGGGTCCGCGGCAGCAGGGTCCCAGATTTCCGGAACATTGTAGTCGAGCGCGGCGCCCGCGCTCACGGGCCAGCCGATGGCGGCGGTACGAAGACCGGCGGCGCTTGCGGCGTCCCACAACGCCGGCACCCGAAGCGCGCTGGCAAACCAGTGCCAGGGCCGCGGTCCCGCCGTCGGGTCCCGCGAGGCCAAATGGCTGTATACCCCGTGGAATCTCGGCGAAACTCCCGTGACCAGCGTGGCATGGGCGGGATAAGTCGTGGAGGGGCAAGTGCTGATTACGGCGTCGGCGCTCGCGCCCACGCGCGAAAGCTCCCGCAAGACAGGTGCCTTCAGGCCCAGCTCGTCAGGGCGGCGATAGAAGTCGGAGCGCATGCCGTCCACGGAAACCACAACCAGCCGGAGCTGCCCCGGCGGTGCAGCCGCCAAACCGCCACTGGCTCTCCGGCGCGGCGTGTGATGGCTGGCGCGAACACGGTGCTTTGAGAGTTTGGCTCCCACGTCTTTCCTCGGCCCGCTCGAAGGCAGGGCACACCCCGGTTATTGGGCTTGTGCTATGATAGCAGTTTAGAAGGCGATGGAGTTCGCCGAAACCTTCCGTCGGCCGACGGAATGATAACTCCTGTTATGACTTCGGGTCATGGCAGGAGTTTTTTGTTTTGTGTCTGCCAACGGGCAGTTTCCCCGGTCAATTTGAATATGCGGTTGACAGCTTCTCTTTGGGTATGTTTGGCGCTTAACTCGGTGATGGTTTCCATCCCTCGGCTCGGATAACTCGCTGTCCAGAGTTGAGCAACCGCCACCGACGCAAAACAGAATGCGAAATCCCGATATGAGGATTGAAGCTTGACCGACCTCTCCGAAACCAGCCGTTCCCCGTCCGCAGCCGGCTGGCTCAACCGAAATGTCGTTGGCATGGGCCTGACCAGCCTGTTGTCGGACGCCGGACACGAATTGGCCACGGCCCTGCTGCCCGGCTTCATGCATATCTTGGGGCTCTCGGCCGCGGCGCTCGGAGCCATCGAAGGGATTTCCGACGCGGTTTCCAGTTTCGTGAAGCTCGCAGGCGGCTGGCTCTCTGACCGCACAGGCCGTCGCAAGCCCATCGCGGTGGGAGGATACTTTCTTACAGGGGCCGCCATGTCGCTCTTCGCCTTCGCCGAGGGCTGGGGATTAATCATGGCGGGGCGCCTCGTCGGCTGGTTCGGGCGTGGCATTCGTGGCCCCGCGCGGGACTCCCTCCTTGCGGAATCCGTGTCGCCGGAAACGCGCGGCCGAGCCTTCGGATTTCATCGCGCCGGAGACACCATAGGAGCCATCATCGGACCCCTCATCGGCGTGGGGCTGCTCGCTTTGCTTTCTCCGCATGCCGCCGACCCCGCGCGCCCCTTTCGCGTGGCGTTCTTCTGGACGCTCCTGCCGGGCCTGGGCTCGGCGGTCACCTTTGCCTTGATGGTCCGTGAGGCGAGGCGGCCACCTTCCCAGGTCAAGTTCTGGGCTTCGATCCGGAGTCTGCCGGCGCCCTTCATGCGCTTTCTTGTCGGTGTGGGGACATTTGGACTCGGCGATTTCTCCCACACCCTGATGATTCTCGCCGCAGCCCAGTTGCTGACTCCACCTCACGGGGCGAGCGCGGCAACAGAAATCGCCGCTCTGCTCTTCGCGCTTCATAATGTGTTTTACGCCGGGGCGTCGTACCCCGTTGGGGCCCTTTCCGACCGTTGGGGGCGCCGGGGACTGCTCGCGTCCGGGTATTTGTTGGGCGCGCTGACGGCGGCAGGATTTCTTGCGGCGTTTCTATGGCACTTGGCGTCCTTCGCATATCTCGCGCTCTTGTTTATTCTGGGCGGAACTTACGTCGCTTTCCAGGACGCACTGGAAGGCGCCATGACCTCCGACTTGGTTCCCGTAAACCTTCTCGGCACGGCCTACGGCCTGCGTGGAACTGTCAATGGCGTCGGCGACCTGATTTCGAGTTTGGCGGTCGGGTTACTTTGGACCGCTGTCTCCCCAGTCGCCGCGTTCCTGTACGCGGCGGTCACGATGCTTGTCGGCAGCGCGATCTTGTGGCGGGTGCGATGATTTAAATGCGAATCTATGGCCCTTGACGAATTGCACGCAAGACGGCTTTCGACCGTGATTACGGTCACGGAAGACGTGCTGGCGCGCATCGAGCTCGCGCTCGACCAAGTGGGAAAATCCCAGCACGCCACGAAGCGTCTGACGCCCGCGCGCATCCAAGCGCTCCGCCGAGAAATTGCCTCCATGCGCCGCGTGCTGGATAAGGCCGTGGAACGGTTCGATCTTCGCATGAGCAAGCCGGAGCCGCAGCAAGTCCTCGCCGCCGAGCTTTCCTCACTTTGGGTGGTGCTGGAGAATGCCTTGCCTAAGCGCCTGAAGGGCTATGGGCGAGAATGGGAACCCGCTGAAAAGGCGGATTGGGAAAAAACCGTCCAGACTTTGCTCCACGCCGTCGAGGAGCTGCGCGCGCAGTTGCTCAATCAATCTTCCGTGGAGCGGTAGACTTCCCCGAGTCAAGGCATGTAGGGGCAGGCCTTGTGCCTGCCCTCACAGGGCACCCACCAGGGGTGCCCCTACGAGCTTGGCTAGAGCGCGCGAATGTGGATGGAGCCGCCGTCGGTGTGGAGCCGCAAATTCTCGCCACCCGAGCCCAGCGTGCCGTGAAGGCTCGAGCCGGAGATCCGTCCTTGCACGGTAATCGGAAGATCGGTGGACACGCCGCCGCCCGAAGCCGTTGCATCCAATGTCAGATTGACTGCGGGGTCCACGGCCACGCGGATCGAGCCGCCGGAGGTTTCGACTTCCCCTCCCCTGCCGTTGCCTTTGTCAAAAACCACTTCCACGCTTCCGCCCGAGGTTTTCGCCACCAGGTGTCCTGCGACGCCTCCGACGTGAATGGAGCCGCCGGAAGTCTGGGCGTCAAGGTCGCCGCCGATGCGCTCGGCGCGGATCGGCCCGCCGCTGGTCTCGGCGCGCAGAGAGCCTTTGATGGTGTCCGCCTCAATGCTCCCGCCCGAGGTGCCGACACGCGTTTCGCCGGTGATATCCCGCAAGCGAACGCCGCCCCCCGAGGTATCCGCGTGCAGCTTGCCCTGAAGATCTGTCACTTCCATCGAGCCACCCGAGGTCCGAAGCTCCGAATCGCCGTGGATGGAGGCCACGCGTACTCCGCCCCCGCCCGTGCTCAGGTCGAGCTGAGTTTCGGTGGGAACGCGAATCTCAAAGTGTACGGAAAGGTTGTGCCAGTTGAGGTGGTGCCGGCGCTTGGCCGTGACGCTCGCCGTGCCCGGGCCGTCCCCGAATGTGAACTCGAGGAGGTCCTGGAGGTCATCGCGATTCGACGTGATGACGACGCTCGCGTTGCGCTCCGAGCTTCCGGTCAGCGTCACGCTGCCCGCGTCGGAATCCAAAACAAACCGCCCGCCCGGATCGAGCTTCAGCGTCTTTTCGATCCGCGAATCCGCGCCCGCGCGCGGTGCGGCGACAAGCAGCGCCAGAAGCGCCCATCCGGCGAATCGGGAAGCTACAATAAATTGCTTTCGCATAATCCCCTCCACAGCTCTGCGACGGTCCTCTCAGCTTTTCTGGGCTTAACCGTCTGACTATATTAGACGAAGCCCCTGGACTTTCGGAAGCAGGAATAGCGAGTTCTGCAGGGCGCTGAAAAAACGCCGATAATGTGAGGCGGAGCGAAGCACCTCGCCCTGCCGGGGCCCGAAAGCTACGCCACGATGGCTCGGTTATGAGACGACGCTGGATCATTCTCGCCTCTGCGGGTCTATTTCTTCTTGCCCTGCTCTACAACTTCTTCGGC
>QHZO01000158.1 GCA_003224695.1 Acidobacteriota bacterium
TTTCGAGGTCGCCCTTTGCCTGCGCCTGGATTGTCTCGAACGTGCTTTTGGCAAGTTGGATGAACGCCTGATTGTTGCTCCTCAAAGCTTCACTGGCGAGAGCCGCGAACGTGTCGGCAAGTTTCTTCTCCGCTTCTCCCAGAAGCTTTTTCTGTTCTTCCAGCGACGCTTGGGCTTCTTGGAGTCTTGTTTCGGCAGCGACTTTCATTTCACCTTCGGACTTGAGCTGATCCCGAAGCGCGGCCAGCTCACGAGCTCGCGCGTCGAGGCCGGCGCGAAGCTCGCTGACCAGCGCCTCCGCCGTCTTGGATTTGGATTCGGATTCGGCCACTGCGGCCTTGCCGCGTGCGCTTGTCACCAGCCAGGATGTGACAGCCCCGGCTATGATCCCCACCGCAAGAGCCAGAAAAGTACTCATCGAAACTCCTTGCCGCCCCTCAGAAATTTTCTTCGTGCGCCGGGCAAATCGGCACGTAATCGCACCACTTACAAGCGAAACCCGGGCTCGGCTCGAAGCGCTGGGCGCGAATCTGGTCGGCGACCTCGCGGATCTTCTCGACCGCAGCGTCAAGCTGCTTGGCAGATCGCACGGTCGAAACGACTTGGTTGTTCGTCAGGTAGTAAAGCGACAGCCGCACCGGCTCCAGCCCCATCTCCCGCCGCGCCGCCAGAGCATAGACGGAAAGTTGAAGGCTCTTGTCCGCCTCGGACGGCGGCCGCGGCTTTCCTGTTTTGTAATCCACCAGTTCCACTTCCCGAAGGCCCTGATCCGTCGGCCGGGGGACGAAGGGATGATCGCCAAGTGGGTTAATCTGGTCAATCCGGCCTTCTACGGCGATATCGTCCAGGTCCCACCGAAAGCCCTTTTCGAATTGGATTTCGCGCGCCTCGAGCGGCTGCGCATTCTGTCGTGCGATAAACTCGCGCAGTTGTTCGAGCCCGGTCTTTCGGTAGGTTTCCTCCTGGTATTTGTCTTCGTAGCCGGCGCTTTTCCAAACATCCTCGAAATATTCCTTTATTTCCTCGAAGGTCGGCAGGTGGGTGCGGCGGAGCTCGAAGTAGCGCCGCACGGAGCGGTGCATGACGCTCCCGAAAGTCAGCGCCGCCTGCGGGCCGGTGGGAATCTTGAGCAAGTGGCCGAACTTATATTTGAGTGGACAGGTTAAATAGTCCTCGACCGCCGTGGCGCTCAATTCTAATTTCCCGTCGAGCGCCAGGACCGCCGGCCGCGCGGCCCAGCCGGCGAGGTCGGGGTGGAACGTTTCCGGGTGAGGCGTCCCCCGGAAAAGGTCTCGTCCATCCTTGCGGCTTTTCCTGGAACGCGCCGGCTCCCGAGAGCCGGCGGCTTCGAGCGGGGGAACGGAAATCTCCTCGATGTCCTTGGCTCGAACCGCGGGGTCGGAAAGGAGGTCCTCGATAAAAATCGAGCGCTTCTTGGCGGACTTCGATACGCTTGAGATATAGAGGCGCTCTTTGGCGCGCGTCATCGCGACATATAAAAGCCGCCGCTCTTCCTGCAAGTGAATGCCTTTGGCCGGCGCGGGCGCGTTGCGGAGATCGTCGGGAAACTCGATCAGCGGCTTTTGCTCGCGATGCGGGAACCGTTGCGGAGAAACGCTCAGGATGAAGACCACAAAGAACTCCAGGCCCTTGGCCGCGTGGACGCTCATCAATTGGACCGCGGCCGGGTCAGCGGGGCTTGGCCGCTCGATGCGCCCGCCGGCTTCGACGAAATAGTTGAAATACTCCATGAATTCGCGGAACTTTCGAGTCTCGCTCTTCTCTTCCCACTCCTCCAAGAATTTGCGGAATGTCTCGAGGTAAACGCCCTCTTCCTCTCCGGGCAAGAAGGTCAGGCCGAGACCGGAGACCAGCGCGTCAAAAAGCTTGGTCATCTGCTCGCGTTCGCTTTTTCGGCGGAGCTTTTCGAGCAGGCCTTTCAATTCGCGCCAGCCCGTCAGTTGACGGGCGACGCCCGAGGCGCCGGAGCCCTCGTCGAAACTCTCAACCGCAGCGAACAGCGAGCAGTGTCTCCGGGAAGCTTCCTCGCGGGCGGCCATCGCCAGTTCTTCCGGAAATTTCCATCGGGGCGCGAGGAGCACGCGCGTCAAGCTGACATTTTCGTGCGGCGAATGGAGAAGCTGAAGATACGCGACCAGATCACGCAGGACGGAAGAAGCGAGCACCGAGAGGCCGCGAATGGAAAACGGGATTTCGCGCCGGCCCAGCTCTTCCACAAGCCGATCGCGATAGGCGTGAGCGCGATAGAGGGCCGCGATTTCCGAGCCGGTCGTTCCGCGCCCGAGGAGCCGGGAAATCTCCTCGGCGATCCAGGCGGCTTCGCTCGCCGCGTCCGCGGACTGAAGCAGAATAATGCGCGGCCCTTCGGGGTTGCTGGTGTGGAGCGCGGGCTTCTCGCCAAGGGCGCGGTCGTTCCGGCGGATGAGGACGCTTGCGGCGCGCAAAATGCGCCGTGTCGAGCGGTAATTCCTGAAGAGGAACAATTCCGTGCGGCGAGGAAAGGCCTCACGGAACAATTGGAACGCGCCCGACGAGGCGCCGCGGAAACGATAAATGGCCTGGTCGTCGTCGCCAACGGCGGTGAGGTTCGAGGGCCTGACGGCCAACCGTTTCAGGATTTCGATCTGGGCGTAGTTGGTATCTTGAAATTCATCTACCAGGATAAAAAGATACCTGGCGCGCTGGCGGTCGAGCGAATCGGGCTCCGAGTTCCAAAGCGCAAGCGTCTCGCTGAACAGGCTGCCAAAGCTCGTGCGGCCCGCCGCTTGTAACAATTCTCGGCTCTTGCGGAACACGCGCGCAACCTCCCGGAGCTTGCGGACGTTTTGCTCTTCAAATTCGCGCTCCGCGGGGTCGAGCGAGGGGGCGCGCGCCAGAAAGCGGCGCTCGGCTTCGCCCACGTAGGCTTCAAAGCGCTCCGGCTCCACGAGCTCATCCTGACAGCGCGAGAAGAAGTTATTGAGGTCGTGAAGAAACGCGCCCGGTTCGGCGAGCTTCTGGTAGAAATCGAGCTCGAGCTGTTCGATGCGCTGGCGCAGGAAAATCCAGACATCGGTTTGGTCGAGCAGTCGCCGCTCGAAACCGCGCTCGCGAAGAACTTGATAGCAGTAGGAATGGAACGTCGAGATGTGCGGCCCGCCGCCCGAAGGCTCTCGGCCGCTAGACGGCCCCGAGCCGAGACCCGGCAGGCTCCGCGAGATGCGCGCCTTCATCTCGCTGGCCGCTTTGTCAGTGTAGGTCAGGGCGAGAATGTTTTCCGGGCGAAGGCCCGGCACGGTTTCGAGCAAATGGAGAATCCGCCGCGTGATAACCCCGGTCTTCCCGCTTCCTGGCCCGGCGATGATCAGCAGCGGCCCTTCCCCGTGTTCGACGGCCTTGCGCTGTTCGGGATCGAGTTCCAATTCCGGCACCTGCTAAGTTTGAGTATTGCCCGAACCGCGCCTACGGGCAAGACCCCGTACCAGACGGTGGTGGGTCCGTCTGAGGTAGAGGCGGCTTTACGCCGTCCGTCGGCTGACGGACGGGATAGACTCGCCTCCGCATCCACCAAACTGACCCACTACCTGCCAGACGGTACGGGGCAAAGCCCTCAGGGGCCGCAAAAGAATTGTCACGAGCGCCTTTACACTCG
>QHZO01000159.1 GCA_003224695.1 Acidobacteriota bacterium
GGAATGGATTCCCGCTTTGGCGGGAATGACGGCTGCCAAAAGTCTACGAGCCTAATTTAGCTTTGATGTCCGCGATAATTTGCCGGCCGTGGAAGCGGCCGTTCTCGATGAAATTCTCGTTGGTATGCCGGCCGGAGATAACCACCCCAGCGAGATAGAGGGCCGGGACATTCGATTCGAGCGTCTTCGGGTCGCACGATGGGCGATAACTATTCGGATCCACGATGACGCCCGCCTGGCTCAGGAATTCCACGTCGGGGTGGTAACCCGTCAGCGCGAAGACGAAATCATTTTCCAGCCGCTCGCTTTTTCCCGACGGCCCTTTTACTGAAATCCAGTCCTCTCCGATTTCGGTGATCTCGGATTCGAGCAGCGCCTCAATGGATTTCTCCTTGATGCGATTCTCAATGTCGGGCCGGATCCAGTACTTGATGTGCCGGCTCAATTCTTTTTGGCGGTGGACAAGCGTGACCTGGGCGCCGTGGCGAAAGAAGTCGAGCGCCGTGATGGCCGCAGAATTCGCGCCCCCGATGATCGCGACCTTGCGCCCGTAATAGGCGTGCCCTTCCCGCGCGTAATGTGAAACTTTCGGCAAATCCTCGCCGGGGATGCCGAGAATATTCGGCAGATCGTAATATCCTGTGGCCACGATGGCCGTGCGCGCCGTGTAGCTTCGTCGGCGGCCGGAACCGAGCTCGGTCTCAACCGTGAAGGCGCCGTCGTGCGGATGAAGCTTCACCACTCGCTCATCGTAATGGATGGGCAGATGATAATGATCGGCGGCGCGGCGATAGTACTCGAGCGCCTCCGCGCGCGTGGGCTTGACGTTGATGCTCGAGAACGGGATGTCGCCGATTTCGAGCCGCTCCCGAGTGGTGAAAAACGTCATGTTGGCGGGATATTTGAAAAGCGAATTGACCAGACACCCCTTCTCAATCATCAGCAGGCGAAGACCCGAGCGCGCGGCCTCGATTCCGCACGCAAGCCCCGTCGGCCCCGCGCCAACCACCAAAACGTCCAGCGTTTCCGGCATTTCCGAAAACGCCTAAACTCGGCTCGGATCGCACTGCGACCTGATGCGGGAGAAACTGAAGGCTCACGCAACGTCGCAATGCGAGGCAAGGAAAATCTAAAGCCTCACGCCAAGGCGCTAAGGCGCAAAGGCAAGATGAATTCCATTGTCTGCTTTGCGACTTTGCGCCTCTGCGTGAGGCCGTTTTCCGTTGGCCCACCCTTCGAAGGGCCGACGGATCTTCGGCCGGCCGCTCCCTTTCAGGAGTCGGCCTCAAGGGACTCGAGGGCTTTGCGAAGCGCCAGGATGATTTCTTCCCGTGGGACGTTGGCCTTCCGGAACGTCAGGCTAAGTTTAAAGTCCTTGGTAGGGGCGACGAAAGTGAAGACCGTGGGACGCGACTTCTTCTGGCGCTCTGCGCGTGCCTGGTCGCGGTTCACCGAGCCCTGAGCGAAGCGAAGAACCAGGCCCTTCATCCTGGCCTCATCGGGCTGGCGAGCCACCTGGAGCAACTGGCCCTTGGCCAGGACGGCCTTCTCAATGGCCAGCGCCTTGACGGCATCCGGGATGGCGCGCAGGCTGAGCGATTCGGTGACCGAGGAGCGCGCCTTGCCGATCTTGTGCCCGATCTCATCGTGGGTCAGCGCGAAGCGGTCGGCCAGCGCCTGCAAACCATCGGCTTCCTCGAAAGGCGTCAGGTCCTTGCGCTGCAGGTTTTCGATCAGCGCGATTTCCAGCGTGGCGGCGTCGTCGGCGTCCTTTTCGATGCAGGGGATTTCGCGCAATCCCGCCGCCCGCGCCGCGTGATACCGCCGCTCACCCGAGATGATCATGTATTTCTGCGCCTCGGCGAGGTAGCGCACCAGCAACGGCTCGAGCACGCCTTTTTCGCGCACCGACTCCACCAGCCCGCTCAGGTCGCCGCGGTCTTTGCGAGGCTGGTCGGCGTTCGGCTGAAGGTCCTCGATGGGAACCATCCGGCCGATAGCCGCGCCGCTGCGGGAGATAATCTCTTCGACATAATGCGCGTTATGGCGCATTTTCAACGCCACGGGCAGACCTGTGCGTCTATTTGACACGTTGCAAAACCTCCCGCGCCAGCGCTTCGTATTCGTCCGCCCCGGAGGAGTCCGGAGCGAAGCTGAAAATCGTTTCCTTATACGCCGGGCTCTCTTCCAGCCTCACGTTTTTCCCGATCACGGTCTTGAACACTTTGTTGCCAAAAACTTTGCGCACCTGGCTCACAATGTCCCGCGCCAGGTTCGTGCGTTTGTCGTAGAGCGTGATGAGGACGCCCACGAGGTTCAACTCCGGGTTGGGCCGGGCGCGGATGCGCTCCAGCGTTTCGAGCAGGTCGTCGGTCCCCTCCATCGCATAATAGGCGGATTGAATCGGCACCAGCAAGAAACCCGCCGCCACCAGGGCGTTCACCGTCATGATGCCGAGCGTTGGGGGAGTATCAATCAGAATCACGTCGAAATCGGGCCGGCTGGCCGCCAGCGCATCTTTCAAGCGGAAGGGGGCGTCAAACTGGCCGACCAGGTTCGCCTCGAGCTTCGCCAGCGCAATTTTTGCCGGCGCCACCGCCAGGTTCGGATATTTGGTGGGTTTGACGATCTCGGAAAGAGTTTTGGCATGGTCCGCCAGTACGTCGTAAACGGAGTGTGTAACCTCTTGGAGCGTGAAAAACGTCAGCGTGGTGTTGGCCTGGGGGTCGAGGTCAATCAGCAGCGTGCGTTTTTTCTTGCGGGCGAAAGCGGCGCCCAGGTTGACGGCAGTGGTGGTCTTGCCGACTCTGCCTTTTTGGTTGGCGATCGCGATTACCGTGGCCACTCCTTGCTCCGGCCGGGCCCGTCGCGTGACGGATGATATTTCGTAAAGGGGCCCGCCCGCCGTCGGGCCGGCCCTCGGTCCGACTCATCGGACCCCACGTCACATCTTGTACCGCCCAAGATCTTCGTCGTTCATGTTCTCAAGCAATTTCCGCATCTCTTCATCCGTGCTCTTGCTCGAAAGCGCCGTGGACACCTTGGAGCTCTTGAGGACTTCCTCCTCGACGAAAATCGGGCAGTCCACGCGCAACGCCAGCGCCAAGGCGTCCGAAGGCCGCGAATCAATACTGATAATCTGCCCGTCCCTTTCCAGCCAGATGAGCGCGTAAAAAGTGTCTTCCTTCAGGTCGCTCACCACCACGCGGTGGACGCGCGTCTCGAGGCCCAGCAGCAGGTTCTTAATCAGGTCGTGCGTCATTGGGCGGGGCGTCGCCACTTTTTCGATTTCGAGCGCGATGGCGTTGGCCTCGTAAATACCCACCCAGATGGGCAGCACGGCGGCGCCGTTCACGTCCTTGAGAATGACGATCGGCATGTTGGTTACGGGGTCCATCATCAAGCCGCGGATTTTCATTTCAACTTCCATCCGAACCTCCCTCGGTTCACTCGGCCACCGGCCCCGGCGCCGCCCCGGCTTGAACCCTTTCGCCCACCAAACTATTCGGCCCCGCCGACGTCACTCGAACTCGCATGTACTGGCCGCGCCAGCCATCCTCCCCGGGAAAATTCACCACCCGGTTGCCGGTGGTTCGCCCCACCGCTTGGCCAAGCCGGGGCTGGAAGCCTTCCACGAGCACTTCAAATTCCTTCCCGACAAGCTGGGCGTTGCGCGCCACCTGAATTTGCCGCTGCCGATCTTGCAGCTCGGAAAGCCGCCTTCCCTTCTCCAGGTCCGGAACGTCGTCCGGCCAACCGAGCGCTTCGGTCTTCGGCCGCGGTGAATACTTGAACGCGAAAACCTGGTCGTACCCCACTTCGTCGAGAAGCGCGAGCGTCTGCCCGAAATCCCCCGGGCTCTCGCCCGAGAAGCCCACAATCATGTCCGTAGAAATGCTGATAGCACGCCGGGCGCTTCGGATGCAATGGATTTTTTCGAGATATTGCTCGCGCGTGTACGTTCTCCGCATGCGGGCGAGCACCGCGTCGGAGCCCGATTGCGCCGGCAGGTGGATGTGATTGCAGAGCACCGGGTTCTCCTCCAGCGCGCGGACGATGTCCGGGGTGAAGTCGCTTGGATGGGAAGTGGTAAAGCGCACGCGGCGGATGCCGGGGATTTCGGCAACCCGCCCCAACAGCTCCGCGAAACTCAGCCTGGCGGGGGAAGGGTCGCGATAGGAATTAACGGTTTGCCCGAGCAGTTGGATTTCCGTGTAGCCCTCGGAAGCGAGGCGCCGGGCGTCGGTGAGGATGCCGTCGCTCGCGCGGCTGCGCTCCGGCCCGCGCGTCATCGGAACCACGCAATACGAGCACGCCTTGTCGCAGCCTTCGATGATCGTCAGATAGGCGCGGAAAGGATGGTTGCGGCGGGTCAGCTCGGTCTCAAAACAGTCGTCCACGTCGAGCGAAAGCCCCGTGACGCGGCCGGCGCCGGCCTCGAGCCGCCCCAACAATTCCGGCAGGCGCGCGTAGCTCGCCGAGCCGCATACCAGGCTCACCCAGGGCGCGCGCTCGAAAATCTCCTCGCCTTCCTGCTGCGCCACACATCCGAGCACGCCGATGACGGGAGGGTTCAAGCGCCGCTGCTTGCGAATGGCGCCCAGGTGCGAAAAGACTTTGTGCGCCGCCTTCTCGCGAATGCTGCAGGTGTTGTAAAACACCAAGTCGGCCTCGTCGTCCGACGCCGCCGGCCGGTATCCCCGCGCCAGGAGCACTCCGGCCACCTTCTCCGAGTCGTGCTCGTTCATCTGGCAGCCGAAGGTTTCAATGTAAAAGCTCTTCCCTGCCCTCGGAGCTTCTTCCGGGGCCTCTTCGCCCTGTACCGGACGGTGCGAGGTTCCGCGGGCACGTTCATACTCTGCCAGGGGCACAGCGAGGTCTGAGGCGTTTGCGGATTGCCCGTTCAGGCGAATCTCTACCAGCTCATTGCCCATCGGAGGTAACTCTCGCGAAAAGTATAGCGCGAATGCAAATGCGTGGCTAGCAATGATCTCCCTAATGTTTTCGCTGCCGAGTTCGGCAACGACCCTTCCCAAACGGGGAAGCCCGGCCACACGCTCTGTCGCGCGGAGCACTCGGTCAGCGAAAATCCCATCCAGCGCCGGGGCATCCCGAGCAATCAACAGGCAGATCGCCTCAAGATCGTCGGCAGCCTGCGGCGTCCACTTTACTTGAGCCATTTCGCCATGCGCTCGCGAACCTCTTGCTGACTGAGCAGATCACCTCGATCCGACTGGCGAAGACCCCTCTCAACCTTATAGAGCAGGTAAAGCCGATCCAGGGCATCTTCGACTTCGGCGTCGTCCGGCAGGTCATCAATAGCCTTTAGTTTCTGCTGTTTGGCTTGCACAACACCTCTCCCATCACAATTCGAATCCTAACACGGACTCAGTGTTTGAGCTACGGCGCTTTGCCCTTCGAGAGACGGCCTGGCGTTTGCCTCAGGGGGCGGTCAGGTGTACCTTGCTTACCGCAGGCAGGCGCAAAAAGCATGTCGGGGGCTGGAGTGAATCGGAGTAAAAGTCCTATAATGAGAGTCCGCGGAGGACTCGATGCCAGCGCAATGCAGGGTCGCCGCAAGTGACGGCGTCGGGTCGCTTCTGGTTTTGCTCCGGACATCGCGCAATCGAACCGCACATGCTGGCGTAAAGCCCGGCGCGACGGGCAAAGCAGAACAGCGCCGGGGAGATTAATTCCCATGACCTTCAAAATCGTTTTGGAACCTGGTGAAGACGGCTGGTTGGTGGCGGAATGTCCGTCCTTGCCTGGCTGCGTCAGTCAGGGGCGTACCGAGGCAGAGGCGATTGACAACATCCGTGAAGCCATACACCTGTGGTTGGAGACGGAAGTTGAGAAGCAGACAAAATCCCTGCCGGCGAATGCGAGGATTCTTGAAGTCACCGTCTGATGGCCTCGCTGCCCGTGGTCTCAGGCGTGGATGCCATCCGCGCCTTTGAGCGAGCAGGATGGCGCCGCGCACGGCAAAAAGGCAGTCACGTATCTCTCGTAAAGGCTGGTGTGAACGTGAACCTGTCGGTTCCTCTCCACCGAGAGTTGGACCGAGGTACGCTGCGCAAGTTGATTAAGCTCGCCGGGCTCTCCGTTGATGAGTTCGTAGGGTTCTTACGATAGTGGTAAAACTTCCACATCCCCACTCGTCGCTCGTCGCTCGCAACTTGACGCTCGTCACCGGTTCTAGCTGGCGATTGGCTTTGAGGCCTGTCAAGGGTATGTTGTCGGTTGGGTCGGGGTCGATATTGAAAATTCCGGGTAGGAGAAAAAGTGAAAAACCATTTCCAGCGTGTTGGCTCGATTAGCAACGCCCACGCAGGAAGAGAATTCGAGGACGAGGCTCGACTATTTTTTGCCAAGACGGGTATTTCGCTCCAGGATGGATTCAGCGCACCCGTTGGATTCAAAGTGAAGAAGTCTCACAAATTCGACTTGGGTAGCGAAAACCCACCAATACTCGTTGAGTGCAAATCATACACGTGGACGAGTGGCGGCAATGCACCGAGCGCAAAAATTAGAGGGATAAACGAAGTCATGCTTCTGTTCAGCGTCGCCCCGGACCGCTATCGAAAAATACTGTTCATGTTGAAGCATCTGCGAAAAAATGTGACGTTGGCTGCGTACTACATCAAGACACAAGGACACCTAATTGGTCCCAATGTCGAGATATGGGAATTCGATCTCGATAAGAAGCGTGGTGAGTGCTTGTTCTGACCGACCGCTCGGGTCCCACGGGCGAGACAAGTCACGCCACATGGAGACGGAAAATGCCTACCGCCAAGGATTTCAAACTTGAACTGCACCACATGATGTTGGGGGCGATGAAAGAAGGCAAACAATCTGCAGAAATCAACGCGGGAGAGTTACACAGGCGCGTGGGTGATTATCCAGGGAAGAACCCTCGAATGCCCGTTTGCTGCAAGGCTATGCGAGCCGCACTTGCTCCCGATGCTGGCGATGTAATTCTGGAGGAACCACCTAGCGGTCAGGGGGCCAGCTTGAGAATACGGTATGTGCTACCGCGTCCAGCGTAAGCGGCGGGTGGCGACGAGATGGCTTTTTATGACGTCGTCAGCGCACCCGGCGCATACATCATAACCAGTGTATGCGCTACCCGCGAACTGCCACGTAGTTCTTCTTCTCCCTACGGCGCCGAGTTGCGCTACAATGAAGACTGAGAAGTGAAACATGGCCGCCACTGTCATCGTGCGTGATCCGGAGATTCTGGGAGGAATCGCCTGCTTTCGCGGGACGCGTGTTCCCTTTCAAAATCTGCTGGATTACCTTGAAGCCGGTGACACCCTCGACGAGTTCCTAGCGCAGTTCCCGACCGTTACCCGCGAAATGGCCATCGAAGCGCTGGAGACCGCAAAGGACTCGCTCTTGACGAGTATCGAGTGAAGATCCTTCTGGACGAATGCCTGCCGAGGTTGTAGGACATGAATGTGAGACGGTGCCCAAGGCCGGGTTCGCTGGTACGTCGAATGGCGAACTGCTGGCGCTTGCGGAACGGTCGGGCTGGCAGGTTTTGTTGACCATGGACCAAGGCATGCCTTATCAGCAGAACCTCAAAGGTCGAGCCATTTCTCTCGCCATCGTCCGCGCCAGATCAAACCGCCTTCCTGACCTGCTGCCCCACGTGCCTGCAATTCTTGAGGCCCTGCGCTCCATCAAGCGGGGCCAGGCAGTACGAATCGGCTGAGCAAACGCGGAGCTGCGTTCTTATCCGCGGTGGCGACGACATCGCTTTTTATGTCGTCGTCAGCGCACCCGGCGCATACATGAAGACCAATGCATTCGCCACCCGTCGCCTGGCAATCACTGCCACGGAAATCTTACGGACCAAAAGTCACTTGCTGGTAGGGTTCGCCCTTATGGTGGCGGCTGACCTCGATGGTCACCTTCCGGTCAAGGCGCTTGAGAAAATCGAGCAACTTGTCCGTGGTGAAGCGGCTGAAATGCCCGTTCATCAGGTGCGACACATCGGGTTGCGCAATGCCCACGACGCAGGCAATCTCTCGCTGCTTCAGCTTTTTGTCTTTAAGAATTTTGAAGACGTTGACGCCGAATTGTGCACGGGTGTAAAGCTCGCCGGCATCCTAATCGGCGAAGATGTTGCCGGAGCCTTCCTCAAACTCAATGGCTTTTCGCTTTCTCGGACTCATGTGCCAACTCCTTTGCTTCAGCATAGCGTTTTCTGATCAGGTCAACGGCCCGCTTCGGGGTTTCAATACCCTTCGTTGATTTCTTCTGAAAGGCGTGTAAAACATAAATCCGGGTGCCCAGGGTGACTGCCAGCACCACAAGGTAGGCGTTCGAGGCTTACCGCAGGGCAATCTCCAGAACGCCGCTGCCGACCCCCTTGAATGGCTTGGCGTCCCTCGGCATCCCTCCAAACTGGATCAACTGAAGCTCGTCCCCCAGCAGTTTTTATGCAGCTTTGGGAAAACCCCGAAGGATCCTCTTCGAGTCTCCGAGCCAGATAACGGGCCGTAATGCAGGTGGTTTAAGGGTTTCCAGAAGCGCACCCTCAACAACATATAGTAAATCTACTATAATGTCAAATCTGCATGTGTCAAGCGCAAGGGCTCAATGCGTTCGCGTAGCGAGCAAGCATGTCGCGGACTTCCATTAAGAATCAAGCACCGCAGAGATTCTTCGTCGCCCCGACGCTTCGGGTCTCCTCAGAATGACATCCGACGGGAGTTTTTCTTCAACCTTCTAACGCTTTTTATGCGGCGGGCGTTTCGGATGCGGCGGCGGGTGAGGGCCCGGGTGAGGGGCGGGTTTGAGGGCGGTCGCACTGCTCCCGGTGGTGATTCGCCCGCTCGGGAGGTCAACCGTAACCGCGTCCCGCGTGGCCACACCCGCAGCGGTAGCGGTCTTGAAGGTGACGGTCAAAGTTTCGGCGTCCGTCGTAATAGTGAGGTAACCGAATTCGACAATCGGGTCGAGCTCCAGGGTATGGTCGCCAATGGTTATCGGAGCTTTGGGAAGGCCGCTTAGCGGGCGTGTCGCGGCGAAGCCTCCCGATCCCGAGACGATATATGGGACCTGCCTTCCGTTGACCCGGCAGGTAAACCGCTCGTAGAGGTGCGCATGGCCGGAGAGGACGGCATCCGGCCAAAGGCCCGCGGCTTGGCAGCAGGAATCAATGTCCTGCGCCAGGCCGGTTGAGCCGCCGTGCTTGGCGTCAACGGAAAGCGGCGGGTGGTGCACGGCAATCAGCACGGCGCGTTCGCCGTTCTGGCGCCGAGGCTTGAGGCGCGTGAGCTCGTACTTCAGGAAAGTCAGTTGGTCATCGGTCAGAGGGAAATGCCCGCCCTGCGATGAGATCACTCCACCGCCGGTGTCCAGAACGTTGCTGTAAAGGCCGATGATGGAAACGAAAGGGGCGTCCAGAGTGAAATAAACTCCCGGCTGCGTCATGACGCTGCGGACCAGTCCGCAGGAATCGGGCGAGGAGCCGGGCGCGGCGGCGCAGAAGTTCGCGAGATAGGCGTCGAGCGTCGGGACTTGCGGAGCGCTCGAGCCCTGCCCGAATACCATCCCATCGTGATTGCCGGGAATGGCGAAGATGGGGCGGTCGTATTCGCGGAAAGGCTCGTAGAACTGATCGTAATAGTACTGGGCCTCTCCAAAGTTGTAAATGATGTCGCCCAAGTGAAAGAAAAACGCCGGGCCGTCGGCGCCTCCGGAATGGACGTCGGCCACCATCGCGTCGGCGACGGCAGCCTCGTGCCCGATGGCGGTCGCCGCGGTCTGGCTGCGATTGACCTTGGCAGCGCCTGTGTCCCCCACGGCGTGAAACGCGATCCGCCCCGCCGCATGGATGGCCGCAAGGATTTCTGCGGGAATGAAATTCTCGAAGTGGAGGTAGGGAAGGGCGTTCGGTCTGGGCGGAGGGATGGGCTGCACCTGGCTCTTGTGCGCTTTGTAATACGGGGAGGTGTAATACTCCGCGCTTGTATTATCCACCTGGAACGACAGCTCGCCCGGAGTCGGCTTGGGCTCGGCATAAAGCTGGCCCGTGGGGCCCGTGATGTTCGCCTTCCATAGGCTCGTCATGGCGTTCCCTCCTTCAAGGGCTCCCGAGCGCCGGCTGCGGGAGCGAGGGCCGGGCGTCCGCCGGAGTTCGCGGAGCGCCTGCCTGAGGTTAAGCCAGGCGAGCTTATCGAATACCGACGAATAAGGCAAATAGAAGAGCGGATATCATTATTACAGGACAGATCCGCCAAGGCTATTGCCATTTACCAACCGGCGGTCGTCCGCATCCCTGGCCGGCCCCTACGCCGCTTCGCCTTTGCGTGCCTCTCTCAGCATGGCGCGAGCGTGGCGGAGCGCCAAGTCGGTCACCTGAGCGCCGGAGAGCATCCGGGCCAGCTCCTCGGCGCGCTTTTGGTCGGTTTCGAGCGCGCCCGCTAGAATCACGCTCCGGCCGTTGCGCACCTGTTTTTCCACGCGAATGTGCCGGTCGGCAAAGCAGGCGATTTGAGCGAGGTGGGAAACGCAAAGCACCTGCGCGCCCCGCGCCAGGCGCTGCAATCGCCGGCCCACAAATTCCGCCACGCGTCCGCCGATGCCGGCGTCCACTTCGTCAAAGACGAAGGTGGGTGCCCCTGCCGACGACCTTGCCTGGCGGCGCGCGGAGCCCACGACCGTCTTGAGCGCCAGCATCAGGCGCGACAACTCTCCGCCCGAAGCGATGCGCTCGAGCGGCCGCAGGTCTTCGCCCGGGTTCGGCGAGATCAGAAATTCCACCTGGTCGATGCCGTCGGCGCCGCCGCAGCCTTCCTCGAGCGCGGTGAAGCGGAGCTCGAAGCGCGCCTTCTCCATGCCCATCTCGGCCAGTTCGCTTTGTGCGAGCTTTTCAAGTTTCCGCGCCGCCTCACGCCGGCGGGCTGAGAGCGCGCCAGCCGCTTGCGCGTATTCGGACTGCACTTTGTCAAGCTCGCGCCGCACCTCGTCCTCGCGTCTCGCGGGGTTCTCGAGGCTCTCCAGGCGCGGGCGAATCTGCTCCTGGTATTCGAGAAGTTCGGTGATGTCCTTGCCGTATTTCCGCTTCAGGCGGTCGAGGAGCGCGAGGCGGTCCTCAATCTCTTCAAGCCGGCGCGGGTCGGCTTCGAGTTTCGCGAGATAGCCTGCCAGGGTGCGGGCGAGATCCTCCACAGTCTCGCGCGCAGAATCGAGCGCCCCGCGGTGGGCTTCAAACGCCGCGTCGAATTGGGCGAGGCCGTAGATATGGCGCAATGCCGCTGCCAGGCGCGAGGCGGCCGAAAACTCGTCCTCGTAAAGCGCCCCGTAGGCGCCGGCAGCCGCGGCACGAATCTTTTCGAGATTGGCGAGCACCCGCTTCTCGTCTTCGAGCCGCGCATCTTCTCCCACGGCGAGCGCCGCCGCTTTAAGCTCTTGGGCTTGAAAACGCAGCGCGTCAATTTCTTGCAGGCGTGCCTGTTCGCTTCGGCTAATTTCAGCTATCTCTGCTTTGAGACGGCTTCCTTCGGCAAACCGTTGACGCACTTTTTCGAGGATCGCCCCATTTTCCGAAAATTCGTCGAGAAGCTCCCGTTGGACGCTCGGCTCGAGAAGCCGAACGTGCTCGCTTTGGCCGTAGACCTCGACCAGCCTTCGCGCGAATTCTCGCACCGCATTGGCCGTGACCGGCTGATCGTTCGCGAGCTGGCGGCTCTTGCCGCTCACGTGCGCTTCCCGGCGGAGGATGATTTCGGGCTCTCCTCCGCCTTCGAGGCCGAGCTCCTCGAGCCAGTTCTTCCATGCTGGCCGCGTGCCGCTTCCGTCGGCGCGAAAGACGGCGGTCACTGTGGTCCGCTCCTCCCCGGTGCGAATCACATCGGGTGAGGCCCGGCCCCCGAGCGCGAGGCCCAGCGCATCCACGAGGATGGACTTGCCGGAGCCCGTCTCCCCCGAAAGCAGGTTGAGGCCGGACCCGAACTCGAGCGTCAAGCGGTCGATCACCGCGTAGTTTTGAATGTGGAGCGAAGCAAGCATGGGAACGAACGACTCACACTTTATCACAGCCCGGCAATAAGGCTTGAGGATTGGTGAACTGGACGAAGCAGAAAGAAAGGCTGGGGGCCGATGATTCTCCGGCAAGTCGAAGGGGCGGGAAAAAACGCCGCGGTCAATTCGTTGACTCGATTTGACCGCTGTGATAATTTCAAAATCGGGGGGGAGTGAGGAGGTTAGTTGGTCGCCGCTCTTCTGTTCCAAGCGCAGGGTGAGGTCTGGCAACTCCTCTCGAACAGCGGCCTTGTCGCGCGCCTGGTGCTGGTGATTCTCCTCTTTTTCTCGATTTTTTCCTGGGCCATTATTCTTCTCAAAGCCGGCCGTTTTCGCCGCGCGCGGCAAGAGTCGCAACAGTTTCTCGCCCTCTTTCGCCAGGGCAAGCGCCTCTCCGACATCCGCACTGCCTGCGGCAACATGAAGTCCACGCCGCTCGCGGGAATATTTCTGGCCGGCTATCGCGAAATCGAGAACCAAGCCGTGCCGCGCGAAAATCCCGGCACACCGAAAATCCGCAGCCTCGCATCCGTCCAGCGCGCGCTCGGCATCGCAGGCTCGTCGGAGCTAACCCACATGGAAGGTTGGCTGACTTGGCTGGCCACCACGGCCGCCGTAACGCCTTTTGTCGGCCTTTTCGGGACCGTCTGGGGCATCATTGACGCGTTTCACGGCCTCGGGTCCGCAGGGACAGCTTCGCTCCGAAGCGTCGCGCCCGGAATTTCCGAAGCATTGATAACCACTGCCGCGGGTCTGTTCGCCGCTATCCCCGCCCTGATTGCCTACAACCAGTTTGTGCAGCGCGTTAAGGAATTCGGCGCCATGATTGATGACTTCGCGCTCGAATTTCTCAATATGACCGAACGCTACTTCACATAAGAAAGGGCATCGGTGGTCAGCAGAGACGAAATTGGAAACTCGAAATTCGAAACTCGACGCGATCTTCGAGTTTCGATTTTCGGATCTCGGCCTTCGACAAGGAGCCGCCGAAGGACGCACTCAGACTTCGCTTTCGGAAATCAACGTCACGCCTTTCGTGGACGTCGTCCTGGTGCTGCTAATTATTTTCATGCTCACCGCTCCGATCCTCGAGTCCGGCATCGAGGTGGACCTACCGAAGACCCGCACGGTGCGCGTGCTTTCCGAAGAGAAGGTGGTGGTGACGATTGACAAGCGCCAGGACATTTACGTCGGCAACGACCCGGTCAATATTCATCGGCTCGGGTCGTTCGTGCTCGACCATATGAGGGGATCCGAGCAAGCCCCTGTCTTCATCCGTTGCGACCAATCCGTGCCGTTCGGCGCCTTTGCGCAGGTGATGGACGCATTGAAGCAGGCGAACCTCCGCAACGTCAATGTGGTGACTGAGCCGCTCAACACGAAGGGAGCGGCAGGGGGATAAGTCGAAGTCAGGAAGGGCATGTCATGACGGCAACATCACCTTGGCCAGTGCGGCAGGACAGGTTGCGGGGGACGCTCGTCGCCTCGATCATTCTGCACGCGACGCTCATGGCCGTAATTTTATCCTATTCGAAGCTCGGCGTGCGATTCGGAGGGGGCCGCGGCGCGGACTGGGGCGCCGGCGGCGCGATGCGCGTCAACGCTGTGGCATCGCTTCCCGGTGTTCCCCTGCCCGCGCCCATACTGACCACATCGCGCACGGTCGCCGTCGAAAATCCCGGCCTCCACAAGAGCGAGCCGGAGCCGAAACCTGCGGAGAAAGCGCCTGCCGTCGAGATTCCCAAGTTTCAGAATGCGACAAAGCCCGAAAAGCTCACACGCGTCAACAAGCGCATCATCCAAGAGGATTATCCGGAGCCGCAGAACGCCATCCCGTTCGGCCAAGGCGGCAAACCTTCCATGAGCTATACGACGGTCTCGAATGCGGCGGGCTCCGGCGGCCTGAGCTTCGGTGAGGGCGGGTTCGGCGAGCGGTACAGTTGGTACGTGGCCGCGGTGCGTGGTTCTTACCTTTGACGTCGAGCGCGACGGGCATATCTCAAACACCCAAATTATCCAGTCGAGTGGCATCGAGGAAGTGGACCGCTCGGCGCTGCGCGCGGTCCTGGCCTCGAATCCGCTCGGCCCCTTGCCCGCGGATTATTCGGGTGGCAAGGTCAGCGTACAGTTCTATTTTGACTTCCAGCGCCACTGAGCTCGCTGCGCCTGGAACACACGAAAGGTTCGTAACCAGCGGGGAGGCAACTGCTATGAGTTCATGCTGCATCGCTAAGTATATGAACGTCGTATCGCGGGGATTGGCCTCTTGAGGCGATTAGGTTGGGCTTCGGTCGGAAGCATCCTCTTGGGACTGGCCTTGGTTCCCGGCTTTGGCCAGGACTGGTTTTCGACGGGCATTAATCTGGGCGCGCCAAAAATCCGCCTGGCCGTCTCGCCCTTTCAGCCCGTAACGCCCGACCCTGCTCTCGCTAATCTGACGACCGAATTCAATCAGGTCCTTTGGAACGATCTCGACGAGTCGGGGATTGTGGAGCTGGTGAGCAAAAGCGACTACCCAGTGAAGCTGCCGCGCGACCCGGAAGAGGTGAGCTTCAAGGCGTGGTCGGACCCACCCGCCGCCGCGACGATGCTGGCCTTTGGGAAAGCGGAGCTTCTCAACGGGAATTTTGTTCCGACCGCCCGGCTTGACGACGTCCACAATACCGCGAACCCTTCCGTGCTGGCGAAGCGCTACGTGGCCCGGCCGGACGAGGCCTCGGCGCGCGCCGCGGCGCACCGCTTCGCGAATGAAATCGTGCAGGCGCTGGGCGGCGGGCTCCCCGGCATCGCGCTTTCGCGACTTGCGTTCGTCAGCAACCGCACAGGCCGTTCGGAAATCTGGATTATGGACTTCGACGGCTACGGCCAGCGGGCGATCACCAACTTTGGCTCTCTTTCGCTTACCCCGCGCTGGTCCCCCGACGACACGCGCATCGCCTACACCAGTTACGCCAGCGGCAACCCCGACATTTACATTTTTTCGCTTGAGACTTTCCGCCGCATTCCCTTCCCGATGTTCCGGGGGCTGAACACCACGCCCGCATGGGCGCCGGACGGAAAGCGCATGGCATTTTGCTCCAGCATGAGCGGCGATCCGGAAATCTACGTATCGGATGTGAATGGCGGAAACCTTCAGCGCTTAACGTTTTCACCGGGCGTGGATATTTCGCCCGTGTGGAATCCCAAGACGGGAAACGACATCGCCTTTGTTTCCGACCGCAGCGGTTCGCCACAGATTTACATCATGTCCTCCGTCGGCACCAACTTGCGCCGCCTGATCACCGCCGGCGGTGACGCGAGCTCGCCCTCCTGGTCGCCCAACGGCCTCTTCATCGCGTTTTCCTGGCGGGTCACCGACACCGGGACATACGATATCTACGTCATCGAAATCGCTTCGGGACGCACTATCCAGTTGACTCACGATGCGGGTAGGAACGAACATCCTTATTGGTCTCCCGACGGACGGCACTTGGTTTTTGAGTCGAACCGCTCCGGCCCAAAGCAGGTATGGACCATGCTCGCCGACGGCTCAAATCCCCGGCAGTTGACGACCCAAGGAGAAAATTGGAACCCGAGTTGGTCGAACTGAGCCCAAACTTGTTGTTGGAGCCTTGGCCTCCCCAGACGCGGCCCCAGCCAATTTCCCTGTTCAATCCCCATGCCCAGGAGGCATCAAAATGTTCATGCGCAAACGCAGTCTTATGATTTCTTCGGTCCTCGGATGTTTAGCCCTCACGTTAGGCGGATGCCACAAGAAGGAAGTGAGAGCGCCGGCGGTGGATACGACCCCCCCGCCCGCCCCTGCCGCCCCGGCCCCTCCGCCGAAGCCCGAAGTGACGCTGTCCGTCAGCCCGGCCACGATTGATAAGGGGCAATCGGCCACGCTCGCCTGGAGCACGACGAACGCCACCGACGTGGCCGTTACTCCCAATATCGGGAAAGTTGACCCCTCCGGCACGGCAATGGTCAGTCCCTCGGACTCCACCACGTACATTTTGACCGCCACAGGCCCGGGCGGGACCGCATCCCAGAGCGCCCGGCTGACGGTCAGCCCGCCTCCCCCTCCGCCGGTGACTCCCGGCGCAGAGTCGGAGGTTCAAGAGCAGCAGATGTTCGACTCGGAGGTTCGCGACGCTTACTTCGACTTTAATAAGTCGGACATCCGCCAGGACGCGCAACAAACGCTCAACGCCGACGCGACCTTCTTTAAAGCCCATCCCAGCATCCATTTCACCGTCGAAGGCCATTGCGACGAGCGCGGGAGCGAGGAATACAACTTGGGCCTCGGGGAACGCCGCGCCGAAGCCGCCAAGGAATTCCTGGTCAACTTGGGCGTCTCTCCCGACCGTATTTTCACCATCTCCTACGGTAAAGAACGTCCGCAGTGTACCGACCATACCGAGGAGTGCTGGCAGAAGAACCGCCGCGCCCATCTCAAAATGGGACAAGAAAGTAAATAGCTCGCAGGCTCCCGCAGGAAGTGTAGGGGCACAAGGTCTTGATTTTCGGGATCCCGTGGAGCGGGGCTTTGTGCCCCTGCCAGCCACGGCGGTGCACTGTAGCGGCGTCTCGGCGCCTGCCCCACTCAGCGGGGAGCGCCGCAAATGCCGAGATATCAAACACGGCGGTCATAGACCGCCGCTACAACAAGAACAAACTGAGTTGCCGCCCTCTGCACGCCGGCGTTGACCCTTGAACGCGGAAGGTTTACACTAATCCCGCATAAATTTTCGTGAGAGGAATCCGTTTGAAAAGCCAAACATATCCGCGCCTTTTGGCTGCGGGGTGCTTTCTCATCCTGGCCGCGCTCATCGGGATTTTGCCGGCTCCGCTCTATGGAGTCAGCAAGGAAATGCTGCGCGTCATGCAGCAAATGGACGAGATGCAGCAGCAGCTCCAAGTTCTTCAGAAGACCGTGGACACACAGACCGCCGTGCTCCGCACGCTCATCGAGCAGACGAACAACAAAGTGACCTCGATGCAGACGGAAGTTGACGACCTGAAGAAGTCCACTCAGCACGACCTGCAGCACGACTTGGCGTCGAACGGCGCGCGGTTCGATTCGATGACGTCGCAGATCGAGGCGCTAGGCGCCAGCCTGGATGAGACGAAAGCGCGCCTGGCGAAACTCGGCGACCAGATGGCGCAACTGCAAAATATGATTCAGACGCTGAACACGCCGCAAACGCCCGCGAATCCGGCGGCCGGCACGCCGGGCGGCGGGAGCGCAGCACAACCCGCCCCCGCTCCCCCTCCCCAACCGCCCGACCCCGATACCTTGTTCAGCTCCGGAACCACCAACCTGACGAGCGGCCAATACGGTCTCGCCATTCAAGCTTTCCAGCAATATCTGGACAATTACGGAACTACGGACCGCGCGCTGGACGCGCAGTTCTACATCGGCGAAGCCTATTACGCCCAGGGAAAATACGCGCAGGCCGTGGACGCTTATAATCTTTGTCTCGAGCGCTACCCGGCGGGGGCCAAGCTTCCGGCGGCTCAGCTCAAGAAAGGTTACGCGCTACTGGCGCTCAAGCAGAACGCCAAGGCAGTGCGCGAGCTGAGGTCGCTCATCCAGCGGTTTCCGTCCTCGCACGAAGCCGAGCTGGCGCGCCAAAGGCTCCGCAAGCTCGGCGCGGCGGCGCGGTAAATCAGCAGGCGCCCTACTATGAGGAGTTGAGCCGCAAAACGGATTCGAGTTCGGCATCACTTCGCGAGAGAGGTCACTATGGCAGGAACGGTCAACAAGGTTATTCTCATCGGACGGTTGGGCAGAGATCCCGAATTGAAATACACCCCCAGCGGCACACCTGTGGCGAAATTTTCCTTGGCCACGGACGAGTCGTACAAGGACCGCTCCGGCGAGCAGCAAAAGCACACCGAGTGGCACAACATTGTCGCCTGGAACAAGCTCGCGGAAATCTGCGGGCAATACTTAACCAAAGGAAAGCAGATCTACATCGAGGGAAACATCCGCAGCCGCCAGTGGCAGGATCAGAGCGGTAATAAGCGGACCACTTACGAAATCATCGCGCAACGCATGCAGATGCTCGGGACGCGAGCCGACTCCGAGCGCGCTGCGGGACCGACGGCGGGCGCGTCCGCCGAGCCCCCCGCGCATTCCGAGCCCAGCGCAGCGGAACCCGCTCCGGCAGAACCCCCGCCTTCATCGGAAATTACCGACGAGGACGTTCCCTTTTAAGACGCTACCGGTCCGAGGAAATGTGGGGGCGGGTCTAAGACCCGCCTCTAGGGCTTGCGAACGTTCTTAGCTTTTTTGGGGGCTGATTGGAATGCCTTTGAGATAGCGCTCGTAGAGCTCGCGCTCGGTCATAATGCCGATGCGAACGCTCGAGGCCACAAGCCGACCTTCGGCATCGGGGACCGCGCGCACAAAGACCGTGTCGCCCGCGCGCAGGTCCTTCAACTGCATGCTCTTCGCTTCGAGGTTCTTGAACACCGTCTTGTCAGTCACCTGCATGAGAACGGTCACTTCCGTGGGGCGTTTCAAGACCATCTGCTTCTTGCCCAAGTCCACGGTCGAAACGATGTAAAACTCCTCGCCTGCCGACGGGACGCTTTTCTCCCCCGCACGCTGCCCGGCAAACCCAACCGCCACCCCGCTCAATATAAGCGTTGAAACGACCTTCATGATGGCCTGTTTCTTCGTCACGTCAAATCCTCCACAGCCGTCAGCTTTCAGCGGTCAGCAGTCAGCAAGAAGCTCCAGGCTGATTGCTGAGGGCTGATAGCTTTATTCATAATGCAGGGCTTCGATAGGGTCGAGGCGCGCGGCCTTGCGCGCGGGATAATATCCGAAGAAAACGCCCACGCCGGCAGAAAACAACACCGCGACTCCAATCGCTTCGGGTGGAATCAGCGTTGGCCAGCTCAGCATCTTGGAGACTGCCATCGAGCCGGCGATCCCGAGCATCACGCCCACCGTCCCTCCCAACAGGCTCAGCACCAGGGCTTCGCTTAGAAATTGCATTTGGACATCTTCCTCGGTGGCACCCACCGCCATGCGGACGCCGATTTCCCGCGTGCGCTCCGTCACCGAGACCAGCATGATGTTCATAATGCCGATTCCGCCCACCAGCAATGACACGGAGGCGATCGAGGCGAGCAGCAGCGTCATGATGCGGCCCGCCTGAGCCTGAGCCTGCGCGAGGTCGGAGGGGCTGCGAATAATGAAATCGTCGTCCTCATCGGCGCGCAGGTGGTGGCGCTCCCGCAACAGCGACGCGATCTGTTTCTCGGCCGGGGCGATGGCGTCGTTCGACGCGGCGGACGCCATAATGAATTGCAGCCAATCAATCCCCACAATCTTTTTCTGCACGGTCGTATAAGGCATGATCAGGGTGTCGTCTTCGTCGAATCCGAATGGCGATTGCCCCTTCGATTCGAGCACTCCGATGACCAGGAAGGGCAGATTCTGAACTCGAATCGCTTTGCCCAGCGGGTCCTCATCGCCAAAAAGGTTTTGAACTACGGTCAACCCGATGAGGCAAACGTTCGACGCTGCCGCGACCTCATGCGGGCCGAAAAGGCTGCCCTCGGTCACCGGCCAGCGGCGGATGTCCATGTAGTCCGGCCCCACGCCCCGCACGCGCGTGTACCAATTTTGGTTCTTATAGACCACCTGCACCTGGGCGCCCACGCCCGGCGAAAGGCGGCTGATGAGCGGCACCTGCTGGCGGATGGCGTCCGCGTCGCCCACCCTGAGGGTCTTAGTGGCGGAGCTTCCGAGATGCACGCCGCCTTGATTGACGCTGCCGGCGGAGATGAACACGATGTTGTCCCCAAGATTGCGGATCTGTTCCTGGACCTGATTCGAAGCACCCTCGCCGATCGCCACG
>QHZO01000019.1 GCA_003224695.1 Acidobacteriota bacterium
GACTTAGCGGTGGGGACATCCAGGCCAACAACACGGCCGTCGCTTTCCATCCTTTAAGTTTGAACAGCCCCACTCAATCCGGCGGCTTCTGGTTTCTGCTTTCTTAGCGGATTCAATCCAACATATCCACTCGTTGCGTGCGAGCGGTGTAATATCCTCCCATGCTGTCAATGCCTGCGGGTCGGCTGCGAGTGCTCTCCTCAGGTCTGCGGGCATTTCGTGAACCACACCGCCAGGAATCCTTTTTCGCGACATCGCTACGCTCCCGTTTTGTAGACGCCAACCACGCCAGGATCTCCGCTTAGCAAAGGACGTCGACCCTTCGGTCATGACGAGGTCCTGACCCTTAGTTTACCTCGGCGCTTCATGATCCACCGGTCGTGTAAGGGTCTACCCTGAGACTGAACCCCTCCCCCAGGTTTCAATGGTCGACCCGTAAATCCGGTCCGGCCCCCCAAGGGAAACAGATCAGTTCCAACCTGCTAGCGACATCACACCAAAGAAGAGAAGAAAGGAAAGGAGGAGAAGCAAAGTGTTCGGCCAAATGCAGGTCACCCAGATGTTCGCATTGAGCAAACGGGAGACAGTGGACGAAGCCGTTGCCAAACTTGTGGAGTTTGCCGACTACCCCAAGATCCTTCGGTGGTATCAGTTCCCCACAGCCCTGGTGGCCTTTCTGGCCCATGGGGACGCGCCCGATTGCGGGGCCATTTACGTGTACGACCGGAAGCGTTGCGTGTGGCTGTGGATTGACTTCAACGACCAGAATTTAGGCGGGTACAGCCCAGCAGAATTCGATGTCCTGACCAACCAATGCCACTTTTTCCGGCTTGCGGAATCGCCCAGGTTGCTGGAATTACCCGTCAAATGGCTCGTTGTGCCCGGTCAGATGCCCTCCGTTCAGGGAAGACTCCCAGCTTGACGACGGTTCCTACCCGCTGGATCACCCAAGCGACCATAAACTCCAGAGTCTAGGTGATTGACAACAAAAGACCGCACGGAATGCCGGTAGGCCCATTTGACGGAAAATAATTCTCGTTTTAATTCCAGTCACTATGGACCGATGGCGCCCGCCGGGCTTCACGGAGGAGAAGATGGAGCAGCTTCGTCTGAATGCGCCAGCTCGCAAGGTATTCGAAGCTATGCCTGGCGGATAAGCTCGCGTTCGTCCTGACGCCTGCATTGCTTTACCTCCCCATGGCACGGTTGAGTGGTGAGCTTCGTGAATACATGCGTGTGTCGAGCGAACGGCAACAGGGAGGAAAGGTCAGTAACTTTGAGCTGAGCTTGCTCAAGTCCCGCAACCCGCAGGTATGGTTGGAGGGGCTCAAGCTCTACACGCAGCGGTGGGTCGAGCAACATCGAAATGGATTCCACGACGCCGATGGGCAACATCCCCATGACGAATCGGAAGTTATCAGCACACCGCGCAGGACACGATCGACAAATGCAGTGCCGCAAATCAGGCGGTCGTGGGCCGAGTTGGGCGATAATAGAAACCATCGACGAGGTGAACGCCTGATGCAAATCACTCTGGAATTGCCTGACGATGTTGCCAAGGGCCTGGAAGCACAGGTGAAGAACCTGCCGCGGGCCGTGCTCGAGAGCTTCGCGCTCGAAGGCTATCGCTCGGGCAAGCTAACCGAGGAGCAGGTTCGGAGGATTCTGGGGTTCGGGACGCGGTTGCAGGTTGACGGCTTCCTTAAGGAGCATGGGGTGTACCTGGACTATACGTTGGAGCATGTGGATCGCGAGACCGAAACCAGCCGCGAGTTCAGTAGCCGATGATTGTTATCGCGGACACCTCTCCGCTCAACTATCTGGTGCTCATCGGCGAAGCGGAGATTCTCCAGAGGCTTTACCATCGCGTCATAATCCCCGAGGCAGTTTTGCGGGAGTTGCGGCATCCCGAAACGCCCTCTGCCGTCTTGGAGTGGATAGCCCACCGCCCGGCGTGGTTAGAAATTGAACGAATTACTGCCCTGCCAGATCCAGAGCTGCGATTGCTGGGCGAGGGTGAGCGCGAGGCGATTATCCTGGCAGAGCAACACGGCCCAGACGTGTTATTGCTCGTGGATGAAGGCAAAGGACGCCGGGAAGCTCAGCGGCGGAACCTCCGCACGACTGGCACACTGGGTGTCTTGAACGACGCGGTGACGCGGGGCTGGATAGATCTTTCTTCCGCCTTCGAACGCCTTCGGCAAACGACGTTCCGCGCGTCGCCGAGCCTCTTGCAAAGCCTACTTGACCGGAATAAAAGTAAAAAAAGCTGAGAGTGGCACTGCTTACTCTTCTGACTTACCTCTAACTTCCAACTTTCTACGGATTTCCGGCAAGCCCCAGACGTCCACTTAGCACGTCGCCTGCCAAGTTTTTTTCACGGGTCGTCAGATGTGAGAACCGAAGCGCGGCGAAGATTGTCTCCCGCGGGCTCCTATCCCTCCGCTAAGGGCTTGAAAGACCCAAAACCCCGGGGGTGGGTGGTTCGTGCTTGTACCGGCGAAAAGCCGCAAGCCACTGCCCCCGAAGGGGCCAAGTGCATCGTGAGGTCACCACAATGGAATTCATCACACAGAAGTCGGAGTTCTTGGACGAGCTCGATCTGCTTCAAGGCGCGGTCGAGAAAAAGAGCACCATCCCCATCCTTTCGCATTTTCTTGTCGAGGCCGCCGGCGCTAAATTGCAGATCAGTGCGACTGACCTCGAATTAGGCGCGCGCTCGAGCTGCAGTGCTCAGGTTAAGGCCGAAGGGAAGGTGGCGATTCCAGCTCGACGCCTGGCGGAGATCGTTCGATCGGTGCCGGATGGTGAAATCCGTTTCAAGCGGCTGGAAAACCACTGGGTCCGGGTCGCCTGCCAACGAACTTCGTTCAAGCTGGCGAGCATGGCAACGGACAATTTCCCTGCCTTGCCTGAAGCGCCCAGATGTATGTTCACGCTGCCAGCCGACGTGCTCGCTGGATTGATCGACAGGACAATGTTTGCGGCCTCGCAAGACGAAAACCGATTCTCCCTGGACGGCGTCCTGCTGCTGCTGAAACCGGAAAGCGTGTCCATGGTAGCGACCGATGGCCATCGGCTGCCCTTGGCCGAGCGACGACTGGCTGTTTCAGGCATCAACTCCGAGCAGCGAATGCTCATTCCAAGTAAGACCGTGACGCAGCTCCGTCGGCTCCTGGGAGAAAGCGGCGAGGAGGCGAAAGTGGACATCTCGAAGGACGATAGCCACCTTTTCTTCTCGGTTGGGGGTTCTGCCACGCGATAATGACAAGTTCGTGGAGTTGGATGGCGAGCTGGTCAGGGCCGCGATTCGGCGCGTTGCGTTGCTTGCGGATGAACACTCCCGCGCGCTGCGGCTTCAGCTCGAGCAGGGACGGATCGAATTATCCTCTTCAAGTAGCGAATACGGAGACGCACATGAAGCTGTAGACATCCCGTACGCGGGTCCGGCGCTGCGCGTGGGATTCAACTACCAGTACCTGCTCGATTGCCTTTGCGCGGGTGGGAACAGCGCGATGGACGGGATGGAGCTGTAGGACGAGCAAAGCGCAGTTCAGTTTTGCCCGGTCGACCAGGATTCCTACTTGTATCGTTACACGAGAAAATGTTGTGCACAACATTTGCGGAAATATGTTGGGATATCGCTTATGTTGTCGTGCTTCATAAATCACCTCTTTCGGCAACATTTTTCGAGCCTGATCGGCCACATAAAACTGGGCTTCGTACCCCCGGTCGTCTGCAAAACACCGTGTCCTTTCGGCACGCCTGTGTAACCTGCCCTGACCGAACTTTTCAGCAGAATTTCTGAGTGGAACCATCCTTTCCAAACACGGCGCGCACGCGTCGGCGGTCCCCTAGCTCACCAAGCCGATCACTGTAGCGAAGGCAGGGTCGGCGAGCATCCCATACATATTCCCCAGTACCACGGGACAACCGATGCGCACGGGCAGTCCTAGCATTCGTTCCGCGAGGACCACCAGGCCGCCCACGGCCAGTACCGCGCCCGCTAGTCGGCCGTTGCATCCGCAGCGGCCCAGTTCTGCTTGCGCAAGTTCGAACAACTCTGCGGGGCAGAGCTTGACGATATCGCTGAACGCAGCGTAGCTCATCAGGGGCGAAGGCCGCTCCCCAGCTCCCGCGGCTTCCACAAAGGTGTTCACAGGCTTGGTAAGTTAGTGCTCGCCCCAGGCTTTCTTGAACTTCTCGGCATCGGGTACGGGGACGCGCAAGTGGGTCGCAATTCCATTGGTGGATTGCTCGCCCTACGGGAATCGCCGCAGCGTGGCACACTCTGGCTTACTGAAAGACGAGCCGTTCCGTCGACCCGCCGCCGACATCCACAAGGGACGACGCTCAACTCACGGTCGTCCGACGAATAGCGATCGTAGCTACTCCCCATTGACAAGAATGGAGGTGGATTCAACTTCAGTAGTGCTGGTCCCCCACTTCGACTTCGAGTCCCAGACGATTTGGAAACCCTGGACGGCAGTGTTGTCCCATACGGCCGCCGGGGTTCCCGCCACAGTCCCGGTCGAAGTCAAAGTTGCTCCCCAGACGGTGGTGGTCCCCCAATGCGACTTGGAGCCCCATACTGACTTCGGGTCGGTGACCAAGGAAGTGTTCCCGGAAGTGCTGTCATGGGTTGCGACCGGAGAAAGTGCATTGCCGGCGGCGAGGTCGGTGTTGTTCAGGGCTGCCTGAATATCCAAATACCCCGCGCCCACCGTGAAGATGTCGTAGTAGCTGACGAAGACCTGCCCAGTGACCGGGTCGGTCGCGATGCTGGAGGTGGGGAAAACCTTGGAAGCGGTCAGCATCAGTCGAGCCTTGATCTGGTCGGGAGTCAGCAACGGGTTCTGCTGCAACATCAGCGCAGCCGTCCCGCTGACCATCGGAGCAGCCATGCTGGTGCCGCTGAGGCGGAAGTAGGTAGAGGACCTCGTGCTGCTGCCGTTGTATTGATAGAGCGAGTAAGGAATTTCATTGCCAGGATACAAGCTCGGCAAGGTGAGGGCCGCCGTGTACAACGAGATGATGAGATTGCCCGGGGCCACGAGGTCCGGTTTGACGACGTGGTCAATGATGCTGGGCCCCTTCGAACTGTAGCTCGCAATGATGTCGTCACCGCGGTATGGGGTACCCGTGGTTTTCATCGCCCCCACGGTAATCACGTAGGGGTCGTTGCCGGGGGCAGTGATCGTATCGTAGCCCTCTGTGCCCTGAGAGTTGTCCCGGCCATAATTGCCGGCCGCCACGACCACCACAATGCCCGCTTTCCATGCAGATTCCACCGCCAGGCAAAGGGGGTCCAGCGTGTAGCTTTCATAGACGGGGCGGCCCAGCGAGAGATTGATGACCCGAATGTTGTAGATTTTTTGCAGCTTGACGGCTGCTTGGATGGCATTGATGACGGTACTATCGGTACCCGCCCCGTTTTTGTCGAGCGCGCGCAGGTTGATCAAATTGGCGTTGGGAGCGATGCCTCTGAAGGTGTAGAAATAACTCGATCCGGTGGAGTTCCTGCCGTTCCCTCCCACGATGCCCGCCACATGAGTGCCGTGGCCATATTGGTCGATCGTGGTCTTGAGCCCGGTAAAATCCTGGCTGTAAACAACCCGGGATGTCGAACTACCATTTAAGTTTAAATCCGGCATACCGAAAATGCCGCTGTCAATGATGGCCACCCCGATCCCGGTACCATTTAGGCCGATCTGCCAGGCGCTTGGCGCGTTTACGGTTGCGTCGTAGTAATCCAGCGTCGCCGCTGTCGCTGCTCCCCGGAGGGAATGGTCAGCCGAGATGTGGACGATCTCGGGATCGTCGGCAAGTTCTTGCAGTTCACGCGCTGAGATTCTGTAAGCCCCGCCCTTCACGATGGCGAGTTCACCCTTTAATTGACCGCCTCGATCCAAGACCTTCGCATGGTGTCTCGCGGTTGGGGCTTGCGTGAATTGGATAATCACGTCTACGTCGGAGTTTGGATCGGTGGCTTCTAGATCCGGCGCGATCTTGGGGTGCTGGGCAAGAGCCGGCTTTCCCAGCAGGAAGCCAAATGCAAGGATTAACAGAACCTTCCACGCGTTCCGCAACGTTGCCTTCATTTTATTCTCCTATCATCGGTCGTCTACATCCTGAGGAGATGCGTCGTTCGTCGAGCTTTCCCATAGATGGATGACGGCTGTACTGCAATCTCTTCTGTGTCCTTTACTTCCTGGATAAAGAATTTCAATTCGTTGATGACTTTAGCGCGTGTGCCGGGATTGGTAAATAGTACGGGCGTGTTGGTACCTTGGTACATGGGGCGACTGTTCCAGGCGGCAGAGAACCAGGAAAGAACGAGCGCCGCACTGAGCCGAAGCGGCTTCAAGGCAAGCGAGCAGATCGGGTGCCCCCTAGGTTCCCTCTTTACCGACAACGGATGCAGGCGTATGATATAGCCACTCGATTATGTCTCCGAAATACGGAACTGTCGCTGCGGGTGGCCGCTGCATAGGATTTTTCGTTTGCACGGCTCTGACCTTCTTGCTCACAGCGGGCTCTGCCAGGGGCTTGGATCCGAAAAAGGCCATTAGCCAATACATCCATGAGTCGTGGGGCCTCGAAAGCGGCCTGCCGCAGGCGACGATCACCGCGATTGCTCAGACGGCCGACGGGTACCTCTGGCTGGCAACGGAAGAGGGCCTGGTCCAGTTTGACGGTGTGCGCTTCACCGTATTCGACAAGAAGAATACGCCTGCCCTCCGCACTAATAACATCGCGGCGCTTCTGGCCGACCGGCTGGGAAACCTCTGGATCGGTACGACGGGCGGTGGTTTGAATCGGCTCAAGGATGGAGAGTTCAGCACCTACACCTCGAAGGACGGGCTGTCGAATGATGTGATCCTGTCGCTGTTTGAGGACAGCAAGGGCAACCTGTGGATTGGCACGGACGGAGGCGGCGCCAATCTTTGGAAAGAAGGGAAATTCACCGTCTACTCGACGAAAAACGGGCTCCCTGAAAACGCAGTTTACTGCTTTGCGGAGGACCCGAACGGAGATCTGTGGATCGGTACAGACGGCGGAGTCAGTCGCCTTCAGGACGCACGGTTTCGGACGTACAGCACTCATGACGGCTTGCCCAGCAAGAACGTACGATCGCTTTATTGCGACCGCGAGGGCAACCTATGGATCGGGACCAATGGTGGAGGCCTGGCTCGATTAAAGGACGGTGCCATCACGACCTTTACCATGCACGACGGGCTCGCCAGTAACGCCGTCTTCTCGATTTGCCAGGACGAAGAAGGGAATCTCTGGATTGGCACGGTGGGCGGGGGTTTGAACCGCTTGAATGCCGGTAGGCTTTCGACTTATTCCAGCGGCGACGGATTAGGGGCTACAGAAGTTTACGCTCTCTACCCCGACCGGGAGGGCAGCCTCTGGATTGGAACTGGCGGCGCTGGTCTCAGCCGCTTGAAGGACGGGGAAATCACGGCTTACGGGGTCAGAGAAGGGCTGTCCGATGACGTGGTTCTGCCGATCTATGCCGATCACGAAGGGAGTCTCTGGATCGGAACGCAGGCGGGGCTGAATCGGCTGAAGGATGGCAAGCTGACGAAATTTACGACCAGGGACGGGCTATCAAACAACTTCGTCTTCTCTATTACTGAGGACCGGCGGGCGAACCTGTGGATTGGAACCCGGAAGGGATTGGATCGACTCAAGAATGGTAAGTTCGTTATCTACACGACGAAAGACGGTCTGCCGAACGACTTGGTGTCGTCCACCTTTGCGGATCGGGAAGGTAACCTTTGGGTCGGAACGCGAAGTGGTCTGACCTTATTCCGGGACGGCAAGTTCAGGACTTACACGAGCGCGGACGGCCTGTCCAACAACTCCATCAGTTCCATTGCCCAAGGTGACGACGGCGCTCTGTGGATTGGCACCAACGGGGGAGGGCTCAACAGCCTTAAAGATGGCAAATTCCGCGTGTACTCTACGGGAGAAGGGCTCTCCAGTGAGGTGGTCTCGTCGATCTATGCGGATGGCGACGGGGACTTGTGGATCGGCACCGGCGGTGGAGGCTTGAGCCGCTTTCGAAACGGCAGATTCACAACCTACACGGTGAAGGATGGCCTGTTCGACGACAACATGTTTCAGATCCTCGAGGATGCCAACGGCAAGCTCTGGATGAGTTGCAACAAGGGCATCTTCAGTGTTGACAAGAAGCAGTTGAATGATTTTGCCGACGGAAGAGTTAAGTCAGTCGTTTGCGACTCCTATGGTGTTGCCGAGGGCATGAGGACAAGAGAGTGCAACGGCAGTTTCCAGCCTGCCGGTTGGAGGACCCGCGATGGCAAACTCTGGTTTCCCACCATGAAAGGCGCGGTCGAGATCGACCCGTTCAAAATCGACCCGTTCAAGCTTGGGCATAATCACCTCCCGCCCGTGGTCATCGAACGGATCCTCATCGACAAGAAGCTCCAGGACCCCAAGCTGCGAATTGAAGCCAGTCCGGGAAATGGAGAACTCGAGTTTCAATATACAGCTTTGAGTTTTTTCGCCCCCCAGAAAGTCCACTTCAAATACAAGCTGGAAGGATTCGATCCGACGTGGGTGGACGCCGGAACGCGGCGAGTCGCCTATTACACCAACATACCGCCCGGCAAATATGTCTTCCGAGTGATTGCCTTCAGCAATGCCGACGTTTGGAACGAGAACGGCGCGGCGATTGAATTTGCGCTGCGCCCGCATTTCCGCCAGACTCTCTGGTTTTACGCCCTCTGCACACTCGGCATATATCTAGCCGCAGTGTCAGTGTACTGGGTTCGGCTCCAGCAAATGAAAGCCCGAGAGCAGCACTTGGTAGCGCTCGTGGGTGAGCGCACTTTCGATCTACAAAAGGAAGTGATCGAGCGTAAGAGGGCGGAGGAAGCCGCCGTGGCTGCCGACCGCGCCAAGAGCGAGTTCTTAGCTACCATGAGCCACGAGATCCGTACCCCCATGAACGGCGTGCTGGGTATGACCGAATTGCTTTTGGGGACAGAGCTGACCGAACGACAACGCCGATTTGCGGAGACTGTCCGGCGCTCGGGCGAGGCGCTGCTGGAGGTCGTCAACAACATTCTGGATTTCTCCAAGATTGAAGCGGGCAAGCTGGAACTTGAGACTGTGGACTTTGATTTGAGCTAGCTATTGGAAGACTTGGCGATGCTGCTCTCCGAGCATGCCGCGAAAAAGGGTCTCGAGTTGGTCTGTGCGATTCCCCCGGGCTTGCCGACGCGCTATCGAGGCGACCCATCCCGATTACAGCGGATCTTGACCAACCTTGTGGGCAATGCCATTAAGTTCACCGAGCGTGGCGAGATTGCAGTTCGTGTTGGGATTGCCGAGGAATCGGAGAGCGAGGCTCTCTTGCGATTCGATGTCCGCGACACCGGCATTGGCATCGCGCCGGAAAACCAGGTTCGGGCATTTAATTCGTTTACCCAGGCTGACAGTTCCACCACGCGAAAATACGGTGGAACCGGCCTTGGCTTGGCCATCAGCAAGAACCTGGCGGAAATTATGGGAGGCGCGATTGGTGTCGAGAGCGAGTTGGGCAAGGGCTCGACATTTTGGTTTACGGTACGTCTCCGCAAGAGCACAAAGCCCGGAGTCTTACCTCAGCGATCTCTTCTGCAAGAGATGCACCTGCATGTCCTGATCGTGGATCATAACCCGACGAATCGGGAGATTCTGCGGCACGAACTGGAAGCCTGGAGCATTTCGACTCATAGCGCGAATGGTGCAGCTCAGGCCCTGGAAAAGCTCCGCGCCGCCTCCGCCCAGATGAAACCCTTCAATTTGGCCCTTATCGATCGGCATACGCCGGAAATGGATGGACTGGAGCTTGCGCGAACAATCAAGTCCGACCCAGCCATTCGGGATGTACATCTCATTTTGCTGAGCTCTGTGCTCGATGATTATGACGCCAAGCAATTGAGTGGAGCGGGTATTGAGCACCATCTCATGAAACCGGCAAGAAAATCGCAGCTTTTCGACTGTATAGCCAACTGCATGGGAACTGCGCAGATGCGGTCCTGGGCACTCCCGCCGGGCGGACCGCCGGTCGTTTCTCTGGCCGACAGCGTCGCACCTCTATGGCACCGTATTCTGGTGGTCGAGGACAATGACGTCAATCAAGAAGTTACGAAGGAAATGCTGGAGATGCTCGGGTGCCGCGTGGAGATAGCGAAAGATGGTGAAGAGGCCGTGCGCGCGGTCAAAGATAAGGCTTACAATCTCGTCCTGATGGATTGCCATATGCCGGTTATGGACGGGTTCGAAGTCACAAGGGTGATCCGCCGCGGCGGAGACTGGGAGGTGTCGGGCATCCGCCTCCCAATCGTCGCCCTGCCCGCCGATCCCGTGCAAGGGGACCGGGAACGATGCTTGGCTGCAGGAATGGATGACTACCTATCCAAGCCATTCACTCAGGGCGAACTCCGAAGCGTACTTGAAAAATGGCTGCTGCCTCGGCCGACCTTGCCGAGACAGGCTTACGCCGCCTCAGGTACTGATCAACAAGCATCGGAGACTGCAAAAACAGCTGAGATCCCAGCTCCTTGCGCCCCCCAGGCTGTGGAGGACGAGACACCCATTGATCACCGTGCCCTTCTGAACATCGCTGCGCTTCAGCGACCGGGGGCGCCGCCCCTCCTCGCGAAAGTGATTTCCATGTACTTCCAAGGTTCTAACGAATTGTTGGGAGAGCTGCGCCAGGCGCTGAAAGATGGAAACGCGGAGGCCACGCGCAAGGCAGCCCACAGCCTGAAATCGAGCAGCGCAAACCTTGGCGCCGGACAGCTTGCGTCCCTGTGCAATGAACTTGAGGACGCGGGTCGCCGCAATTCTATGGAGAAAGCAGGACCGCTGTTGGGCCGGATCAAGACCGAGCATGGCCGCGTCGTGGCGGTATTACGAGAAGAGCTCGCAGGAGTTGCCAATGCGCAATCTGGAAGCGCTTGATCGGAAATCACGCGTCCTGGTGGTGGATGATGACATGATGTTACGCCTTCTTATGCGGGAATCGCTCGAGCAAGCCGGATTCCAGGTTATAGAGGCTGAGGATGGCTCAAAAGCGCTCCAATGCTTTGTGGAAACACCGCCGGAAATCGTTCTCATGGACGTGGTAATGCCCAACATGGACGGCTACGCGGCCTGTGCAGCCCTCCGTCGTTTACCTCACGGGCAGGACACGCCCATCCTGATGGTCACTGGACACAATGACGTTGAATCCGTCCATCGGGCGTTTGAGGTGGGGGCAACCGACTTCCAGGCGAAGCCCATTAATTGGGCACTCTTGGGTTACCGCGTTCGTTACATCCTGCGCGCCAGCCGGACATACCGCGCCTTGAAAAACAGTGAGGCGAGGCTAGCCAAAGCCCAAAAGATGGCGCGATTAGGCCATTGGGATTGGAATGTCAGCGAAGACCGGTGGCACTTCTCTGATGGGGCCTGTAGGATCCTGGGTTTCCCCCAGGGAGACTGCCCGCCCAACCGCGAGGCGATGCTCAAGCTTATTCATCCAGACGATCGCGACCACGTGTTTCAATTATTCGCGGCGGCGCTGCGGGGGGAAGAGAAATACGAGATTGAATATAGGCTTGTCCTGCCGGATGGAACTCCGCATATCGTAGCGGAGCAGGCGGAGGTTAGCTTTAACAAGCAGGCCCAGCCGGAGCACGTGGAGGGTGCGCTCCAGGACTTCACCGAGCGCCGGCAGGCTGAAGCTAAAATACAACATCTCGCCTATTACGACGGATTAACCGGCCTTCCCAATAGGCGGATGTTCTCCGAACAGGTCGCCTTTGCTCTGCGTGCGGCGCGAAGGAGCAAGAAGCCGCTCGCGCTGCTTTTCGTAGACATTGACAACTTCAAATCCATCAACGACTCCTTGGGCCACGGCACGGGAGATAAACTGTTGCGGCAAGTCGCCGACCGACTTTCACTCAGTGTGCGAACAAGTGACTTGGTCTCTCGGCCGGACAAGGAAAGTCCCGCGCCCCCTGTCTTCCGTTTCGGCGGTGATGAATTCACCGTGCTTCTTGCCAATCTCCAATACGAGCAGGATGCTTTGTTGGTCACGCGCCGCATCAGGAGCGGTTTGGCGGAACGATTCGTGGTTGGAGGCCACGACCTCTTTGCCACAGCCAGCATCGGCATTACTGTGTACCCTTCGGACGGCGATGATCTAAAAACTCTCCTCAGAAACGCTGACTCGGCCATGCACCATGCCAAGCAGAAAGGAAAGAATACCTTCGAATTCTACACAGAATCGCTGACGCGCATTTCCATCGAACGGATGAATATGGAGGCGAAGCTGCATCGCGCGATGGAACAGGGAGAGTTGAAGCTCTTTTTTCAGCCCAAGGTCGAGACCCAATCGGGACGCCTCGCTGGAGCCGAGGCCTTGCTCCGATGGAACTCTTCCACTTTAGGTTCTGTGTCGCCGGCCAGATTCATCCCCCTCGCCGAGGAAACGGGACTAATCATCCCGATCGGAGAATGGGCATTGAGGGAAGCTTGCGGCCAGATGCGGGCTTGGGAAGCCGCCGGGCTTCCTTCCGTGTCCGTGGCCGTAAACGTCTCGGCCCGACAGTTCCAACACAGCGACCTTTCCAAATCGCTTTCCGATCTATTGAAGGAAACGGGGCTCAGGCCGCAGTGTTTGGAACTGGAACTCACGGAAAGCACCGTCATGGCAGATGTGCAGAAACAGAATCTAATGCTTCAAAGCCTAAGCGAAATGGGCGTTCGGCTCTCAATCGACGATTTTGGGACTGGTTATTCTTCGTTAAGTCAGCTCAGATGCTTACCGCTGGACGCTCTGAAAATTGACCAGTCGTTTGTGAGAGATCTTCCTGGAGATGAAGACAGTTCAGCGATTACCCTTGCCATCATCGCCATGGCGCACGGGCTTGGCCTCCGGGTCGTGGCCGAAGGTGTATCGACTGAGGCTCAGCTCGCCTTCCTGAAGGAACACGGCTGCGATTATGTGCAAGGCTACCTTTTCAGCCCGCCCGTGCCGGCTCCAGAGTTTGTAGAGTTTTTCGACAATCCAGACCTGGGTTTCTGTCGGAGGAAACGATCCTGAATTGGCCCTATAGAAATACCAGCTCAGGGCCTGCTCCTCAGATTCATAAGCGTCCACGAGGGCTTCTTTCTGGATGCCGTCCTCTCGAATTGTGTCTTTCTTGGATTTCTTCATGCCTTTGCTGCCAGGATGCGGCGTGCGGCCTCCGCCAGTTTCTCCCGTCTCTGACGCTGGAAAGCGCCCGAGCCGATTTCTTTGACCTGCGAAACGATCCTCCAGTCCCGACGGGTGTCATATTCCCGCAGGGCACGGGTCTGCAGCAGTATGGTCTGCTGATTGCTTTGCCGTGGGGGCTTGATCCCGGCTTGTTCCAGTACCTTGCTGGTCTTCTCTGTGCTCGGCTTCACCAGCAAGGCCCGGAGCTGGGTGATCGTGGTGTCCTGATCGCTGATCCGCTCGGTGAGGTAGCTGAGTGCGCGCAGCCCCTTCTTGAGCTTCTGATAATCCTCTTCCCCCAGCGCCTCGCGCTTCCGCTCCAGCAGGGCTTCCAGCTCTTCCAGATTCACCTCGATCACCTCGCCACCGGGGTTCACGTTATCCCTCCGCCAGCGAGGACGAAGAGCCAAACCCGGGGCCAAAGCTGGCTTGGAACGATGACGCTCGCCGGCTCGCAGCGAGCTTGCCAATGCGCTTTCTTGAGGCTGAAGCGGCCGTACTTTCTCGGGAACAAGGAAGGGTGAAATGCGCGTCTTTGTATGCGGGGCTGAGTACAGAAATTCGCCGGGCTTCGCCATTGCTAAGCGGCTGTTGGCGGAGGGCCACTCAGTGGCTGCGCTTTCGCGCTTCCGAGGCGGGGGACAGAGCCTGACGAATATCGGGATCGAATTGGTTGTGGGGGACGTGGAGGACGCGGATGTGCAAGGCCAGATCGTTAAGGCGGACGCCGTAATCGATGCTGAGCTCCCCAGACCCGATACGCGCGAGAAGAAGGAATTGGCGCGCCTTCGTCCGTCTCTATTGAGGCGTACGCTCGAAGGCGCAGACCGACCGTTGATCGCAACGAGCAGCGAAGGCGCGCCCTTCCACGCCCCTCCTAAGTACCTCGGCTGGCTGCCTTCGCTCGACCGCGAAATCCTGCAATCGGTCGGTGTGCGAGGCATGGTAATTCATCCTGCGTTGGTATACGGTCTGTCTCCCATGCCCGGCCAGCGCGACGACATTCCCTATCCGCCGCGCGGGATGGAAACTTGGATCGCTCTGGCGATACAGTTCAACCAAGGGAAGTATATCGGCTCGGGAGCCAACTGCTGGTCCGCTGTACACCGCGACGACCTCGCGGACTTGTACTGCCTTGCGCTGGAGAAGGCTGGTGCTGGAACGCTCCTTAACGCCAGCAGCGAAACTTTCTCAATCAAAGAGTTGGCAGAGGTGATTCATCGAGCGTTTGGGTTCAAAGGCGAGCCCTCCAGCTTGTCGCTCGATGAGGCGAGGCGAGTTACGCCTGGAACTGAGGCCGATTTCCTGAACTGCAACAGGGCGATCTCGGGCGACCTGGCAGTGCGGACGGTCGGATGGCAGCCGACCCGCCCTTCGATTATGAAGGAGGTAGAGGAGTTGGTGCAGTTATACAAAGCCCGACACATTCTTTTGGCATATTCGCAAGCGAATCTTGAGCCCTGGCCCAGTCAAAGATGCTCGCGCCCGAATTCTCGACCTTCGGCGGGAATCGCGCAAGAGCAAAGTGCCTGTACCAGAACTAAAGCAGAAGCAGGACCTTTCAATCGCTGACTTCGAGCGACATCCAGTGTGGGTTGGTGTTCACACGATGGACTCTGGCAAGCCGTGGTATGACGCGTGCGACGAAGACACATTGCGGCCTTGGACGGAACCGCTGCCGGCTTCGCCCCAAAAGGGAATGTTGTTTGTTGCTGCTACGATTGTGCTGCGGGACGAAAGCATGTTCCGAGGATATGTAAGGGTGGTGGGCGAAGGTTGGGATGTTCCTCCGCCGCCCCGCAAGATGCTCGGCGGAGGAACTGTCCAGCACCGCCCCTTGAGTGCGCGACTTGGAGGATCACCTTTGGCAGTGCTGGGGCTCCAGCAACCGAAGATATTCGTAAACCAGCAATGCTTTAGCTTTTGGGGGAGGCTAGCGGCGGATAGGCGTGAGGCGTTTTACGCTGCCATCGGAAAACCTCCGGAGGATATATTCCCTCTGCGGTTCAGCGTTCATTCGAAGTTTGCCACAGGCATCTTGACTGGCCGGGTGGACGGGTTTTATCGAGGCGGGGGCCGTGGGCGGCCGCCTCAGGTTGAACTCTGAGCCGCGAGAAGCTTGTGCGGCTTCAGGGGGAAGCTCAATGGCAGGTCCAGCGGAGATTTTGCCGTTCATACCGCCAATTGTTTAGGGATTTGGTTTCAGGAGACACTAGCATGCCAGGGATAAAGGGACCGAACTACGTTTGGGGTCGAGCGTGGATTGAATTCAAAACCCCCAATGCCGAGGGCCTCTATTGGATCCGCAACAAGGAAGGTAAGGTCCTGTGCATAGGCAAAGGCAACGTGCGGGAGCGGCTTTCGAGCCACTGGTATAGGGAGAATGCAGGCGACACTTTGATATGGAGCGGACTTCCGCACTCGTTCTGCTTTGAATTGACCGATGACTCCCGCAAGCGGGAAGCAGAATTATTGAGGGAGCTCAAGCCCGCGCTCCAATGCGCTGCATGAATCCGCCCAGAGTCAAGCGTCCGCGAGCGCGCCGTATCCCGCGCGGCGCGACGCGATGTTGAACCAGCAGCCGGTCCGCTTTACGTACACGGCTACCGGGAAGCGCCAGAGCATGACGGACGCGAGCGGCCAGACCACCTACACCTATGACAACCGCGACCGGCTGAAGGTCAAAATCACGCCGGAAGGCACGCTCAATTAC
>QHZO01000021.1 GCA_003224695.1 Acidobacteriota bacterium
CCATCGCATAACCGGCGCTCGCCTGGTGGGCGATGCGGACATCCTCCGGCTCGCCCGCCGGAAGCGCCTTTGGGTGCGAAGTGACGATGACGGGCGAGGTTTCCGTGAGCCCGTATCCGCACAGAGCCGTTGCGCTCGGGATTTTCCTCTGGATTTCGCGGACGAGGGCGGTGCTCGAAGGCGCGCCGCCCAGCATCACTTCGCGCAAGCTCGACAGGTCGTATCGGCCAAAGGCCGGATCGTTGAGCATGGCGATGAACATGGCGGGAACGCCGTGCAGCCGCGTGACGCGCTCGCGCTCGACGAGCTCCATGACTGAGGCGGGATCGAACTTGCGAATCATCACGTGGCGGCCGCCCACCAGCGTCACGATGTGCGGCGCGCCCCAACTGTTCACGTGAAACAGCGGCACCGTGTAGAGGTGGACCAGGCCGTCCCGGTCGGCGAGCCGCGTGGCCGCGTAAAATGCGTGGAGATACAGGTTTCGATGCGTCAACATCACGCCTTTGGGATGGGCGGTGGTGCCGCTGGTGTAAAAAAGTTCCGCGACGGAGTTCTCGTCAATCCCCCGGAAATCAATCGCAGCGGGTTCGGAGGCCGCGATCAGCTCATCGTAGAATTTGGGGTGCGCCCAGGCGGGTTTCGCGTCGCGTAAGGAGATGGCGCGCTCGACCGAGGAGGCTTTAGCGCGCAGACATTCGACAAGAGGTATGAATTCCGGGTCGAAGAACAGGATCTTCGGCGAGGCATCGTTCAGAATGTAGCCCAGCTCTTCGGCGCTCAGGCGGATATTGAGCGGAAGCAGGACAGCGCCGAGTTGGGGCACGCCGAAATAGGCTTCGAGCAGGCGATGGCAATTGAAACTCAGATAAGCGACGCGGTCGCCCTTTCGGACGCCGAAGTTCGCGAGCGCGGTCGAGAGCCGGTCAGCCCGCTCGTTAAACTCGCGGTAGGTGAAGCGCGCCCCGCCGCAAACCACTGCCGCTTTGCTGCCGAACACCTGCGCCGCGTGCCGATTCAACCGCACCGGTGTGAGAGGCAACACCATGAGCCTTCTCCTGGAAGCAGGTTGCCGAGTTAGACTCGGCGCATGTCATTCTGAGCGCAGCGAAGAATCCCAGCATTAATCTGGGTAAGCAAATACCGAGATCCTTCGTCGTCCCGATGCATCGGGACTCCTCAGGATGACAGAGTTAGGTCCTTTTCGGCTAATCGGCCGCCCGATCCCTTAATCTTCAGTACTGCCGTTTTTCAATTCTGGGCCGCTCCGCGCGGCTCATGGATTTCCGCTCGATGGCCGGATGCTTCAGGCCGCGTAATTCCGAAATGTTTTCGCAAACTTTCCGGACGGCGTCGGCGATGTCGTCCGCATCTTTTTTCCCGCCGAGGAAAAGGTGATGGGGCAGCCAGACGGACTCTTCGTAGGCGGCGCGCTCGGAAACCGGACAGCGGTAAAGGCCGCGCAAATCGAGCGGCTCTATGCGGCCCCAACTCAGCGCCGGCCAATGGCTCGGATCCACGGGGAAGAGCGCGCTCCTATAAACCGGCTCGTAAAACAGGCCGTCGCAGGGGATGCCTTCCATTTCGAGCCCGCCGAGAAACGCCGCGCGGGAGATTCCGCCGAAGGCTTCGGGCGAGTACTTGAAAACGTATTGATAAGCGGCGACGCGCGTTTGGCGAAGGTCGCGCTTGAGAAAGCCGATGCCCGGCGTGCCCTGGAGGCGCTTCTCCAGATGGTCCATGTTGGCTTGGCGGACCTTCGCCTGCTTCGGCAGGCGCCGGAGCTGGGCTTCGAGCAACACCGCTTGGAGCTCCGTAATGCGGTAGTTGAAACCGATCAGGCGATGCCGGAACTGGTCGGTCGCGCTGGCGCGTCCGCAGTTCACGTACGACTGGGCGCGTTCGTAATACTCGAGGTTGCTGGTGATCACCGAGCCGCCTTCGCCTGACGTCATGAGCTTGCCGCCCCCTTGTCGCGCCACTTGCCACCGTGCGCGTGGGCGCAGTCTTCGATGACCACTATCTTCAGTTCGCGCGCGATGCGCATAATCTCGTCCATGTCCGCGAAGCGCATGGCCAGGTGCACGGGCAGGATGGCGCGAGTCCTCGGCGTCAGAGCTTTCTCGATTTGCTTGGCGTCGAGGCAGTAAGTGTCCGGGTCAACGTCCACGAAGACCGGAACGGCGTTGAGCATCAAGACCGGCCCAACCGTCCCTTCCCAGGTGTAAGCGGGCACAATCACTTCGTCGCCGGGCCGGATGCCGGCGGCTTTGAGCGCGATTTCAATCGCCACCGTTCCGCTCGCTACGGCCACGCCGTACTTCGCGCCGTGATAGCGCGCGAAGCGCTGGGCGAAGGCGTCTGCGATTTTGTTTGGAAACGGATACCCTCCCCAGTTGCGGCTGGCGAGAACTTTTTGCAGTCCGCGCGCTTCTTCCTGCGTGTAAACAGGCCAGATCGGGAAGGGTTTCTTGCGGACCGGCTTCCCGCCGGTGATGGCGAGCTTTCCCATATTTGCCTCTCCACGGTGGCTGACTCTTCGCTCGAGCGCTGGACACGAGCGCGCGGTTGCCTTATCTTTATCGGGCCTCGTCCCGCCCAAAGGTGTCCTGTCGCGTTCAGTTGAGTGGTGGACTATAGCACCGGCGCGCGGGATTTGGGAGACTCCGGCCGGTGGAAACAAAGGGATGGCCCGTGACAATTGTGTATCAAAGGATGAGCGGCGTGAGCCAGAGCTTTTCGTTTCGAGCGGCCTCGGTGGTCATGGCCGCCGTGCTCTCGACCATCACAAGCGGCCCGGGGCTCGGTGGGGCGCAAGAGAAGGGAAAGGCCGAGCCTCGGCCGGCCCAAGGAATTCCGCTTTCCGAGCGCGTCGTCGCATACGTCATTGAGGCTCGCCTCAATCCCGAAAAGAAAATTATTGAAGCCACCGAGACCCTGACCTAGCGCAACTTAACCCCCCGTCCGCTCGACACGTTTCCGTTTCATCTCTATCTGAATGCCTTCCAGCCCAAGTCCACGTTCATGACCGAGCTCCGCCTGAGCGGCACGCGCGGGCGAGGCAGCGAGGCCGGATGGGACCCGAAACATTTCGGCTCGATCGAGGTCACTTCGCTCGCCGTCACCGGCATGGGCGATCTGACGAAGCAGATGGAATTCATCCAACCTGACGACGGCAACAAGGACGACCACACAGTGTTTCAAGTCCGGCTGCCCAAGCCCGTGCCTCCGGGCGCCGGCGTCGAATTCAAAATCCGCTTTCGCGACCAGCTCCCGGAGGTTGTCGAGCGCACCGGCACCAAGGTGGTGGCACAACGCCTGGAACTGCCATCAATTCCATTCGACTTCGGAGTTCTTCGCGGATTTCGGGACTTACCTGGTCAAGGTGACTGTGCCGCAAAGTTATATTCTCGGCGCGACCGGCGATACGGTGTCAACCGAGACCAATTCCGACGGCACCAAGACGGTGGCCTTTCAGGGTGTGGACATTCACGACTTCTCGTGGACCGCATCTCCGGACTTCCAATTGATCGAGGACTCCTGGCAGGGAAGTGCCGGCGCGGTGAAGATTCGCTTGCTGATGTCGCCGGGCCATCTCCGGCAAGCGGGCCGCTATCTTCAGTCGGTCAAAGGGACGCTGGCGATGTTCGACCGATGGTACGGCCCCTATCCCTACGACCGCATCACGGTGGTGGACCTGCCCAACGGCGCTGGGAACGCGGGAGGCATGGAGTACCCCACGCTCATCACCGGCGGCACGACTTGGTGGGAGCCGCGAGGCATCCGCGGCGTGGAGCTTGTCACCGAGCACGAATTCGGCCACCAGTATTGGTACGGCATGGTGGGGAGTAACGAGTTCGAGGAGAGCTGGCTGGATGAGGGCTTTAACACGTACTCCACGGGCAAGGTGATGGATGTGGCTTACGGTCCGATCGGCGTGCCGGTGACGCTGCTCGGTCTGCGCGCGGGCGGCCTTTTCGACCTGTCACGTACGGGAAAACCGCCACAGTCCTGCTGACGCTTGAAGGGCTGATCGGCGAGGACACGATGCGCCAAGCGATCCACACCTACTTCCTGCGCACTCGGTTCACGCACCCAACGGGGGACGACTTCCTGAAGACCATCGAAGAAGTTTCGGGCAAGGACTTGCGCTGGTATTTCAACCAAGCGGTTTACGGGACGAACATTTTGGATTATGAGGTGCTCTCCATTCGCTCCGACCGCGCCGACTGGTACGTGAAAAATCCCCCGCCGGAGAAGCCGGGAGTAACACTTTACCAAGACACCGTCCTCATTCACCGCAAAGGCGATTTCGTGTTTCCGGTCGAGGTTGAAACGCGATTCGATAATGGCGAAAGGGTGCGTGAGAAATGGGATGGCCGCGAGCGCTGGACGCGGTTCACATATTTCAAGAAGGCCAAAATCGCTTCGGCGGAAATTGATTCCGACCATAAAGTACTTCTCGACAGAGACCTCTTCAATAACAGCCGGACGGCCGAAAGCGACGGCCGCGCCACACACAAGCTCTCGACGTATTGGCTGTTCTTTTGGCAATGGGCCGCGCAGCTTCTGGCGTGGGCGGCCTGAGGGATGACTCGATGGATGCACCTCACAGCGTGATCGGCGAAGGAGCGCGGCTTGTCTGGCGGCGCCAAGGCGCGCTTTGGTGGGCCTACGTCGTCAACTTGATGCTTGGCCTGATGGGCACATTATCCACCGCCATCGGCGTCGGAGCGATTCTCAACCACAGCTTCGCTTCCGAAAAGCTGGTTCATGGTTTCGATGTCCCCACGCTCGCCGAGCTGGCGATGAATCCCGCCCAACCGTTTCACGCCGCGTCTGCCATGCTTTTCGTGCTGGTGTTTTTCATCTTCATGCTGTTTATTGAGGGCGGCGTGCTGGCGGCTTATCGGGCTGACCGCAAGCTCCCGACCGCGGAATTCTTTGATGCTTGCGGGCGGTTCTTCTGGCGGTTTTTCCGACTGCTGATCCTTTTCGCCATCGCTCTCATCCCCATCCTGATCCTCAACCGAATCGTCACCCGGTGGTCGGACCGGCTGGCGACCGACTCGCCACAACCTTTACGTGGATTTGAGGTCCAGGTGGCGGGCACTCTGGTCGTCTTGGTTCTGCTCATGGTGATGCGCCTGGCGTTTGATATCGCGCAAGTGAGGATCGTTGTCGAAGACGAACGCGCCGTCCGGCGGGCGCTTTGGGGA
>QHZO01000162.1:0-3824 GCA_003224695.1 Acidobacteriota bacterium
AGTTCGGGTTCGAGGTGGTTGAACAGGACCTTCCGCGAGAAATCCTTTACATCGCCGACGAGGTTTTCTTCACCGGTACGGCGGCGGAAATTACGCCCATCCGGTCGGTGGACCACATTCCGGTCGGCAAGGGAAAGCCGGGGCCCATCACGATGCAGCTTCAGGAGCGCTTCCTCTCGATCACCAGCGGCAAGGCCGAAGACAAGTACGGATGGCTGACACCGTGCAACCAGCCCGTCGCCGCGGCGCGGTAGCGCAGGGTTGTTTTGTAACCCTGCGGTTTTCCCTCGCCTCATTGCGTGGCGCCCTTTGGCGCTGCGCCAAGCAACCACACGACGAAAAGTTGCGCGCCGCGAGCTTGCACGTGGTGGGTAGCTAGGCCAAAGCGAGGCTGCCGACGCCCTGCTCGTCCCGCCGAATCGCGAACCCGTAGGATTGGCCCTTCGACCTTCCACCGCTGACTGTCAACACTCTCTTTGACACACCCGCCCCCGCCGTGCTAATTTGGAGTCAACTCAGGGTTTCAAATGGGAGCGGGATGAATATTGACGACCTTTTGCGCGTGGCGTGCGAATCCAAGGCCTCGGACTTGCACTGCAAAGTCGGCAACTACCCGTACATCCGGGTGGACGGGGAACTCTCGCCGCTGACGCAGTTTCAGCGCGTCTCGAGCGAAGACATGCTGAACATGGCTTTCAGCATGATGACCAACCGCCAGAAGCAGAGGTTCAAGGAAGAAACCGAGCTCGACATGGCGTACGGCGTGGCGGGGCTCGGTCGGTTCCGCGTGAACGTCTTCCAGCAGCGCGGCAACGTCGGCATGGTGCTGCGCGTCATCCCCACGAAGATTCGCACGCTCGACGAGCTTTACATGCCCAAGGTGCTTGACAAAATCTGCGAAGAACGGCGCGGCATGGCCCTGGTGACCGGCACCACGGGCAGCGGCAAGTCCACGACGCTCGCGGCGATGATTGACCGCGTCAACTCCTCGCGTACTGACCACATCATCACCATCGAGGACCCCATCGAGTTCCTGCACCGCGACAAAAAGAGCTTCGTCAACCAGCGCGAAGTGGGCGTGGATACCACCACCTTCGGCTCGGCTTTGCGCGCCTCGTTGCGTGAGGATCCCAACCTCATCCTGGTCGGCGAAATGCGGGACCTTGAGACCATCCAGACAGCGCTGCTCGCGGCCGAAACCGGCCACATGGTTTTCTCGACCTTGCACACGCTCGACGCCACGGAAACGATTCAGCGCATCATCGCCGTCTATCCGCCCCCCGAACAGAAGCAGGTCCGCCTGCAAATGGCCTCCACGCTCAAGGCCATCATCTCGCAGCGGCTGGTGCGGAAATCCGACGGCATCGGCCGCGTGCCGGCGGTGGAGGTGCTGATCGCCACCGATTACATCCGCGACTGCATCATCAATCCGGACAAGACGCGGATGATCCACGACGCGATTGCCGCGGGCGTTTCGCAGTACGGCATGCAGACCTTCGACCAGTCCATCTATGACCTTTACAGCCAGGGCCTGATCACCCTCGAAGAGGCGCTGATCCGCTGCTCGAACCCCGACGAATTCAAGCTGCGCATCCAAGGCATCCGCTCGACCACCGACGCCGCCCGCGAGGAAATGGAAAAGGCGAGCCAGGTGGCCCGGTTTGCGAAGCGCTAAGAAGGAACCTTCCGCGGCCGCCCTCGCCCTGCTCGCCCGCCGGCCTTACTCCGTGGCCGAGATGCGGCGGGCGTTGGAGAAAAAGTTTCCCGGCTCGGAGGCGGCGCGCGAAACGGTGGCGCGCCTGCGCGCCCAGGGTTTCCTGGACGACCGCAAAGCCGCTGAACAGGTGGCTTCCTCGCTCGCCCGCCACCGCCACTACGGCCCGCATCGCATCCGCCGCGAACTGAAAGCCCGCCTGTTCGATTATCGCTTCATCGAGCCGGCCATCGAGCGCGCCTTCGAGGAGACGAACGAGCGCGCATCGCTTGAAATTCAACTCGACCGCAAACTGCGCACGTTGAAATTGCCGCTGACGCGGCCGAAACTCGCCTCCCTGTGCCAAACCTTGCTCCGCCGGGGATTCAGCTCCGGTGATATCATCAAAGCGGTGCACACTCGCCCCCAACTCAGGCCTGTGGCGGAAACCGTTGAAATGGCCGACCTGGAAACGGAAAAGGGTGAGTGACCAAAATGGCGAATGGTGAATCGTGAATGGTAAATTAGAAGAACCAAAAGACGAGAAGCCCCGGGACATACGGGCGCGCTCGTTTGAATATGCCCTGCGCGCCGTCAAACTTTATCAACACCTCCAGGAACAAAGGGATGGGGCTGGCTGGGTTCTCGGCAAGCAATACTTGAGAGCGGCAACCTCGATCGGGGCGAATATCGAGGAGGCACAAGCGTCTGAAAGCCGCGCAGATTTTGTCCACAAACTTGGTATTGCGCAAAACGAAGCTCGAGAAAGCCTGTTCTGGCTTCGCCTGCTAAGTGAGACGCAGATTGTCTCGAGCACCAAACTGAACCCGCTCCTGGGGGAAACAGAGGAGCTGGTTGCTGTCATCACCTCTATCGTCGTAAACGCAAAGAAGAAACAGAGGCGCTGATTTCCGGGCCTTTTAATTCACCATTCACTATTCACTATTTTTTATTGCTATGACTTCGAACGATATTCGAAAACGATTTTTGGACTTTTTTGCCAGCCGCGGGCATCGCGTGGTGCGCTCTTCCTCGCTCGTCCCGGCGAACGACCCGACGCTGCTCTTTACCAACGCCGGCATGAACCAGTTCAAAGACGTCTTCCTGGGCATCGAGAAACGCGACTACGTGCGCGCCGCCTCCTGCCAGAAATGCGTCCGCGCGGGCGGCAAGCACAACGACTTGGAACAGGTCGGCCGCACCCGCCGGCACCACACTTTTTTCGAGATGCTGGGAAATTTCTCATTCGGAGATTATTTCAAGACCGAAGCCATCCCGTGGGCCTGGGAGCTTGTGACCAAAGACTTCGGACTCCCGACTGAGAGACTCTTTGTGACCGTCTTTCGCGAGGACGACGACGCCGAAGCCATCTGGGCGAAAATCGTTCCGCGCGACCGCATCTTTCGCTTCGACGAAAAAGATAATTTTTGGCAAATGGGCGAGACCGGGCCCTGCGGCCCTTGTTCGGAAATTCACTACGACATGGGCCCCGAAGCATCGGACCTCGGCCACAAAGATTGTAAATTTCCCTGCCCCCAAGATTGCGGCCGCTACGTCGAAATCTGGAATCTAGTTTTCATGCAGTTCAATCGGGACGGATCGGGCAAGCTGACGCCGCTTCCCCGCCCTTCGATTGACACCGGCGCGGGCCTCGAGCGCCTGGCGGCAGTGCTCCAGGGCAAAGTTTCGAACTTCGATACCGACCTTTTCAAGCCGCTGATTGACGAAGCCGCGGAGCTTGCGAACACCGAATACGGCGCGAACCATGATGCCGACGTTTCGCTGCGCATCATCGCCGACCACGCCCGCGCCGCAACGTTTCTAATCTCCGACGGTGTTATGCCCTCGAACGAAGGCCGCGGCTACGTCCTCCGACGTATCCTGCGCCGAGCCCTTTACCACGGACAGCGATTAGAGCTGAAAGAGCCTTTCTTCTTCAAAATATCCGGCCACGTCGTGCACATGATGACAGGCGCATACCCCCACCTACTCCAGACCGCGCAGCATGACGCGAAGGCCATTAAGTCCGAGGAACAGAGATTCGGCGATACGATCGCCATCGGACTAAAGAACCTCCAAGGCTCTCTCGACATGAAGGAAAGCGAATACGAACAGGCCCTCAAGATCGTTC
>QHZO01000162.1:3857-17645 GCA_003224695.1 Acidobacteriota bacterium
CTGGAGAGACCTTGCCGCGGGGGGGCGGACGCTGGGGGGGATTGAGGCCTTTCGACTCTACGACACCTACGGACTTCCACGCGATCTCATCGAAGATGTTTGCCGTAATGCGGGCTTTGAAGTTGGATGGGCCTCTTTTGAAGCCGAGATGCAGAAGCAGCGCGAGCGGGCGCGGGCGTCGTGGAAGGGCGCGGAAAAGCGAACCGTGCTGCCCGCCTTCCGGCAATTGGCCGAGCAGCAGAAGACCGAATTCGAAGGCTACCGGCAGACGACGTCGAGCGGCTGTAAGATTCTCGCGATTCTCAAGAACAGCGGCACGGTGTCGGAGGCGAAGCCCGGCGAAAACGTGGAGATTGTTCTCGACCGCACGCCTTTTTACGCCGAAGCCGGAGGACAGGTGGGCGACAACGGGCATCTTTATGCGACTAGCGGGACCGTTGATGCCGCACACGTCCATGACACCTACGCCCCGGTGACCGGCTTAATCGCGCACCGGACGATGGCTCGCGAGGCGCTGCACGTGGGCGACGCCGTGACCGCCGTCGTGGACACAGAGCGGCGCGACGCAATTCGCCGCAATCACACGGGCACGCACTTGCTCCACGCGGCGCTGCACGAAGTGGTCGGGACGCACGCCAAGCAAGCCGGATCGCTCGTCGCGCCCGACCGCCTGCGCTTCGACTTCACGCACTACGCGGCGCTTTCGGAGCAAGACTTGCTCGATATCGAAGACCTGGTGAACCAGCACGTTCTCGGGAACGAAGAGGTTCACACGGAGGTCACGGAGCTCGAAAAAGCTATCGAGTCGGGCGCCATGGCGCTTTTCGGTGAAAAGTACGGCGATAAGGTGCGCGTGGTCTCGATTGCCGACGGCGGCTTTTCGAAAGAGCTTTGCGGCGGCACGCACGTGCGGCGGACGGGCGACATTGGCCTGTTCAAAATCGTTTCGGAGTCGAGCGTCAGCGCCGGCACCCGCCGCATCGAGGCGCTGACGGGGACGGGGGTTCTCGAACATCTCAGAAAAGCCAGCGAGACGCTGGCGCTACTTTCCGACAAGCTGCGAGCCAAGCCCGACGAGTTGGTCGAGGCCGCCGAAAAGCTTGAAGAGACGGAGAAGAAACTTCGAAAACAACTCGAAGCTCAGCAATCGAAGCGTGCGGTGGCCGAGGCGGGCGATGCGCCAGATTGTGGACAACCTCAGACCGCGCCTCGCGAGCGGCGTGATCGTGCTCGGCAGTGTGGCTGACGGGAAAGTTGTACTCGTCACGGCAGTCACGAAAGACCTGACCAATCGCCTCGACGCCGGAAAGATTGTCAAGCAGGCGGCGGCGATTGTCGGCGGCACAGGCGGCGGGCGGAAAGACTTGGCCGAAGCAGGCGGCACCGAACCTGAAAAGTTGGATGAATCGCTCCGCGCCGTGCCAGAAATTATTGAGAAGATGCTGTGAGCCGTGGGCTGACAAAGAGGCCGACTATCCAAGCGGCAATCTTCCCTTTCCCCTTGGCTCATGACAAAACGGTTTGACCGAAAGGCGCGAAGGCGCAAACCGGGCAGCGCCTTCGGACATTGAAAAGGCGAAAGCAAGTTTAGGGAGCTTCGGGTTGGACAAACTCAATTGCAAGGGGAGGTCCTAAATGCGAAAGACGGTAATGGCCGGACTTGTGCTAAGTCTTGGCGCAGCGCTCGCGCTGTTCTCGCAGAATACCGAAGCCCCGTACCCTCCGGCACAGGGCGAAGCCCCCGCGGCGTTTGACGGACAAACGAACGGGCTGGCGGATCAGCCGACCCATGCGGCCGACCAGGTAAAATTTGACGAAATCGAACAGATCAGCGACGGGCTGGGCCCGCTTTACAATGCCCAGTCTTGCCGTGAGTGCCACCAAAATCCAACCTCCGAAGGCGGCAGTCAGACCGCGGAGCTTCGCGTCGGGCACCGCGGCGCGAACGGGCAATTCGAAAATCCCAGCATCCCCATCAACGAGCTTCAGGAAAGGGTGCCGGACACGGAGACCATACAAGCCACCCGCATGTCGGTGAATCTTTTCGGAGACGGATTTGTGGAAGCGGTGGCCGACCAGACGCTGCTCGACATCGCGCGGGACCAATGCCACTCGACGCATGGCCGCATTTGCGGGCAGGTCCTTTACGTTCCCATCCTCGAGGCGCCGGGGAAGACGAGCGTTGGGCGCTTCGGCTGGAAGGACCAGCATGCGAGCCTCCTCTCATTCGCCGGCGACGCTTACTTGAACGAAATGGGCATCACCAACAAGCTGTTTCCCGACGAGATCACGCTGCTGTGCAACACGGTCTCCGAGCCCAACGACACGCCCGGCGCGGACGGCCTGGAAGATATTGACCGCTTCGCGCGGTTCATCCGGGCAACGAAGGCCCCGCCGCGCGACGCGGCGCTCGCCGAGACGCCCGAGGCCCGAGAAGGCTCGCGGCTTTTCGACAAGATCGGGTGCAATACCTGCCATGTCCGCACGATGGCTACGGCGCCGGCCGCGACGGTCATCAATGGGGGCGCATTCACTGTGCCCGACTCACTCGGGAACAAGCAGTTTTATCCTTACGGAGACTTCCTGCTTCACAACGTGGACACGGGCGACGGCATCGCGGTGGCTATGGAAGAGCATTACGGCAAGGCGGCGACAAAACGCACCTGGATGAAGTTCTCGTATCAAGACCTGCAGACTGCGGCCAACAAGGTACGCACCGCGCCGCTCTGGGGAGTGCGAACCCATTCAAGGCTGATGCACGATGGGGATTCCCTCACGCTGACCGATGCCATCAAGCGCCACGGGGGAGAGGCCGAGGAGATTCGAGAGAAGTTCAGGCGGCTCAAGCCCATGCAGAAGGAAGCTCTCCTCACTTTCCTCAGATCGCTGTAGGGGCGGGTCCGTCAACCGACGGATGCCCGCCGTTGGGCGACCACCGTTCGACAAGCTCACGGCCTTGAGCGAAGTCGAAGGGCGAGGGTCGCCCCTACCTAAGCCAAGCGTCCGATTCTTCACCCGTCGGCTGACGGTCGCTACATCTGAAAGGACGCCACTACTTAGTCCAAGAAGTCCTTTCATCTTGCCGTGAATAGTGGTAGGATGCAAAAAGGTTTAGCATTTTGCGCCAGGTAGTATAAGGCTTTTGAGTGGGCAAGCGCCGTGGCGGGGAGGCTCCATTGGGACGAAGCCACGTTGCTTCAAGCTGTTACGCCGTTGAAGGGACAATGAGAAATCTCCCCGAGCCCAGTTGGCACGTGTCGTGCTTTGTTGTCTTGGCGATGTGTGCCTTGAGCGCCATGCCGGGCCGGGCCGACCAGATCATTGCTGTCACCGACGCGCACGGCCACAAGGTTTACATCAACATTGGCGATCTGCCTCCGGGCTACAAACGCATCAAGCGTTCAGGTGTGGCGATGCTCCCACCGGTCGAGATTCAGTCGCTGGTCGAGGACACCAGCCAGCGGCATCAGGTGGACCCGCAACTAATCCACGCCATCATTCAAGTGGAATCGGCCTACAACCCGAACGCGGTGTCTTCGAAAGGCGCGATGGGGCTGATGCAGTTGATTCCCGCCACAGCCGACCGGTTTGGAGTGAGCAATCCTTTCAACGCCCAACAGAACGTCGAAGGGGGCGTCACTTACATGAAGTATTTACTCGACCTTTTCGGCGGAGACTTGGACTTGTCGCTCGCCGCTTACAACGCCGGCGAGCACCGCGTGCTCAAGACCAACTCCGTGCCGGACATTTCGGAAACCCAAAAGTACGTCAAGAAAGTTGAAGGGTTGTATCGGCCCCCTTCGTCAGGAGGGCCCGAGACTTCTCACGCACTCGCGCCAAAAAGCCCGAAAAACCCGCCTAAGGCGCCGATCTACCGTTACGTGGACTCGCGCGGGGTGGTCCATTTCACGAACGGGGATGAGTTGTAGCGGCGAGGTACGCCTCGCCGGATGCGGTTGGTGAGGCGGGTTCGGTCCCGCCGAAAAAATCAGCGGCGAGACACAGCTCGCCGCTACAGGAAACAAAGCCGCTACAGGAAGTTAGGCCTCCGACGGCGCCAGGCCGGGGGCCGGAAAGCGAAAGGAACCAGGCTCTTCGTTTGTGGGGGGACGGAGGGCTTATGGCGAACGTTGAAGAACGCTTGGCACAGCCCCGCATACCTGATAATCGGCCTCCTGGCTTTCCCGTTGCTCCTCGCCCCTTCTCCGCTCTCTTCGAAACGTGCGCGCGCGATGTATGAGCGCGCCCGGACAGAACGCCAAGCGCTTACGGCCACGCCCGAAGTTGACCGCACGCGGGCCGAGTACGAGAAAGTCATATACGACTTTCGGATTGCCTACCGCCTGGATCCTGACTTCGATAAGGGTCCGCTGGCCCTCACGAGCGTCGCAGAGCTGTATCGTGAGATGGGCCGCCGCTTCGCCGACGCCGCTTCCTTTAAGACCGCGATCGGAGCTTACCAATACCTGAGGGACCAATTTCCAGACAGTTCGCTCTCCCCGGACGCGCTGCTTTCGATCGGCGACATCTATTTCACCGACCTCGATAACACTTCCGAAGCGCGCAAGGCATATCAAACATTTCTCAAGCAGCATCCACGGTCGGAGAGGGCCGTTTACGCGCGCTATCAATTGAAAATGCTGGAAGCGGTGGCCGCGTCGCCGACAAAAATTCGAACGGCGCGCGCCGGAGCGGAGCGGCTAGCTCCTCAGCCGATGCCGAGCGTCCCGCTGGCGGGGGAGGAGCCGAAACCCGACGAAGTGGCAGTGGTGACTTCCGTCCGACGTTGGGTCGGCCGGAACTACACGCGCATCGTCATCAACGTGAACGGAGAAGTGCAGTTTGATGCTCGGCGATTGGTTTCTCCGGACCGGCTGGTATTTGACCTGGCGAACGCGCGTCCGGAAGCTTCCCTGGTGGGCCAGCCCATGGCGGTCGAGGACGGATTCCTCAGGCAAATCCGCGTGGCGCTTTACCGGCCGAACGTCACCCGCGTGGTATTGGACGTCGAGCGCATTCAGGACTATTCCGTTTTCTCCCTGCCGAATCCGTTCCGCCTGGTCATTGACGTTCACGGTCCCCCCCGCCCTGCCGCGGCAAAGGGCGAGCAACTCACGGCGGCGGCTGGAGCGACAAAGACTACGAGACGCGGGGCCACTCAGCCAGGCTTGGCCGCAAAGACCATGGAGCCGGCGGGGCCTCTGGTTCGCCCCGAACCACCCCGTCCCTCGGCGCCGACCGAGTCCGGCTCGCGCACGCTGACACGCGCGCTGGGATTGAAGATCGGACGTATCGTCATAGATCCAGGGCACGGCGGGCATGACACCGGCACGATTGGACCGACCGGCATCATGGAGAAGAATGTGGTTCTTGACGTTGGTCTGCGCCTGGCCAAGCTGCTGGAGCGGGAAACCGGTGACGAAGTCATCCTGACGCGTAAAGACGATACCTTTATTCCGCTCGAAGAGCGCACCGCCCTTGCCAACCAGAAGGGCGCGGACCTGTTCATCTCCATCCACGCCAACGCCAGCCCGGATAGAAGCGCCCGGGGCCTGGAAACCTACTTCCTGAATTTCACCTCCGATCCGAGCGCGCTGGAAACCGCGGCGCGCGAGAACGCCACCTCGCAGGAATCCGTGCACCAGCTCCAGGACCTGGTGAAGAAAATCGTTTTGACCGAAAAGATTCAGGAATCGCACGATTTCGCGACCATTGTTGAGACTCGGATGCACACGGGTCTGGCAAAAGACGGCGTCCGGCTGCACGACCGGGGCGTGAAAAAGGCGCCTTTCGTCGTCCTCATCGGAGCCAATATGCCTTCCATTCTTTCCGAGATTTCCTTCCTCACCAATCCCTCCGACGAGCGCCTGCTGAAAAAACCGGACTACCGACAGAAAGTTGCCGAAGCGCTTTTCCGCGGCATTACCCAATACGCCGAGAACCTGGGCGGCGTGAAACTCGCGGAGCATTCGCGCACCCAAGGCAGCGCCACACCGGTCGTATCCGCATCCCCGTCGCTCCCATAGCATCGAAGGGCAATCCCACGAAAATTCTGCTATCCTCAGGATAAGAGACGGCGGTTGATCGCGGCCGCAGGAATGCCCCTCGTTGCGCTGCTCCAGACAACGGGCCACGCGCGAACCCCGAAGAACGACGTTGTCGAATTGGTTTCGCCCGGATGGCGGGCGGGCAAAATGGAGCGCCTGCCCGTGGAAGCGGTGCGCCGCTGGGGTGGGGACCCCGCCATCGAGCGCGAGTACGGCGTGCAGTTTCTCGAACACCAGGTCTTCTCGCAAGTAGGCGGTGGTGGAGGCGCGGATGTAGTGGCCGAGCGCGCCGCCGACCCTTCTTCCGTCCTTGGACTGCGCGGGATGTTTGGGTTCATGTTCCGCGGGCAACAGTTCATTCGGATGGTCTTCATGCCTCCGGATGTGGGCTTTGCGGGCATGCTGCGCGCTATGATGTCGGCGTTGGGTGCTCAATCCCCCCCGACCGAAGACATGAAGGCGCTGCCGGCTCCTTTGCCTGCCGCCGGTTTGGTGCCGGGCTCCGAAAAATACTTGCTCGGATTGGAAGCGGCTCGCCGCATCTTGCCTTCGGTGCCGGCCGATTTGTTCGGCTTCAACTTGGGCGCTGAGATCACGACAGGCGAGTATTCGGCGGGAAAATCGCAGGCGACGGTGGCGGTGATCACTTATCCGACGCCGCAGATTGCGCACTCTCTTTACGATCGAATGCAAAAGCGGCTGGACCTGAATCAAGGCGGATCGGCCTTTGGGAAACAAGAGGGATCGTTTGTCGTGCTGGTTTTGAACTCCGAGTCGCCGAGCACCGCGGCTCATTTGATGGGTTTATTCAGACGGCATATCGCCGTGAGTTGGGACAAGCCCTACCTCGGAGACAAGCCGCCCCTCGTCCAGATGTTGGAGTTTATCGTCCAAAATCTCATCTTTGTTTTTTACCTGTGCGGCTGGTCCGTAGTCGGCGGTCAACACGACGATGCCACAATCATAACGCTCAATTTGAGTTGATTTTATAGCCCTTTTTTTTGGTAGCGTCTCAGTTTGATTAAATTGTAGCGGCGAGCTGTGTCTCGCCGCCATTCCCATCGTCAATTCGGCGAGGAGCAGATCGCCGCTACAGCAAACTGAGACACTACCCGTTTTTTTGCCTTTGAGCTATAAACGTTAGTTCGGCTGCCTGTCCGAGGAGCGAATTTCGGGAGACAGCCAGTGTTCGCGTACTATTCATAACGTGCTGTAATTAAAAGACTTGTTTAACTTTCCGAATTTCTAAAATTTTCTTGACAGCCCTTGCCCGTTTCTCTATGCTCCAAGCGGGTTTAGGACGGTAGAGCGCGTCTGCTGTTCTATTCTCCTCTCGAATGCTCACCCGCTAAAGCGGCCGGAATTTTGGCCTTGGCGGGTGAGCATTTCTGTCTCTGGACAAGGGTTGCGTCCCGGTTGATTCTTTGCAACAACTCCCCCCCTAATCCCCTCCCTGCCTGCGCAGGCAGGCGAAGCCGGGAAGCCGACTCAGGCATTCCCCTCCTCACTGAGTGGGCCAGGGGTGGTGAGAGATTTTGTTGTAAACAATTAGATGGGACACGACACTAGGACCTGGAGTACACTGAGGGTCTCAGACGCTTGGCGTGGAAAGGCCGGCGTAGCTCAGTCGGTAGAGCAACGGTTTCGTAAACCGTAGGTCGGGGGTTCGATTCCCTTCGCCGGCTCCAGTCATTGCAAACACAGCACTTATTGGAAGTGCAGTTCTGCAGATACCGAGAAGAGCAACGGTCCACCAAACCGTGGGTCGGGAGTTCGAATCTCCCCAGGCCTACCATCTTTTCACTGACTTGCCGTAGTCCCTTCACACTGGGTCACAGTTTGGGTCGCAGTTGAGAGCGGAGATGGGCCTCGAGATCTCGCCTGTCGCAAGGGATCTTGGGCGCTGGGAACAGACCACAGCGTTTGCCCCGAACTGGCCGGCTATTTCTTCCTCGTTGAAGGATCGGAAAGGCCCGTAATTAGGAGCGTCCCGCCCGCAGCCCCGCTGGCAGGCGACGAGATCAATACGCTGACGGTTATTTCGTGCCCTACGTCCCTCTGGCAAGTTTGGCGGGGTGTCGAAGCGACCGGAAAAGTCTCGTTCGTGCGAGAGACCTTGAACAGCAGTTTTCCGTTTTGGGAGATCACCTCTCCGACCGCTATGATTCTCGCGTCTTTCGGCGTGAAGGCGTCGTCGAGGAGGCTTTCCTCATCTGCTCCATCTTTACCGTGTTGCCTGCGGCAGGCGCAATGCTCGCCGGACCTTTGTTGAGACTAACGTTCACGTTCTCGACCCCCGGAATTTTTTTGATGGCCACGCTCACGGCGTGGGCGCGATGGTATTCCTCCGTCATCAACTACTTCCGGTTTCCCTTATCTTCGGGAAAACCGGCCCGACTAATGTCAACTACGTCTGCGACAAATCGCCTGACTGCTTCAGGGTCGCGCAGCACATGGACCATTGCCTCAACTGCGCGGTTACGAATCGCTTCCAGAAGGAACGGTCGGCTCTCGCGGTGATACCGAAATAGCCAGAGCCAGAAATCAAGGCGCTCGCGCGATCGCCGGATGGCTCGCCATGCGCATCGTACAAGAGAGAAATCCAAGAAAATGATTGTGTCCGCAGCTCGAAGTCGGACTTCGAACACATCAAAAGGCCCCAGGTCTCCGTCCATGATCCACTCGTTCTTCGCGACGAGTTTCCGCTGGAGCTCTGCCCACTCATCCCGTGGCGTCTCGATAAGGCCGGGCCGCCAGAAGACTTTGTCCAGCTCTACCACGGGCAGTCCTGTGATCTCACCAAGCTTCAGGGCGAGGGTCGACTTGCCCGACGCTCCCGGACCCATGATAACCACTCGCTTCATAATTCCCATTCTAGTCTAGGCATGCTGGACGCATGACGGGCAAACCGGAAGGACCTCAATCGCTTCCTGTTTGCCGACAATTCGAGGACAGACCACTAACCTCAGCGTGCGTGCGCGATGGGCGACCGGGAAGCAAAATCGTGTGCCGATAATGGTGCCGCGTGCATCGAATCGCGCTAGGAGGAGGATTTATGAAAGCTGCGGTCGTACCCGCTGTGAGCAGTTCGTGGCAAATCAAAGATGTGCCTCAACCGCAACCCGGGCCAGGTCAAGTGCTGGTGAAGATGCACGCAAGCGGCATCTGCTATACCGATGTGCACCAAACGCTCGGACACATTCCAGGACCGTTTCCTCGAATCCTCGGCCACGAGCCGGTGGGCGAGATCGTTGCTACGGCTCCCGACGTAACCACGCGAAAGGTAGGCGACCGAGTGGGCTCGGCATGGATTCAGTCCACTTGCGGACGCTGCGAATGGTGCCAGCGTGGGCGGCGGATGATCTGTCCCTATCTGAAGGGGACGGGCGGCGATGTACAAGGGGGTCACGCCGAGTACATGCCAATGAATGCCGATGCCACTTATCTGATTCCCGAAAAGGTTTCTTATGAGCAGGCGGCCCCGATCTTCTGCGCTGGCTACACCGTTTATAGCGGCCTCCGCTGGGCCGCTCCCCAGCCACATGAGCGAGTGGCCGTTCTCGGGATCGGTGGGCTCGGGCACTTGGCGGTGCAATACGCGAAGGCCGCGGGGTTCGAGACCATCGCCATTTCGCATTCCCCCGATAAAGACAAGATGATCCGCGATCTCGGGGCGGATGAAATTGTCCGTGACGGAAAAAGCCTGGCCGCAGCGGGCGGGGCCGATGTGATCCTCAGCACCTCCAACTCGACCAAGTCCATGGTGGACAGCATTCAGGGACTGCGGCCGGACGGCCGGCTCGTCACGATGGGCGCCGACGCGGAGCCGCTTTCGATTTCTCTGATGGACCTCATCGTGAAGCGCATTCGGATCATCGGCAGCCAGCAAAACGGCCCCGAGTATCTCTACGAGGCTCTGGATTACGTCGCCCAAGGAAAAGTCAAAACGATAGTCGAAACATACCCATTGTCCGAGGCTGCGAAGGCATACCAGCGGGTTGTGGAGGGCAAGGCCCGGTTCCGCGCCGTCCTCACAATGTGATCGCCGGCCCTGATTGTCGCGGTCCATCGAGACTTTGCTGAGCCTAAGACCCTCGGTCACGTCAGTGCGATCAGCCGCGAAACTACAGCTCTCAATAAGCGGATAAGGTCGAGTGACGGGCGACGCGGAAGAAATGGCCGCTTCAAGGTCGGGCTCTGATAATTTATTTCCCCGCCTGGTGGTGGTCGTAGCTGATCACTCTCGTAACCTTCCACGCTCCATCCTTGTACTGCCACAGGTGGATGAACTGTCCCTCTCCGATTCCCATTTCCTCGTGCCCTGGATGATGAAATCGGTGGACACCCGTCTCAAGCATTCCGTATCCCTTCATGTAAAAGACCTTCAGCGTTCCCGGAACCAACTCCCGCGTCGTCTTCCCGCAGATGTTGTTCTTAACGCTCTCGGTTAACGCCTGCTTCCCCAGGGTCACGCCGCCCTGATCGTGATAGAACTCCACATCGTCCACAAAGAATGACTCAAACTTCTCCAGATCACATTTGTTATAGGAATCGAATAACGCCGCATCCAGCGCCGCCCCGGCGCGGTCCAGTTCATGCTGGTTCTTAATCTTGTCGAGCCCAGGCACGGATTGGGCACGCGCGTCCGCCATAAACCATGCAGCCACGGAGAACGCACAGGCAATGATCGCTAATCCAGGCCGTCGTATCATGAGGACCTCGCTTCAGAAGGAATAGTCAAGCAAAAGGGAGTACGCAGTAAGCGAAGTAAATGTTCCCTTCGTGCCGATATTCTGGGCACGTCAACTATAGTAGTTTTACGGTGGCGGTCCGCTCTCAACGATGATGCGGTGGAGGGCCGCAAGCTGGTGCTGGCCCTGCAACGCTCCCGCGGGAGTGAATCGAAAGAGCACTTCGGCTCATCCAATACCAAGTTCCTGGATTCTTCGCAGTGGCCCCGAGCTGGCCCCGCGGCTGAAGGGTTCTCACCTTGTTAGCAGAGGACGGCAATGGCTAAACCGGTCTTACTCGTGGTGGACGATGACGCGGAAGTTTTGCGAGCGGTCGAGCGCGATCTGAGGCGGCGATACTCGGAGCGTTACCGAGTGTTGCGAGCTGACTCCGGCGCGACCGCGCTCGAGGCGCTTCGGGGTTTAAAGCTGCGTAATAATTCCGCGGCGCTCCTCCTGGTTGACCAGCGGATGCCGCAAATGACCGGGGTGGAGTTCATCGCACAGGCGGTCGAAATCTTCCCCGACGCCAAGCGCGTTCTGCTGACAGCCTATGCTGATACCGACGCGGCGATCCGCGCCATCAACGACGCACGAATCCACCACTATCTGCTGAAACCCTGGGACCCGCCGGAGGAACACCTGTACCCGGTGTTGGACGACCTCTTGGGTGATTGGATGGCCTCTTACCGGCCCCCATTTGAAGGTATACGGGTCTTGGGCACTCGCTGGTCCCCTGACTGCTATGCCATTCGAGATTTTCTGGCGCGCAACCAGGCCCCTTACCAATGGATTGATGTGGAGACGGCGGACAAGGCCGCGGAAGTGCGCCGCTTAGTGGACGCTGCCGGGGCGGATGTTTCCTCGCTGCCGATGGTGCTCTCTACGATTTTGTGATCGTCGGTGGCGGCCCGGCAGGCTTGGCGGCGGCCGTTTACGGAGCGTCCGAGGGCCTGAACACTGTGCTTGTGGAAATGGACGCGCCCGGCGGACAAGCTGGAATGAGCTCTCGTATAGAAAACTATCTCGGCTTCCCGTCTGGCTTGAGCGGAGGAGATTTGGCCCGCCGCGCCGTGGCGCAGGCCCGGCGTTTTGGGGTTGAAATCCTTACCCCACAACAGGTCACCGGAGTCCGTTCGGAGGGCCGCTCGAAAATCGTAAAGTTGTCGGGAGGCAGCGAAGTCGGTTGCAAAGTATTGCTGATTGCCACGGGGGTTGCTTACCGCAAGCTGAACGTGCCGGGCGCAGAGCGGCTGCAAGGGTGCGGCCTCTACTATGGATCGGCCATGACGGAGGGAATTTCAAGCCAAGGCGAAGACGTCTATATTGTCGGCGGGGCGAATTCCGCCGGCCAGGCGGCGATGTATTTCTCCAAATATGCGCGGAGGGTGATCATGCTCGTGCGCGGCCCATCCCTTTCCGCGACGATGTCGCAATACTTGATTGATCAGATCAAGAAAACCCCGAATGTCCATGTGCAGACGCACTCCCAGGTGGAGGAAGTTTTCGGGGAGCAGCATCTGGAATCTCTCTCCATTCGCTGCGCGGACACCGGACAGCTTGAAAGAGTGCCGGCGAATATGCTCTCCGTTTTCATTGGCGCAGAGCCCAATACCGATTGGCTCGCGGGCGTAGTGTTGCGTGATGAGCACGGGTTCATCTACACCGGAAGCCAGTTGTTGCGGGAGGGCAAACGCCCCGAGGGGTGGCCGCTCGAGCGCGACCCGTTCTGGCCCGAAACCAGCGTCCCGGGCACCTTCGCGGCCGGTGACGTCCGGCATGGTTCGGTGAAGAGGGTGGCATCCGGCGTAGGCGAAGGCTCGATTGCCGTGCAATTCGTGCATCAATACCTGAGTGAGGTGTGAATTGGCTGAAAAGCTGACGAGCCGTCCCGGCCCCGCTTTGACCGAGGACTTGCGCAAGATCGGAGTTTTTGCCGACCTGCCTCAGGAGCATCTCGACTGGCTGGCGGAAAAATTTGAAGTCGGGCATCTTCGGGAGGGAGAGATCTTTGGGCGGCCGGGTGACCCGCTGGATCATCTTAGCGTTATCCTCGAGGGTGAACTTCGTTTCCAGCGGGAGGGTGGAGCGGACGCCCCCATCTTTGTCGCCTTCGCGGGCCAAGTCACAGGCCTTCTTCCCTATTCACGGCTGACCCATTTCGCCGGGACAGGCATTGCCGTGCGTCCTTCGCGCATCGCGCGTTTGCACCGGAGTTATTTTCCCGAGATGATGCAGCGCATGCCGCTGCTGGGCCAGCGCCTGGTGGCGATGATGTCCGACCGGATCCGTGAGACCACCCGCCTTGAGACTCAACGCGACAAGCTGTTGGCGCTCGGCAAGCTCTCCGCGGGTCTGGCGCACGAGCTCAATAATCCGGCCGCTGCGGCCCAGCGGGCTACCGCCAGTCTTCGCGAGACGCTGGAGACCGTGCGCGACGCGAGCATCCGGCTCGCCCGCCATGCTCTCTCCAAAGAACAAACCGAAATGATTATCGGCTTCGAGCGCGAGGCCGGTAAATTTTCGCCCCCGATTCCCGCCGATCCTCTGGCCCAAAGCGACCGCGAGGAACGAATCTCCGAGTGGCTCGAAGCCCGGCGCGTTCCCGATGCCTGGAAGATCGCGCCGACGCTCGCCGATGCGGGCGTGGAGACTGTTCAGTTGGAAAAATTGTCGGCTCAGGTTGGGGAAACTGTCCTCTGCGACGCGCTCGTTCGTATCGCTTCGCTCCTCACCATCGCCAAACTCATCAACGAGATTGAGATCAGCACGAAGCGCATCTCGCAACTGGTCCAAGCGATCAAGGAGTACTCTTATATGGACCAGGCGGCCATGCAGGAGGTTGATCTCCATCAGGGGCTGGAGAATACCCTCACGATCCTCCATCACCGTCTCAAGAACGGCATTACCGTGGTTCGCGATTACGACGACAAACTGCCGCGCATTTGCGCCTTTGGCGGGGAACTCAACCAAATTTGGACGAATCTGATTTCGAACGCCATCGAAGCCAT
>QHZO01000161.1:0-9291 GCA_003224695.1 Acidobacteriota bacterium
ATGGTGACCGCGCCGATGGTATTGATGGCGTCTGTGTGACCGGACGACACCGGCGACCCAAACGAGCAGTCCTCGATGTCGAGATACGAGCCCCCGCCCGTCAGGTCAATGTCCGTGTCCACGTCCGCCAAAGTCACCGCCTGGATTTTCGAGTCCTGGGCCTTGTTCGCTCCGTTGATGACGATTCCTTCCGAACCTGCCATGTTGCTGTCAATCGAGCCGTTGAAGAGCTGCCATTTGTCCACTTCGTAGCCAGCCGAATCGGGCAGCGAAGCCGTCCCCACCTGGACGCCCACCGCGAGGCGATACAGGTTGAAGTCTTGAATGACAATGTTGTGCCCTGGCGGCGCGTTGGTCGAGTCCATCAGGATCCCTGTCGAGCCCGCGGTCAGATTGCCGTCAATTGTGCAGCCACGGATCGAAACGTGGTGCGCGTTGAAAATCTTGATGACGGGAAGGTTCCCTGCTCCGGTCCAGAACAGCGTGGTGCCCGCTTCCGGGTCCACGGGAATTCCGAAGGCTTTGCCGCCATACACGCATTCAATGTTCCAGCCCGAGGGCGGATTGATCGTGGCGCTGGTGTTGTATTGTCCCGCGCCAAGCCGCAGCGTACCCTGCTTACCCGTGGGACGCGCGGCTCCGGAGACGAGGCCGGAAGCCGGCTCCGTCCAAGTGCCACTGAGCGCGACCGTGGAAGCGTTTTGCTTCGACTCGCTCCCCCAAACGGACGCCGCATAGACGTTGCAGCCAGTGGCGCCGCTCGCGGCGGGCGCGTTCGGGCAGCTCACAGTCAGAAGCTGATTCGCCGGAACCGTTTCGACAGTTTCGATGGAAGGTCCAGTCTCGCCCTTCGGTCCGCCAACATAAGTGATTTCGACAAAATACTGCGTTTGCGGAAGGCTTCCCCCCGCGGTCGAGCCGAGCGTCGGCGCGGCGGGCAGGGCCATCCCCGCGAACGGGTCAGCGGCAATTGTCTGCGCGCCTTCGAGGCCGCGCGCGTCGCAGACGCCGCCGCTCGCCGGCAGGTCGGCAATGCAGTTGGCGATCTTTACGCCGGCCGTCGCGCCTGGAAAAGCGCTGGCGTACCGGACGTTGTTCAGGTTCGCCACCGGGAAGTTGACCGATTGAGCGTGCAAAGAGGAAGTCAGAAGCCAGAAGCCAGAAGTCAGAAGAAAAAACTTCCTCCATGCCTTGGCCCTTATTCTGACTCCTGACTCCTGACTTCTGACTCCTAGATACTGAATCCTAAATCCTGAATCCTGTTTTCTCACCACACCACCACCCGCGCGGTCACGTCCCCGGCGCCCGAGGACGAGACAAGATAGAGATTGGTTGCGTCGTAGCGCGCTGCTTGGAACCAAATCGCCCCGCCCGAAGTCATCTGGATAGCGGCAGCGATGGGGGTGCGACCTAAATAGTGTTGGAGCGCCAAGTCGCCGGCGGCCGTGGGCGCGGCAGCCACCGAACCGAAAACCTTGGTGCCCTGAACGACTGCCGTGACCGCTGTCGCGTTGGTCGTCACTTTGCCGATGAGCGCGTCGCCCGCCGTGGCGCCAACGGGCGAAGCTTGGTAATAGAACCCCGTCGCCGAGTTGTAGAAAAGATAGTTCGTGGCGCCCGCCGGGGCCCCGGCAAGTGTCGGCGCAGATGTGGGCGCGTAGCGCTTTCCTTGCGCATAGAGCACGCCGGTCGTGAGGCCCGGCACCAGCGTCGCCGAAGTCGAGAGCGCGAATCCGCTGTAGACTCCGTTCAGCCCCAGGTCCACTGCCTGCTGGCTGGAGGTCGCGACCAGCGTATCGAGCAGCGCCCAGTTCGCATCCTGGTCGGCCTCGTATTGCGTCAGGCCGTGTTGCGGCTGGATCAAGCCCGTGTTCGGGAGTACCGTCCTTACGACTGCCATCGCCTTGTTCCTTGGACTCTCGACTCTCGACTGTCACCTGTCGACAGTCGAAAGTTGCGAGTTGAAAGTCACAACCAACTGCGAATTACCCACCTAATGAAAGCCTCTGCGCCAGACAATACACGGCCACTGTGCCTTCATTCACCGGGCCGCTTGTCGAGTAGTAATTCGAGAGGCTGATCAGGCCGGGGTTCGGGCCAGACGAAGGCTCGATCGTCACCTGGTAAGGTGACGCCAGCAACGACCCCGCGCCGGCGTTCGGTGCGGTCGGCGGAAAGAGCGCCTGCCCAGGCACGAAGCCCGCTGCCGGCGACAGCGACGACGAGTGAATCAAGAAGAACAAGCACTCGGCATATGAGTAGGCGTAACCATCCACTGGACTCACAGGGGCCGCCACCGTGTTGCCGTTCGCGTAAAAGCCCATATAAAACTGTTCGGCCCGGACCACGCCGAACTTGGCGTTATGACTGATCTTCGAGATGGAGTCGTCGGTCAACGGTTGCCCGGCGGCAATCGCGCTGTCGGCCAAGTCAAAAAATCCCGGAATGGAAGCGAAAGTAAGTTGCGACATAAACGCTATGATCGAAAAAGGATGAAGTGTGAAGTGTGAAGTATGAAAGGTGAACCTTCAGACTTCAGCCGTTACCCTTCACCCTTCGTCCTCTCAAAAAATTGCATTCCCGGCCGTCCCATCCGTATTGAGGCCACCAGAGGCGGCAGAGGCGATATACATGTATTGCGACTTCTCGGCCGCCGTCGCCGAGCCGAACGCCGGAACACCGGCTGAAGCCGGGGCCACTTGATAGGGCTGGCCGATTTGGAGTGGCCGCGTGTCCAGCAGCTTGAATTCCATCTTCGCGCTTGCGTAGTCGGGCTGCCGGTCGAGGACCTCGCAGAGCACCGACGTGATCCCCACACCGCCGGTGAGGAGGTCCGGAACCTTCGAATGAGAGAGCCAAACGTAATCGCCGACCTCCACGATCACGGAGGCGAGCATCGCCTTGAGGGTGTACACGGGGGCGCGGAAGGCATGCCGCTCGAAGATGCGCCGCGCCAGGAGTTCGGCGATTAGGATCCCGCCGCGAGCCGACTTGAGCCCATAGCTTTCAACCGTATGCTGCGCGAAGATGCGGTATGCCTGGAGCGAGTTCTCGTTGACAAACGTCACGCCCGTCTCGTAAGCGCGGGCGCTGGTCTGGGCGACCGAATCGGCCTGGTCCATGCGAACGGTCACGGCATTGGTCAGCTCGAGGCGCTCGGCCGACGGCAAGCCCATGATGTTTGTCTCATTGAACGCCATCACGCCCGTGGGCAACTGGGCCGGAATCGGAAGCCCGTTCGAAGCCGGCCAAGGCTTCCACCAGGGCGCAGCCCCGTAACTTGCGAGCGAGACGCCTTGCGGCACGGCGGGTGCTTTCATCGCCTTGAGCGAAAGCCTTCCGTCGGCGCGCGTCACAAAGAAAAGGCCCAGAGGCTTCAGAAGCTGGTCCTCGAGCCATTGCTTCGCCTGCGCGGGGCTGGTTAGCTTGATTTCGAACCAATAGCCGCTAAACTCGGTGTCGCGGAGCTGGAGGATGCTCGACACGTCAAGGAAGCTATTCGGGTTGATCAGCGTCGAGTCGTCGCCGATTCGATAGACCTGCCATGACGGATTCGGAACGAACCCCAGGCCCATCTGGCTCGCCGACTTATTGGCCGCCGCCGTCACCAGCACCGGCGGAAGCGCCAGATCCTGGCCTACACCCAGCTCGTTCTGGAGCGCCACCAGCAGCAGGTCGAGCGGATTCCCCTGGAGCCAGCGCGGATTCGTGTCCGATATTGGAAACGCATTGGGCGAGTACGCTGCCACGGACGGCTGAGAAGCCTCCAGTTCTCCCGGCACCCAGGGGCTCGGGCCGCCGTAATTCCAGATCAGGCCTTGGGCGATGAACGCCTGGCCGTCTTGACACGAGATGGTTAGCTTGCCCTCGGCCGTGAATCCCGTCTCCGCGATCCGGACCGTGTGTAGGGCCACCGCGTCGCCCAGGGATTGCTCCGGGAAAAGCATTCTCAGCCGCGCCGTCAGGCCGATCGTCGAAGGATTGGCCAGCGCTCCCTTGATGAGCGAGCCGGGATCAATCGCTTCGACCTGGAATTGCCCGATCGAAGTCGAGCCGTCTTTTTCCGAAACTGTTTGATTCTGCCCCTTGGGGACAATCAGGCAAGGCAGCACCTGCGTTTCGGTGAGGGCGCTCAACAGCACGGTGGGATTCATGGCCGTGATCCACATCCACGCGGTCGCCGCTATGGTTTCGAAGACCGTGAATTCCCACGGCAGGTCGCGCGCGGCGAGAGAATAGGCAAGGAACGCCCCGTCATTTGTCGTGCTGAAAACTGTGAACTGGTCGCTGACCAACGTCTTCAAGAAACTGTCGAGCCCTTGTGTACCCGCGCCGCCGAAAACCGAATTGAAATACGCCTGTAGAAGGGAATTCGAGTAAAGCCGCAAAAGTCCCGAGATCAGGCCCCAAGTCTGCTCCATGGATACCGAGGCGGGCGAGCCGGAGTAGCCGTTCGACGAGTCGTTATAGAACTTGACACCCGAGAACGGAGCCTGCTGCTGATACGCCTCATTCCACGAGTTACTGACCGCGGAAAGCTGAATGTTCTGGTTCGTGATGTAGAAGGTTTGATAAGCCCATTTGAGGCACTCGACCGCGGCCGTGTCGTTGCCGAGGGCGTCCAAAAGGTGCGCGGCCCAGGCTCCGTTCGAGTCCACCGACTCGGAAACGTCCAGGCTCGTGCCGCTCGCATTCACTCCCTGGCAGCAATGGCCCGGCTGGCCGGCCAGCGCCGTCAACTGCCAGGTCGCGGTGTTGTCCGCGGTGGTGTCACCGTACGTAGTTGCCCAGCCAGGAGTGTCTGAGCTACTTGTCCCCGCCGCCACGCATTTCTGCTGGTTGCCGTTCGAATCTTGAATCTGGAATCCGAGATCGTAGTTCGTGTTCGCCGCCCACCCCGACCCGGTCGGGGCGGTGTAGAAAACCGTTTGGAAGTTTGCCCCAAGCGTTGCCGCCGTCGACTCCAGACTCCCGACTAAAAGACTCAAGGACTCGGCCTGCGCCTCGGTAATGGTCCCTTGTTTCCGCGCCTGGATAATCGCCGTGGGCAGCACCGCGATGGCGCGCTCGAAGGCGAAATACACGTCAATTTGGTGCTCGCCCGAGCAGCTCTTGATCTGGCCGGGAACGAACTGGTAGCCCGGATTTACATACTTCCCGTAGCCGAGATAGAAAAGCCCGTTGCGCAGGTCCGCGTCCGCCGACTGCTGCGTCAGCAGAAACGTCAAAAGGTTTTGGAGCGAGAGCACCGACGAATAGTCCTGCGCGGCCGCCATGTAGATTGCCCAGGCAAACGCCGCCCAGGCGTTCGCGCCGGTGCGAATGTAGACGTCGGCGATCTCGCCGTAATAGACGTCGTAGGAAAAGGCGAGGGATCCTGTCGGCTGGAGCGTTCCGACCGTAAGGTTGTCGAACCAGGCGTTCCCTACATAATTGAGCGTCGCCGTGAAGCTGGTGATCGAACTCAAGGTGTCCGCGGCGAGCGAGCTGATGAGTGAAGCCAGTGGCACCTGGGTCACAATCCAGCCGCCGGGATTCGTTCCGATCGGGAGGGTGATGGTTTTGATGCCGGAGTTATACGTGGCCGGCCCCTCAGCGCCGGAACTAACTTGGACGCTTGTGACCTTCGCTGCCGCCGTCGTCACGCCGATCGTGTACACAAACCCGAATGCCGCGCCGGCCGGCTCCAGGTGCTCGAACTGGAGATTCGTGTCGGTCGAATCGGGCAATCCTGCGCCGATGAAGCTGAAACTGTCGCCGGAAGTGTGGCTGGTAAACTCAATCACCTGGCCGGTGCCGTTCGGCGGCTCTTGCGGCGACATGCTGTTCGCCGCTACGTTCGCAATGCTGGAGCTCGGATCCGATTTCGACCACCGGCTGGCCAAGCCGTCTTCCGCGTTTTCGAGCGAAACGCTCGGCAGGTACCCGGGATTGGCGATGAAGCCCACCCATTGCTCGATGATTTTCTTCGCCGCCGTGAAATTGCCGCTTAGCGCATAGGCGATCAGCGCCAGCCCCGTCGAATAAGTCCAGGCGCGATTCTGAAGCGCCGCCTCGTTCGTGGTCGTCAGGTTCGAAACGTATTTCGGGTCGGAGGTCGGCACCACTTCCGAGCGTGGGAGCCCCGGATAGGCCGCAAGCGTCTGGAGAAGATCGAATTCGCTGATCCACCCCGCCACCGGATCGTTGTAAAGAATCTGCATCGAAACCGTGCCGGCCGCCGGGACCACGCTCGAGCCGATGCGCGCGTGACACGGGTCCTGAACGATGATCGGCACATTGTCTTCCTGGAGGTACTCGACGTCCGTCTTCGAGAAAATCTGCGCTTTGTAATTGGTGAGCTTCGCGCCCACGCCCGTGTTAGTGTGCGAGATCCAGCCGGCGGGCAGGGTGGTTCCATGCGATCCGCCCGCCGGCTGCGCGACACTCGCCGGATAGAGCGCCGCAATCAAGGTTCCCGCCGAAGTGACGCTCGGCAGCCACCACGCCGCGTAGCCGAGCCCCGAATCCACCAGCTTCGCCGAGCCTTTGTAGTAGAAGATGTCCGTCTTGGCGAACACGTCCACCCGGTAGTAGGTCAGGACCTTCGCGGTGAGCGGATTGCCGTTTTGGTCGGTGATGTTTTCGCTTTGTTCGGCGAGCTGAAGCAGGTTAAAACACCGGCCCGTGACGGTCAGCGAGGAGGGATTGGCAATGAAGTTCACAAAGAGGTTGCCTTGCGGAAGACCAATCGGGCTGTAGTTGATGGGAAAACCATCCGGGCCGGCTTGCGCGTCGGGCAAGATCCCGGACGGCGCATCGAACACGATATTCTCGACGGCCGTCTCGGCATATTTCCCGGTCGCCCCGGCGCCCGCCGCCAGGTCCACGGTGGAAACAATCCCGCACTCTTCGAACCCTTGGTTCGAGTTCGCAGCCGCGGGATTCCGCGCGTTCCCCTGCCAATTCGAGACCGGCGGGAGCGCGCGCGCATAGAGCCACGCGAGGGACTTCTTCAAGTCCTCCCAAATGTTCCGCGGCCAGTATTGTGAAACCGAAGCCATCGTTGAAACCTAGAAGTGGCTAGCGGCAAGTGACCAGTGGCGAGTTATGGAATTTTTTTATCTTGCCACTTTCCACTATCCACTTGCCACTTGTCCTTTCTTGCCACTTGCCCCTTGCCCCTTTTCGTTTCAAGTGCCGTACCCGCCCGCGCCCAACACCGTCACGCCATATCCGCCGTGCGTAACCGTCACAACGTTCAGCGAAAAGCTCGCGATCACGAGATTCAAATCAGGTATCTCAAACACGTAGAGCGGCTGCTTTTGCCCGCTCTGCAACGCCGCCAGCCAAGTTTGATTTCCAGAAATCATAGTAGACGGTAGACCGTAGGCGGCATACAGGGCATCGGGATTTTCCCGTCTGCCGTATTCCGTCTACCGTCTACGCCTCTCACGTCACCACCTGCCGAAACTTCATCTTGAACGAGTACTGCCCGGGCGCCTTATACGCCGCGTTCCAGGTCGTATCTTCCAGCCAGTAATTGGCTGAGACGCCTTGCGAGGCGTCCGGGAAGTATTGAAACGAGCCGCCCTGAAGCGCGTAGGCGAAAAAGCTCGCCCAGGCCGCCACGTCCGAGCCAATCCCGACGTACTCCATTTCGAATTCAAGGAAGCTGTCAATGCGCTCGAGCACCGATTCGCGAACGCCGGAAGAGGCCACGTTGTCGTGCCGCGAGGCCTCCTGGAAATACGCCGGCACCTTGCGCGGCCCGCGCTGAAATTGCAGCGTGATATTGCCGGTGCCCGGGTTGTAGACAATCTTAGGATTCGCCATGCTCTGTAATTTGTAATTAGCAATTTGTAATTCATAATTACTAATTACGAATTACAAATTACGCTCCAGCAGGGATTGGCCTGACCGAGTGGCTTGAGACAAGCTTCCCGCCACGCTGCGTGACGTGTTTCGAGAGCACGCCCGCCAGCCACGCGGCGCCGTCCGGCTCGCCCATGATCATCACGTTCACCGTACCCCGTAGGGGCGCAAGGCCTTGCGCCCCTGCCACGCCCGGCGCCATGCCCCGTGCCACTCCCGGCGAAACGTATCCCTGGTCCGCGCCCGTAGGGGCGGGGCTTGTCCCCGCCCTCGACCGGCTTGAAGATCCGCCGCCATTGAAGGCGCCGACGGTGCTGGCAATTTCGAGGGCCGCAAGCGAGCCCCACAGCGCCGCGCTCGCAAAGTGCTGCGCCGCGGACCAGAAGTCGAAATCGCCGAGGGCCGCAAAGCCCGCCGCGGCTTCCTTCACCGCTTCGACGGCCGCCCGCTCCTGGACAGCCACCTTGTGCAGCAGGGTTTTCTGCGCTTCCGCCCTTCCGGTCTCCACGGCCGAAAGCTGCTCGACGCGGATGTGGCGCTGGATCAATTCCACAACGCGCCCCAACGTGCTGGTCGCCGATTGGCTCCATTGCTCGGTGTGGCTGCGCATTTGTTCGAATGCGCTCCCTGAGGTACGGGCTAGCCGGCCGATCGCTTGAGTCGTTTGCTCGAACGCCGGCATGGCGCGCCGGCTTGCTTCGACGATGCTTTCAAACGTCGCTGTGGCTTCCGTGCTCAGGCTGTGGAGCGCCGCCTTCGCCGGCTCGCCGCTCGTCTCGAATAGCGATCCCAAAATGTTTTCAGCCATGTTGAAAAACAGTAAGCAGCAGGCAGAAAGCAGTAGGCAGTAAAGACCTGCCGGCTGCCTACTGCCGACTGCTCTCTGCCTACTGCCTACTGCTCTCCTCACTTGCCACTGCCTTTGAACGCCACTCCCAAAGCGCCGCCGCGCACGCGAGATCAACTCGCAGCGCCGCCGCCCCGCGCAATTCCAAAAGCTCCGACGGCCGGCAGTGCCACGTCTCGGCTACGAGGGCCAGGCGCAGCCCCTCAGCCCGTCGGCTGACCGGAACGAAAAAATCGCGAGAGGTCATCGCCTTCCGGAGTCAGCGCGCCGAGCGCCCACTTCAAAAGGAACTCGGCGTCCTCGGCCGCCAGCCAGCGGGGATCGAGTTCCCCGTCGAGCGGCACGAGCGACAATTTGGGCGAGACCATCACGTCGCGAACCAGCCTGGCGAGAAGGTCCACGTATTCGCGACGTTCGTCCGGCATGGCGGACGCCGTCTGACTGAGCGTCTCCAGCCGCTCGGAGACCAGCAGCACGCGCAGCGCGTTCGGCGGCCGAAGCAGCACGGCCAGGCCGCTTTTGGGAAGCACCACGCGCGCCGACAGGTTTTGTTCATCGGCGAATTTGCGGAAGTCCTCCGCGGTCGCCAC
>QHZO01000161.1:9357-13355 GCA_003224695.1 Acidobacteriota bacterium
CTCTTTTACGTCTGTCTGTAGAACTGGCACACGCGGTCCCCGGCGGGACGCGCGAGCACCGCCAAGCCCTTGAACGTCACCTTGTAAACGCTCTCCTTCGTGCGCGTGAATGAAAGGTCGAGCGCCGCCGAGCCGTAAGCGTTATAGAGGCAGGCGACAAAAAATTTGCCTGGGCTGGCGAAGCCCCTCCTCGGGCTGGTAATCGCCACCGAGGCGGTGGGAATCTCGACCAGCCCGCCCACGGTGATTTCCTCGTAAGCCTGCGCGCCCGCGGGGAGGCCCGTGTCCGTGCCGGAGCTGTACGTCCCGTGGCCGAGGAATTTCGAAATTTTCCCGAGCGACGATTCTTTGAGCGTGAAGTCGAGCGTCGCATCCTCCGCGGTCATCACCACATCCACCGGCGCCGTCTCCTGGTCAATCTGAATTTCCTCAAGTTTCGCTTTCGCCTCAAACCTCGACGGGCCTTCGGCAGAGCCCAGCGAAACCGGCGCGCCGCGGTTCGCCCAGAGCACGCTCCCGTCGGTGGTGTGCGCGCCCGTGGCGGCGGGCCAGGTGGGCTGCGCCGACCCGGACATCCCCGCGGCGATGGCGCGCTCGACGTTGCCGTTCGTATCCACAATTTCGTCGCCGACGTTATAGGCCGTCGTGGCCGCCCAGGCGTCGGCGGGCGTCACCGGGTTGCCGCTCGAATCCACGAGAAGCCGGTTGGGGTTCTTCGGGCAGGCGACGTTGTACCAGATATACGCCGGGCCCTGATGGATGTCCGGCAGCACGACTGAAAAAGTTGGATTGGCCATTTATCCTCCCGTAGGGGCAGGGCTTGTCCCTGCCCTTTGTCGGGCGAGCACAAGGCCCGCCCCTACGTCTCCTCCAGCTCCGCCACGACAGTCAGCGACGCCGACGTCTCAAACAGTCCCTGGCGCGTGCGCCGCAGGTCTTCGTAAGCGTGCTCGGCGATGAAGAGCCGTGCGAGCGCGCCCGCTTCGAGGCCCGGCGCCGTCGTCCCACTCGGAAACGGCGGCGCCGGGAGCGGGAGCGTCGCGAGCGTGAAGTCCGAGGGCGTCAGCCACCACGAGGAGTTCAGCACTTGGTCCACCGCCCTTACGTAGTCCTGCGCGCTTTCCGCGCAGACGTTGGCGTCCTGGTGCGTCACGGCCACCGTGACCAGCAGCCGTATTTTCTCGGCGATCGTGCCGAGCGATTCCGCGTCGAATTCGACGGAGAGCGGAACAATCACGCACGCCGGAAAATTCTCCGTGGCCACGGTGGCAAGGTCCCATTCCGCGAAACTCCCGAGCGTCCCCGGCGCGCCCGACACGTTGTCGAGCGCCGCCCGCATGTCACGATTCAGGATCCCCACCATTTGGCGGATCAGCGGCTTGCTGAACCCCGCAGCGAATTTGGATTGCCACGCCATGTTTCTGATTTGTAATTTGTAATCTGTAATTTGTAATTGGTAAGTTCAAAATTACAAATTACGAATTACCCGCGCTCATCAATCGGTCCATGCCTGTCAGAATTTCAGATTCTTCCCGAACGCCTGATTCTCGCCTGTGTCTCCCGGCGTCTCGCCGACGGGCGTATCCGCGCCCGCCGTGCCCGCCACGCGCGAGACCTGCCCAAAGAGGGTGTCGTGCACGCCGGCTTTGATTTCCCCCAGTTGCGCCTCGAAGCTCCCGCGGTGGCGCTCGCTTAAAGCCACCGCTCCCGCCGCGGTCGTAATCGTCGCCTCGAGCGCATCGGCCAAGTCGCCAATCGCGCCCTCGCGATTGAGCGAGCGCAGAAAATTGGTGATGTCGGCGGAGTTTGTCTGCGCGTCCGGGTCGAAGTTCCGCATCATGCACACCGAGCGGATGCGCGCTTTGCGGTCGTCAATCCAGCCCTGAATCTGGCTGTCCTGAATCGAACCGGCGGCATTGCGCACGAAGCGCGGGAACGCCGAACAAACGTCGTCTACAGTGCAGTAGCCCATAAAAGCAGGGACTGGGGACTAGGGACTGGGTAGTGAGGCTGTTCTTCCCTAGCCCCTAGCCCCTAGTCCCTAGCACCTATCGCCCGTCCTTTCACCCTTCCACGTAAATGGCGGCGGTGGTTCCCCCGCCCGCGCCGGCCCCGACGTAAATGTTGGTCGCGTCGGCGGCCTGGTACTCCCAGAAGTTGTTGTTCGAGGTCGGCTCGATCCCCACTGATTTCGGTGCCACGCCGCTGCCGTTCTGGTCCTTGAGCCCGTGCGGCACGGCATTGTTCCCGGCCGCGAGGCCCGTCACATCAATCCGGACCATGCGCAGGCGCGGCCCATCCAGCAGATCGAATTGGTACAGATTGCTGTTGGTCGTCCCGATGGCCATCTTTTCCTCCCAGACCGTAGACGGCATACGGTAGACGGTAGACGGGAAAACCCCGTATGCCGTATACGGTCTGCCGTCTACCGCTGTATGCCGTCTACCGTCTACTTTTTGCTCGTCGCCGCTTCCTTAACGGTACCCGCTTTGGCTTCCGGGGCCGAGTAAGGCTGCGCCGCCCAACGGTAGTTCAAGAAAACTTTCGAGAGGTCGTCCGGAAGCTCGTGGACGCCCGGCAGGTATTCCTTGCCGTCATGGGTGATCGAATGCAGAAGCTCGATTTTCATTTCGTCCTCCGTAGGGGCGGTGCTCGTCCCCACCCTCGTGTCTCCGTCGCGCCGAGCGAGCGCCTGCCAAAGGGCGGGGACGAGCCCCGCCCCTACGAATTAGGCCACGGCTGACAGCCACAGATACGCCGCATTCGCCTCGACGACTTTCAGGTCGTACCACTTCTTGACCTTGATGATATCGGCGTCGGTACCCTCTTCCCTGTAACGTTTCACCTGGTATCCGGTCTTCCACACGAACGTGTAACCAAACGACGGCGTTCGCAGCCCCGGATTCTTCGGGACGTAGAACAGCAGCGCCAGCTTCCCGTAAACGTAGGACAGCGTGTCCGTCTGTCCAACGTGCGCCGTGGACTGGATGACCTGCGGCACCACCACGCGGTCCACCTCGAACACTTCCGCCAGGTCGTCGCCGGTCAAGGCCTTGCGCGCGCCCAGCCCCGTATACTTAACGCGGTCAATGATGCGCGGATGGTTGCGCAGCGTGCGGAACACCGGCCGCGGCAGGAACAGCGAGTTCGGCACCACGCCAATCAGTTGTTGAATCGTCTCCTTGGCCTGGTCCACCACGGTCACGGGATCGGAGTCCGTGTAGTCGGACCACTGCGAGGTCCCCGATAGCGTCGTGTTGTTCGGAACGTTGGCCGCGGCCAGAAGCGCGCTCGCATTCACTTCCTGCTTGAGCGCGATCTTTTGCGCCAGCTTCTCCGTAAACTCGATGTCAATCTGCGCGCCCGGATCGGCGTTCTCGCGAAACTCGTCCGGGATGATGGCCTCGAGCGCGTGGCCGTGCGCGTCGTAGTACCCTCGCTTCTCGAGGTCCACTTCGATGCGCTTGGCGTGCGAGCCGGGATAGTACGTGTCGTCTTCGGCGACGAAGTGCTGCTTCGAGAATTTGAAATAGATATCGCGGCGTTTTTGCACGGGAACGACCGGCAACAACTGGTCCGCGACGAAAGCTTCGTTGCGGTAGGCGATGCTGATGTTCGTCAGCGCCTCGTCTACGTGGAGCGTGTCGAGTGTGGGCATGTTTCCTCCAGTGGCAAGTGGCTAGTGGCAAGTGGCGAGCGGCAAGCCCGGTCTTCTGCTTGCCACTATCCACTTGCCACTCGCAACTGCTTTTAACCCGCCGACATTAGCCAACCCCGGATGTCGGTCGTCACTGCGTTCGAGGTCATTCCCGCGCAAGCGGGAATCCACGCGCGGCGGGATTGGCCGCCACGCCCCAACAAAGTGGCAAGTGGCTGGTGGCATGTGGTGAGTGAGAGGAAATTCTTTTTCTTGCCACTTTCCACTTGCCACTCGCCACTGTTCTTGGCTTGCCACTTTCCACTTGCCACTCGCCATTGCGTTTAGGTTTTCTTGTTAT
>QHZO01000161.1:13363-16250 GCA_003224695.1 Acidobacteriota bacterium
GCGTGCCGGCCGACTCGCTCACGGTCTTGACGCGCCCCTGGTTGTCCGCGATGTTCAGCTCGTCGCCGCGGCTGACGGCGCTCGAGGCCACACAACGCGAAATGCCGTGGCGGATGACCTGCACTTCCTCGCCCTGCGCCGTCGAGGGAATCTCGTTCGCCGGCCAGGCCGTTCCCGAGACGATGTTGTACTGGCCGCTCGAATAGTCCGCGGTGCCGCTCGGAATGACGGAATTCTGCGCCACGCCCAGGATGGGGCCAACGTTTGCACCGCTCGGCACGCCGGCGCCGTCGGCGTAATTCGTCGAGCTCATCACCACAACGCTGAACTTGCCCAGCTCCACGTTCGCGTCCAGCCGGTAAGATTTCTTTAAGGTTTGCTCGCTGCTCATTTTCTCCTCCAGAATTCAGGCCTGCTTGCGCAGGCAAGAGTCAGGGTTTGGGATCTAGGATTCAGCAGGCTCCGGACCTGAATCCTAAATCCTGAATCCCAGATCCTATTCTTGTTCGTCCTCGTCCGAGCGCGCGCGCTCGGAGACTTCCGCCGACGCCCGCTGCCAGAGCTCCGGATTGCGCTTGGTGACTTCACTGAGGGCGCCGGAATAGTCCGTGTTGTGTTCGGCGATCCACTGGCGGACCATCTCGTCGAGCTCGCTCTGCGCCGAGCCCGCCAGGTGCCCCGCCCCCGCCAAGCCCCACGAGCGGAAGTCCACCATCGGCCGCGCGTCCGAGAGCAGCGCCCGGAGGGCTGCCTCATCTTCCAGCGCCAACCGGAAGGCTGCGGCCCGCCGCTTGGGAAGGAGCTTGCCTTCGGCGATGAACCGGTCCACGAGCTTCTCCGCAGCCTGGGCGCGAAAGACCCCGCCGAGACCAATACGCCCCTGGTCGGCCAGCGCCGAGGCGCGCCCGAGGTCCACGCGGCCTTCGCGAAACACCTCGGCCAAGACCTGAGCCTCTGTAGCGGCAAGCTGCGCCTCGCCGACTTCGGCGGGCCCGCCTGACTGGGCCGCGTCCGGGAAGGCGGCGCCGCCGTTTCCGTTATCCGGTTCGCGGCGAGGGAAATCATCGTCGTCAAAAACCACCGGTTCGCCTTCGTCCGTCATCAGCTCGTCGGTTTTGTAAAGACCGAACTTGCCTGCGTGGGGCCCATCGGTCAGTCTCCGGAATGAAAATCGCTTCGCCATCGCCTGTCCTCCTGAATCCTGAATCCTGATTCCTGACTCCTGCCTTCCCGGCTGGTGATACGCCACCGAAATGTTTTTCGACGCCGCAGGGACGTGCACCGAGTCGAGATCCATCAGGGTCGCGCCATCCGAAAGCGCCACCATCGCCAGCATCGGCTTTCCCGAATCCTGAGTCCTAAATCCTGAATCCTTTATTCCGAACAGGCCGTTGTAGTCGCCATCCGAAATCTCGATGGGCGGCAGGTCTTTTAGGAACGGCCGGTTGGTCATCGCGCCAGCGCGCAGCCGGGTGCCGGTGGGCTCGCCGTGCTCGTCTTTTTCCTTCCAGGAAATTTCCGGCGAGAAGTACCGGTACTCTTTCTGCTTCACCATCGCCAGGCACGCCGGCGTGAGCTCCGCCCACCCCCAGAGGATTTGGCAATTTGCGATTTTCGATTTTCGCTTTTCGGCGTTCGAAACTCGAAGCTCGAAACTCGATACTTCGGCCGGCCTCCTGATCCAGCCCGCCGCCTTCGACCAGCCGGGCGGCGTCGCCGTCTGCGCCGACAAATGCTCGTAATCAATCGGCGCTTCGCGCTGGCTCAGGTTCCGCGCTATCTCTTCCAGGTCCTTCGAGCTGATCGAGAACCTCTGCCCGTCGCGCTCGAATTCGCCCGTGTAGGCGACGGCAATTTTCACCAGGCCGTTTCGCACTTCGGAAAGGCCGAAACTCGAAGATCGAAAAACGAAATTCGGATGGCGAGTTTCGATTTTCGAATTTCGAATTTCCGAAAGCTCCCCGGGCACCTCAACGCCAAATTGTTTTGCCGCACGGAGGATCTTCGCGTACACCGCCGCCTTCGCCGCTGCCGGAAGATCCGTCTGGCCGAAGCGCGCCAGGCCGTTCCGAACGTGCGCTGCGTCATGGATGGGCAGCTTCCATTCGCTCGGCTTCGAGCCCGCCGGCGCATAAGCAAAATCTTCCCGCTTCACTCTTTCACCGGAAACCGTCGCGTAATCTTGATCGGTCATTTTCGTTCTCCGTAGGGGCGGGCCTTGTGCCCGCCCCGTATCCGTGCGTGACTTCACTGCGCGTTCTGTTTCGTGAGCGCCGCCACTTGAGCCTTTAAGCTTTCGATCTCAGCTTGCTGCTCTTGCACGGCTTTGGTGAGCAGCGCGATCATGTGCCCGTAATCCACGCCCTCGAGCTTCCCGTCGCGGTCGTAGGTTGCAAAGCGCGGGTCTAATTTTTCTACATCCTCGGCGATAAACCCGGCCTCGCGCCTGCCATCGGTCTTCGACGTGTAGGACACGGGCTGAAGCCCCTGGACCTCTTGTAGAGGCGAACGGCCATTTGCTCCTACAAATGCCTGGATGTCGGTTTTGTACTTGCGGAGTGAGCTGCAAGTCGAGAACACGTCGAAGCCGGTCAGCAGCGTCGTGTTGTAGCAAAGCGTGTTGCTGGTCGCCGCCCCGAGCGTGTTCAGCCCGACGTAATCCGTCGCGCCATCGGCCTTCAGCATGGTCGCAAACCCATTGGCTGAGCCCACAACTGAGAAGGGATTGCCTGCAACGTAAAAAAAGATGTTGGTGTTTGTGTTGTCCCATCCGAACGCGCCTTCACGGACTGGCGTGCCCGCGTTGTTCCAGAAATCCAATGTCGCGTAGCGGGCCGTCGCACCAGATTTTATATGGACAGTATCATTACTTCCACCATTACCCGTA
>QHZO01000163.1 GCA_003224695.1 Acidobacteriota bacterium
AACGATTCAATCGCCTCAAGCGCCTGGGCGTTTTCGAGCGCGCTCGTGTCGCCTGCGGGTTCGCCCAAATAAGCGGCGCGAATCAGTCGGCGCATGACCTTGGCGTTGCGCGTCTTGGGTAAGTCCGAAACAAACTGGACCGACTTGGGCTTCATGGGCTTGCCAAGTTGTTGCGCAATCTTCTCGCGGATTTCTTCGGCCAAACCTTCGGAGCGCTCGAACCCGGGATTAAGCACGACGAAGAGCACGGCCGATTCGCCTTTCAATTCATCCGGCACACCCACGGCGGCCGACTCGCGCACGGCCGCGTGCGCAGCGGCCGCGGATTCGAGTTCCGCAGGGCCCAGGCGCTTGCCCGCGATCTTCAGCGTGTCGTCGCTCCGGCCGAGGATGAACCAGTGGCCATCTTCATCTTCGAGCGCCCAGTCGCCGTGCACCCAGGTGTTTCGAAAGCGCGCCCAATAGGTTTCATGATAGCGCTCGAGATCCTGCCAGAAGCATTTGGTCATTCCCGGCCAGGGCGAGAGCACCGCGAGTTCGCCCACGGCGTTCATGACCGGCCGGCCCGATTCGTCGAGCACTCGGGCGTCAACGCCTGGCACGGCGGTGTTAAATCCCGCTGGCTTGATGGGCCGATGCGTCACGCAGCCGAGGATGCCGCCGGAGACTTCCGTCCCGCCCGAATAATTGATGATGGGGCAAAGCCCCCGGCCGACTTCGTGGAAGAGCCAAAGATACGGCTCCGGGTTCCACGGCTCGCCCGTCGAGCCGAGAATGCGAAGGCTTGAAAGGTTGTGCTTTCGGACCGGCTCCGCCCCGAACGGGATTAGCGCCCGGACGAGCGTGGGCGAGATGCCGAGGTGAGTAACGCGGTGGCGCTCGACGAGCGACCAAAGGCGGTCGGGCGCGGGAAAGTCCGGCGCGCCTTCGTAGAGAACCACGGTTGCGCCGAGCGCCAGCCCGCCAAGAATCGCCCACGGCCCCATCATCCAGCCGATGTCCGTGAACCAAAATAAGACTTCACCCGCGCGCAAATCGAAAAGCTGCGCCAGGTCCTGCGCGGCCTTGAGCGGGAATCCAGCATGGTAATGCACCGTGCCCTTGGGACGGCCGGTGGTGCCCGAAGTGTAAATGAGCATGAACGGGTCCATGCTGGCCATGGGCTCGGTTCGTGCGGTCGTCGCTTGTCGCGGCACCAGCTCGTCCCAGAAGACGTCGCGGCGCATGTCTTTGGGCGTTTTGACGCCGAGCCGGCGGACCACGAGGATCCGTTACACGCACGGCGCATGCGCCGCAGCTTTATCGGCGATGGATTTCATTTGGACAAATGCGCCGCGGCGGTAGTAGCCGTCGGCGGTGATGAGGAGCTTGGCTTCGGCGTCTTCAAGACGCGAGGCCGCCGCCTGCGCGCCGTAGCCCGAGAAAAGCGGAATGAACACCCCGCCCACGCGCGCCACGGCCAGCGCCGCAATCGCCGTCTCCGCGAGCATGGGAAGGAAGAGGCCCACTCGGTCGCCGCGCCCGATGCCGAGAGCGCCAAGCGCGTTGGCCGCCTGCGCGACAGCGTCTTCGAGCGCGCGAAAACTCAGCCTTGCGGTTGCTCCGTCCTCGCCCTCCCAAAGCAGGGCAGGTTGCTCGTGCGCCAGGTTCATCCGCCCACCCACAAACCATTCCGGCCACTCGGGCCCGCGCGACAAATCCACGAATTGCCGGTAAGGCTCGATCCACTCGATGCCGATCAGCTCAAGCGTCTTCTGCCAGAAATGGTCTCGATGCTCGACGCTTTCTCGATAGAGCGCGTCGTAATTGGGGACACCAAGCGCTGCCATTAGCCGTTCGAGGTGGCTTCCCTGGACGTAAGCCGGACTTGGATACCACACAGGCTTCGCGGCCATGCCCGCCATTCTACGGCAATCGGGAGCCCTTGTGCTGCAGCGGCGATGTCCTTATCGCCGACTTTGTTGATCCTGAAGAACTGTACGCGACAGCGGGGGCGCCGCCGCTCCCGGGCCTCGCGGGGTTTATTACGACCGAAAGGCGCAACGGTAACCTGCAGCGCATCAAGATTCGCCTTTCCAATCCTGCGCCTTTTCGATGACCCTTGGAAGAGACGCTCCGACGAGTCGGGGCGCTCCCCGCTACCCGCTCAGGCGAATGGGCTAACCGAGTAATGCCGAGCGGGAAGGGTGGCGGGCGGGGGAGAAGGCCGATGGGTGGCTCCTCCTGAGAAGCCAGGCGGTATCACTGCCAATTCGTCCACGCCCTCGGCGGCGAGCAGGTACATCGTCTTTCCCGGAAACGGCAGCCGAGAGTTCGTCTTGAGCCAAATGTAATAAGAGAGCAGTTCGACGTCCACGAAAGAGCCGAGCGGGTCTTCGAGGGTCGGAATGACGTCGCTCGATCGCGGCTTAGAAAACATCAACAGGCTGCTGAAGGGTTTCAATTTGTCGCGGACGCCGAAGCGTGCCACGAGCACGCGAGGCTGGGCGCGCTCGAGCGCTCGGACACTCGACCACTCGACAAACGAATTGTTGATAACCAGCGATCCGTTGCCGCCCAGCACCAGGATGTCGCGGACGAAGTCCAGGACCACGGGCTCGGCATGAAGCGTGAAGCCTTCTTCCGGTCGTGCTTGCAAGGTCTCAAGCCATGATTCGAGTTCCAGAGGCCCGCTCAGATTCGCAGCAGCAATTTTGTTGAGAATGGCTTCCGAAAGCCGTTCGCGGTAGGCCCGCAAGCGGTTTCTGTTCGCAGAGCGTGTGGAGCCCGTCACCCGCTTCGACGATCCAGTTGTCGAGGGGCGAGAAGCCTTTGGACGCCGAGAGAATCTGGAAGAGGGTCGGAACAACCAACCCGTCCAGAGACCAGGGGTGGCCGGTAAACAATTCGTGGAGGAACGGCGCCGTGGTCTGGGCCTGTCCGAGCGAAACGGGAATGCGCAGAGCGACGTCGCGAAAGCGCTTCCAGAGCGACTCGCGCTCAATGGCGATGCCCTGGCCGTAGATCATCACCACCAGGCGGGGGCCGAGGTCGGCGGGGGTGAACAGGCGCGCCTCTACAAGCGGATTGAGCTTCTCAAAGATCGCGTCAATCTGGCGGCGCCACTCCGCATAGGCCCCTTTGACGCGGAGACGGTCTTCGAGCTCCACGCGGGCGGTCATCGGGTCGGGACTCTTGACGCGGTCGCAGCCGGCTTTCGTTTCGAAGCGGGTGAGTTCCCCGAAAACGTTTTCAAACTGCGAGTCGTCAAACATCGAGAGCTGGTCGAAGAGCGCGCGAAAGTATTTTTGCTCCGGCGCAAACAGCGCCGCCCATTTTCGAATATCCACGAGCGTGTGGACGAGAAAGGTTAGGGGCAGCCGCGAGACGGCAGCGTGGTGTTCCTCGACCAGTTTTTTGGCTTCGGGTTCCAGCCCTGCGGTGATGTCCATAAAAAGGATTCAGGATTCGGGATTCAGGATACCGGAAAGCCTCGTCGCTTTTCTTCTGACTTCTGACTCCTTACCAGCCCTCGGCCCCGTCAGCGTGGGATTGAAAATCAGATGGCGAGTTCCTGGAGCGGCTGTCCTTGGGCTTCCGGAAGCTTGCAGCCGAGAATCGCCGCGGCGGTCGGTGCGATGTCAATATGGCGGATGGGCCGCTCCGCGCCCGCGCGTTTGGGCGCGGCTTCGCCCGTGGCCAGCAGCCACACACGCCGGCAAGCATCGTCGCCGCTGCGATGGTTGGCGAAGCCATTTCCGTGGATATCGCCGTCGCGCCCCACTTCGGGAATGACAAACAACGTGGTGCGGCCGCGAAATTCCGCCGAAGCCTGGACCGTCTGCCAAAGTTCCCACACCAGGCGGTCGGTCCGCTCGATGGCCTGGAGATAGAGCGAGTAGGAGCCGTAGTGCGCGATGTCAATGTCCCAGAAATTCACGAGCATCAGGGAAGGCGCGAAGCGCGCCATCACTTCCTTGGCCATGAAAAACGTCAGCTCGTCGCCGCTCGAAGGAACGCTCGGGTCGTTGAAGTAATCGAGCAGAGCCTTCTCCAGGCTCGTCTTCAGCTCCCTGTCCAGCTTGTGCTCGGACTCGTGGACTCTCCAGCCATAGCTCTCATAGCCTTCGTCGAGGGCGGAGAGCATTTGTTTATAGAACGCTTCGCGGTCTTCCACCCCCGGCCCTTTCTCCGTGCTCACCGCCTGGTGAATCGCCTCGAGCAGGAGCTGCTTGGGAAGAATCACGTTTGCGGAGAAGGGCGCGCCGAAGCCGCGGTCGCCGCTCGCACCGATCAAGCTGAAGCTCTTGTTGGTGGCGATCACCCAGGTTTCTTCGGGGGGAAGTTTTCGTTCCTTGCGCAGGCACTCAAAAAGCGTCGGCGTGGCGGGCGGCTCGCTGCCGAACGAGTCCACGTTCTGCCAAGCGCCGGTGATCAGCGCGGAACTCGAATTGAAATGTCCGGTGATCCCCTGATTGAACGCCGCGGGATAAAGGAAGCTTTGTGGGACCAGGTCCTGGGTTAAATGCGGGACGTTTCGCCAGCCTTCCGGAGCGAGCGTATCCTGATACCGGCACCCGCCGCCGAAAGTAACAATGATGACGTGGTGCGGCGGCTTCGCGTACTCGCGCTGGCTTTTCGCCAGGCCCCGCCGCGGCAGGATGTGATCGGCGATGAATGCGGCCACCAGGCGGAGCAAGTCGCGCCGCCGCGGTCCGTCGGCGCCTGGACCGGCTCGATGCTCCCGGCTTTTCTCGATTCCAAACATCCTGGCGTCCAGCCTGGTGCGGCGATCCGTCAGCCGACGGACTCACCGCTGCGTTGAATTGCGGGGGGGCGCAGCCCGCCGCAAGGTTCCCGTTTGCGGCGGCGAGACGCAGCTCGCCGCTACAGATCGGTCAATTCAGTATTCTGTAATCTCTCCGCCGCTGATTTTCTTCGTCACGCCTGGAAAATCGAATGGATGATCGTATCCCGCCTCGATGTCGCCGGTCTGGGAATAATAGGGCCACGTATCCGCCACCACGCCCTGGCCGCCGTGATCGGTCAGGGTGATTTTCGTGATCAGCTTCGTGGACTTGTAGCCGTACTTGAAGGGCAGCACCAGCCGCAGCGGCGCGCCATGCTCGGCCGTCAGAGGCTTCCCGTACATCCCGAGCGCGAACATCGTGCGAGGGTACGACAAATCCTTCAGGCTGTGGAAGTCGTAATAAAGGTCCGCGGAATCCAGCGCGGAAGCCGTTCCAAGTGATCCGCGCCGACCAGCATTGGACGCACTTCAGGCGGCTGCTCTGGGTTATCGCGTCGAGCGCCTGTAATTCTTTGAGCCGCAGCTTCAGCGGGCGCTCGACCATTCCGGTCACCTCCAGTTCCCACTTTTCCGGGTCGGGCGCCGCGATGGGGTTGAATTCCATCACCTTCAGATTGAAGGCGTCAGGTTTGTCGGTGGGAATAATCAGCCGCCGGCCTTCGGGGTCTGCCACTGGGAACGGCCCTTCGGGCGGAGGCGGGCAGCCCGGACGGGGCTTGGCCGACAGGCGCCGAGCCGTGGCCCAAGCCGCGGCACTCGCGGCGGCCGTTTGGCCTAGAAACCTTCTGCGATTCATGTCAGCTCCCGTAGGGGCGACCCTCGTGGTCGCCCCTGGGCGGGCACAAGGCCCGCCCCTACGGCCTAACTCCCCGCGTGGTCCCCTTTGGCCGAGGTGATGAACTGCCTGACTCTCGTGCGCTGCTCATCCACCTCCGCCAGGTGCTTTTGGTAAAGCTGCTGATGGATCTCGAATTCTTTTCCGGCCAGGTCTTTTTTCCCCAAGTGGACGTAGGCTTGGCCCAGCCGGTAATGTGCGTCCGGGACATTCGGGTCGAGCCGCAAGGCCTGCTGGTAAGCCGGAACGGCCTCGTCGTAGCGGCGCTCCTGCGAATAAAGATTCCCAAGCTGGAGGGGCGCGTCGGGAAATGCCGGGTCGAGGCCTTCGGATTTTTTCAGCAGAGACTCGACTTGGTTGAGCAATGCGTCGGTGCTTTCGGAACGCTTGCCTTTCCACAGACTCATTCCGTAATAATAGGCGGCTCGCGCGTCGCGGGGCTCGCGCTCGGCAAAGCGCTGGCAGTGGCGGATGACGTCGTCGGCGAGGCTCGGCGACATGTCGTAAGCTTTGCTCAGGAAGTAGTAGGCGCGCGCGTCGTCGGGCGCAAGGTCAATCCCCTTGAGCAGAGCTTTGACGGAGTCGTCGTAATTGCCGCGCAAGAAAAACGCCAAGCCGAGCCCCACCGCCAGGCGCGCCGAATCCGGGTAGCGCGCGAGCGCCTGCGAAAAAACCTCCACGGCGGGGTCGAGCGTGTGGTGCAACAGGAGCTCCGATCCCCAGTCGAATAGGTTTGATTCGCTCGGCTCCATGTGCGCGGCGCGCTCGTACTCGTTCGCGGCAGCCACGAAGTCGCCCGCGCCCTCGTCCACCTCCCCAAGCAAGTTGCGCAGCTCGGCGGTGTCCTTTTTTTCGATCAACCCATGAATAATTCCTTGCGCGGGCTTCCACTGCGCGGTTTGCTCGTAGGCCAGCGCCAAGTCGTAGCCGTTATCGTAGGCCGAAGGTTCGAGCCGCTGCGCTTGCTCGAGATAAGGGATCGCGCCCTTGATGTTTCCCGCGCGAATGTAGAACTCTCCCAAGTCGTGGTTCGTCTCGGCGTTCTTCGGATCGAGCGCCAGCGACTTTTTGAACTCCGACTCGGCGGGAAGGGCCTCACCGAGCTTGGCAAGAATTACCGCCAGGTTGCAGCGGGCTGAGGCGGAATTCGGTTTCAGCCGCACGGCGTTTTCGAGGTGGGCCCTCGCCTCCGCCTCCTTGCCTTGGGCTGAATAAGAGAGCCCCAAGAGTTCTTCGATTTCGAAGTGTTCGGGCGCCTGCCGGGCCAACGCCTCGAGTTCCTGGGCGGCCCGAGCGAAGTTTCCGGCATTGTAATCCGACAGCGCCGACTGGAACTCGCGGTCGAACCCCGTGGCGGTCTGACCGGGGATTGCCGCGCGCAGGGACAACGCGCAAAGCAAAGTGGCCATCATGAGCCAGCCGTTCCGCACCATGCTGCCTATCTTAGCACCGGGCCTAAGCAAGCAGAAGACGCGACAGGCGCGAAAGCCCCTTAAGCTCGCGCGGCCATCGGCCGCAACCCGATTGCTCGGCGTGGCAAGTGGCGGGTGTCAGGTGACAAGCAAGACAAATCGCTGCGCGCCGCGGACGAAATGAACGTTAGTGGTACGGAGAGCACGGAGCATGGACGGATTCCTGTGCGAACTTTGTGAGTTTTCCTCCGTGCACTCGGTGTTGAACATTCCCTTTTTCCCAAATAAAAAGCCCAGAATGTCGCGGCAATTCCGAGACACTCTGGGCAGTCCATATGTAGGGGCAATTCACGGTTCGACATGCTCACCGTTTTGAGCAAAGTCGAAGGATGAATGGCAGCTACGAGCTAAAAATAAAGCTTCAGCGCAAATTGAATCTGGCGCGGGTCGTTGAACGGGAAGCGCGTCGAGCCAATTTCGCCGAAGTGCTTCAGGTCTGTAAAGTTCGTCGAGCCGCCGATGGCGACGACGCCATTGCCGCCGAATCCCGGTGCGTTGAATGTCGGGTGGTTCAGGATGTTGAAGAATTCGCTCCGGAATTCCATTCGGTAGCGCTCACTCAACTGGATATTCTTGAATACCGAGAAATCGAGTCGGCCGATTCCGGGACCGGAAACCTGGCTGTTCGCTCCCCCTAACGGCGCGTAATCAGTCTGCCCCACAGCCGTAGCGGCCGGCGGTTGGGCGAAGGCCGCGGGGTTCAGGAAATGATCCGGGGCGCCCGAGCCGTGACGGTTCACTCCCGGGACGATCAGCGCATTGCATCCGAGCCCGGAGGTGGTTCCAGTTGGGCATCCGATGGTCATCGGCTGGCCACCCTCGATGGTGGCAATCCACTGCGTGCTCCAGCCGCTAACGAGCTGGTTGGCCACGCCTGTGACACCGGAGAAGTGCGCCTTGCCGTTACCGAACGGCAGTTCGTAACCGCCGCTGAAATGGACGACATGGCGGATATCGAAGTCACAGGCGCCGTAATCACCCTGAATGCCGAAGTTCGGTAGATACGGAGCACGATAGCCAATGGAGCCCCCGTTGAGAAGGTCACCAGAGTCGCTTCTGCACCTTGACCACGTGTAGGTCCCCAGCAAATTTAGCCCGTTCGAATAATGCTTCTCGATAGAAGTCTGAAGGCTGTGGTAATAGCTGTCACCTTCAGTGGCCGCGTAGCTTCCAGAAGTAAAGTCGATAAAGGGGACGTAAGCTACCGGTTGGGCGGGGCTGCAGTTTGCTCCTACCGTGCAAGTGCCTGTAGGCAAGATCTGCGACACGGCATCGGCACCCGGAAACACCTCGAGGTGTCGTGCCGTATTACCCACGTACCCCATCGTCACCGTCAGGGACGGGTTGAATTCGTATTGGAAAGTCAAATTGTAGCCCATGGTGTAGGGTGTTTTATAGTTGTACTGGATGCCGCGAAGTCCGAGACCTTCGGCATTGACCAAGGACGTTTGAAGGGGCGTGCAAGTGAAGCCGAGCTCGAAGGTATATACCTGGCCGCAGGTTGAGATAGACGAGCCCGGGACGTGGGTCGCCGTGCGGTCGTCAGGACTGCCGAAATTGAAGTTGAACTGGAAAGGATAGTTTTCGCCAATGTTCGGCGAGAAACCACGATTCTCAAATCCGCCGTAGAAGATGCCAAAACCTCCCCTCGCCACGAGTTTCGGCGAGACTTGGTAGGCAAATCCAATTCGCGGCGAAAAGTTCGCCTTTTGAGAAACCCCCAAGTTTGGGTTCTTGCTGTAAACCAAACTGATGCCGTCAGCGGCCAGAAGGCTTATAAAGCTCGCGGACAGCGGCTCGCTCTGGCGCTGAGCTGGTATCAGGTATTGGGCCCCGGTGCCAATGGCCCCACCGCCCGTACCCGGCGTCCCAGGAATCCAGTTGGCCTGCGCACCGAAATGCTCGTGGGTCTGGCCGAAATAGTCCCAGCGCACGCCGAGATTCAAGGTGAGCTTTGAGTTCATCTTCCAGTCATCCTCGAAATACGTTCCCCAATAGTTTTTTAAATCATCCGTGAGCGAGATGTTTGATGTGAAGACATTACTTGACCCGCCGACAAAATCAGGCCCGCCAACCGTAGAGGCGATCGGTGTGAGAACGAACTGAGCGGGGCCCGTGTTGTCGGTTGACCCCTGGGGAATGTCGGTGTAATTTCCATAATAGTCGAACTCTCCATGCGACCAAGGGGGCTGGAGCGTGGAGTATTTGACGTGCTGGAATTCAAGCCCCATCTTGAAACTGTGTTTCCCGTAAACCTTCGTGAAGTTATCGGTCAACTGCGTGGTTTGGCTGACCTCGTCCGAAGGCAGGAAGGCGTTCGAGCCGAGTTGATTCAGACCACTGATACCAAACGCCGGCAAGCCGCCGTTTTCGCAGCACTGGAGAGAGTCCGCGCCTTCGATTCCGTACTGGGCCGGTATGCCAAACGTCGTAGCCTCCGGGCCAAACCGCGAGGTATGGATGCGGTTTTCGCCCAGTCGCACTTCATTGATCGTGGTCGGCGAAAAAGTGTGTGAAAAGCTCAATGCGCCCTGGATCGAGACCGTGGGCTGAAGTCCTTGCTGGAACGCACCGCCGTCCGCAATCCCCGTAAAGGGACCGGGTATGAATTGCGGATCGTTCACAAAGCTGAACCGTCCGAAAATCTGGTCCTTGTCGCTCTTGTTGAAATCCATTCGAATGTCGAAGGCGTTGCGGTACTCCTTGAGGATTGGCGACCTTGTGAAGTTGGCGAAAAGGCTCGATCCGGTCGGGGCGGGGTAGAGCTCCAACAAGGCAATCGCCTTTGGATCAAGCCGATTGGCGGGAATAATGTTGAGCCCGCAGCCGGCCAGTGTGAAGGTCAACGTATTGGCCGGACAAGCGGCGCCGGGTGTAAAGAATGGGTCGCGAACGAACCCTGAGGCCGTCGGCATCAGGCCTGTTACGGGGTCGGGCGTCCCGAGTGTGACCGCACGTGTTGTCGCGGGATCGAAGACCGTTCCAAAGGGAACCGTGCGCCCGAGATCGTCGCAATCATTCTGAGCAGCGCTGCAAGTATGTATCCCCGATTGACCATTAATGAGATCCGAGAAATCAGCCGGCGTTCCGCCAGTTAGCGCGTTCGCTAGGCTCGACCGTTCGAGGGCCGTCGGAACTGAAGTAGTAAAGACGCCCCCTTGAAGCCTCCGCAAGCCTTCATAGTCTCCGAAAAAGAAGAGCTTGTTGTGGCCGTCGTACACGTGTGGAATGACCACGGGCCCGCCAATGGTTCCGCCAAATTGGTTCAGGCGGAACTCACCCTTTTTAGTGCCGCCGGAATCCTCAAAGAAGTCCGCGGCGTCGAGCTTATCGTTTCGGAAAAACTCAAAAGCATCACCGTGGAGATCATTCGTGCCGGACTTGATGGTGGCATTCAAAATTGCGGCGCCAGAACGGCCATATTGCGCACTGTAATCCGAAGTTTGAACTTTGAACTCCTGAATTGCGTCCACGGGGGGAAGCACAACAAAGTTTGTTCCGTTAAGGAAGTCCACGGTATCTTCGTTGTTGTCAATGCCATCGAGGAGGTAATTGTTTTGCGCGGGCCGGAGGCCGTTGGCCGCGAAAGCACCGGTGGCGGCATTGCCGCGCGTATCCGCCTGAGGCGTATTGACGCCGACGACGACTTGGGCGAGGAAGGTGAAGTTGCGACCGTTCAACGGAAGGTCGTTGACCTCGCGGCTTCCCACGACCTGGCCGACCGCGGCGGTTTGCGTTTGCAGAAGTGGCGGAGCGCCCGTCACCTCGACCACCTGCGACACCGAGCCGGGCTTGAGAGAGAGGTTCACGACCACTTGTTGGTTAATGTCCACCGTGATGTGCGTTTGCGTAGTCTTTTGGAAACCTTGCGCCTCGACCGTTACGCTGTAAGTCGCGACCTTTATAGGCGTAAACGTGTATGAGCCGTCCGCGCCGGTGGTGGTGGTAATAGAAAGGTTTGTCCCTTCGTTGGTGAGCGTGACCTTCGCTCCCGGAACGACCGCGCCGGTTTCGTCGCTGATTGTTCCCAGGATTTCGCCGGTATCAATCTGGGCGTGAAGGTTCGGACCGCTCCAGACCGCCACCATCAGCATCGCCAGTACCGCCGCCCACGAGCAAACTTCGGATCGTCGCATGCGCTTTTCCTCCTCGACCGCTTCAATGCCCAAGGTTTCGAACCCCGGCATCGGCAGAATGCGGGTGTGAAGCGATCCGGCTCCCAACGCGGATGAACCCCACTCCCCAGCAGGTGGCCATTTCCGTAGGTTTTTCCCGACTGAACTGATTTGGGTGACTCTGTTCTCGGTTGCTCGGCACATGGCCGTGAACAACCACCCCAGCGAAGATTGACCCGGTGGCCCGCCCCGACGACGCTTGCAGTTAAACGCTTAACGTCTTAACTCTCCGTCCGGTCGGCTGTCAAGTTTTTTTTGCCGCCAGTAAAGGGGTTTTATGTCCTAGGTAATCGAAATTATGTCCGGCAGCAATCGGATTTAATTACAGCCACCCAGCGAGGAGTCTGAAGGGCGGGTATATGGAGGACATTCCGGGATTCAAATTTCGCCCCACAAGTCATGGGCGGGCCAAGGATAATGACAAGGGGAATTCCACCAACCAGCGCGACGGGCCTTGGATGGCTCGAAAGCACGGCTTCAGCCCGGATGAAAAAGAAAATGCTGTGGTTCTTGGACGCCCGCCCGCACAACTAACAGGCTGATGAAAAACGCACGCAGGCTGTCATTCCGAGGAGCCGCTGGCGACGAGGAATCTCGCAAGTCCTCTATTCTCGGAGCGAGATTCCTCGCTTCGCTCGGAATAACAGTAGTCCGAAACGTTTTTCATCAGCCTGCTAAAGCGTCTGGTCGGCGAGCGAGAGGGCGATTTGTAAAAATTGCTGGCGGTCCTGGCTGGAGAGGTCGTGCGCGACTTCGGTTCCGGAGGCGTCAGGGGCCGCCGAAAGCACCTGCTCGATGCGGTCGGTATCCAGCGCCCCGCGCGCGCCGCTCTGGCGTAAGTCCTTCAAAGTTTTCCGCGCCTTGCCAATTTGGCCGGTCTGGTAGTAGAGCACGCCGAGCGCCGAGTAGCCGGCGGGCCATTCGGGAAGCAGATCCACCGATTTTCTCAGATCGGTTTCAGCCTGCTCGGCCTTTCCGGCGACCACTTCGAGCACGCCTCGCCCCCAATAAAGTTCCCCGGAATCCGGCGTTCGCGCCAAGCCTTCCTGGAGCGCGCGCTCGGCGCCGGCCGCGTCGCTGGAGCGCAGATAAGTCAAGGCGAGCGAAAGGTAAGCCTGGTCCTGATCGGGGTTGCGAGCGATGACTTGCCGGAACAGGTCCACGGCGTTGCCGGCCTGGCCGAGGTGGGCGTAGATGTCGCCGGCGAGATACAACGTGCTCGAATCCTTCTGGCCGCCGGATGAGATGTGTTCGATGGCGGCGAGAGCGTCCGTGTAATCGCGCGCGCGGAAGTAGGCGTCGGCGAGGTCAAACCAAGTGTCATCGGAAACGGGGTTGGCTTTAAGCGCGGTCTGAAAGTGCTCGACTGCTTCGCGGTACATCCGGTGGCGCGCCAGGAGCACGCCCACGCCCACGGCAGTGCGGAAATCGCCGGCGCTTAACTGATCGAGCTGGGCAATGGCTTGCTTCGCCTCGTCCAATTGGCCGGCGTCCAAATCCGCGGAGGCCAGCAAGTAGAGATTCTGCGGCTGGTCGGGATGGATCTTCACTTCCTGGCGCAACTGATCGAGGTCCAACCGGGACTGCTGGGCGGTGGCCAGTCCGGCACGCTTGTCCAGGTAATCGAAAAGATTCTGAAAGGGGTAAGCGCCGGAATTGGTGTCTTTCGAGAGTGTCTGGAAAATTTTCAAGTCGCGCTCCGCGGCGTCGGCCTGGTGGAGGTTGCGCTCCGCCATGGCCAGCTTGTAATAACCCGGGGCGGGGTGCGGAGCGAGCTCGATGTAATGGCGCAGGAGCGGCACGGCTTCCGCAAACTTCTTCTGGTCCAGCTTGATGCTGGCCAATTCCAACATGGCGTCGCTATAGTCGGGGCTTGCGGCCAATGCTTGCGCGAACCATTTCTCCGCCTCGTCGGTCGAGCCCTGGCGGCTCGCAATGTAGCCGAGATTGAAAAGGCAGGCGGTGTTGTGCGGGTCGAGCTTCAGCCCCTCGTCGAGAACTTTCCGGGCTTCGTCGAAGCGTCCCAAATTCCGGTAAGCGAGGGCGAGGAAGGCATACGAGCGGGCGGAAGGGTCGAGCTTGATGAGCGCTTGAAACTCCTCGAGCGCTTTGTCCACCTTGCCGTCAATGAAATAACATTCACCAAGCGCCGCGTGCAGGTCCGGGCGATTGGGCGCGAGCTTCAGCCCCTCTTCGAGCAGCGGGATGGCGTCTTCATGGAACCGCTCGTTCATGCTGATCCGCGCGGTAAGGAAAATGATGTCGGTATTCGTGGGAGCGAGCTTGCGCGCTTTCACCAGCAGCTCCAACGCTTCGAGATCCCGATGTTGGTCGGATTTGGCTTGGGCGAGGTAATAGAGCGTTTCGGCGGAATCCGGCTTGAGCTTGAGCGCGCGCGTGAGAATTACCTCCGCCCTTTTCGGCTGCCCGCTGCGCAAATAAACTTGCCCGAGGTTAAAGAGGATCTCGAAGGTGGCCGGAGCGAGAGCGTCGGCCGCTTCGAGCTCCCGCGCGGCCAGGGCGTATTGCTTGTTCCCGGCGGCGAGAACGCCCAGCGTGAAATGAACGCTTACGTTGTCTTTGGCCTGGGCGGAAAGACGCTCGGCCGACTCAAGAGCTTTTTGCGGCTCGCCCTCCGCAAAATACGCCTGCGTCAAATTGAAAAGCGTTTGAGTATCCGCCGGATGGACGCGCAGAAAATGAGCGATGGCTTCCTTGGGCTTGCGGCGCGAGAGGAAAAGCAGCCCCAGGTTGTAATGCGCGTCCGCGTTCGAAGGAGCGAGCGCGAGCGCCGCGCGAAATTCCTTCTCCGCGAGGTCCGGTTTGCCTTCCCCCAGGTAACAGTTGGCCAAATCGTTGCGCGCCTCGGCGGAGCGCGGCCCGAGCTCCAGGGACTTCTTGAACGCGGTCTCCGCGCGCGAGAAGTCCTTTTCTTGGACGTCAATCATTCCCAGCAGGCGGTAGCCGACCGGGTTCTTTGGGTCGAGCGCCAGCCCTTGCCGAGCGACTTGGCGCGCTTCTTCGAGGGAACCTTTGGCGAATAAGTCCTTCGCTCGGCCAAAAAATTCCGACGATCCTGCGCCCGCTTTCGAGGTTTTTGAGGGGGAAGCGGTTCGCGTTTGCTCTGCGTTCGCCCCTTGATACGCCGCCGAAGGTTCGAACGCTTTGCCGCGCTCGGAGGGCAACCAGAAACCCAGCGCAACCAGGATTACAGCTCTCAGTGAGGTGAATCGCATCTTCCGCAGTTTAACTCGAAAACCCGGCCTCCGCCCAACGTTGCAGCGCGGGCGTCTCGCCGCCAGCCCGTAGGGGCGTCCCTTGTGGGCGCCCCGGGGCAGGCACAAGGCCTGCCCCTACGCCCGCGCGGCCCGCGTTGACAACTCTTAAGGACGCGGCATACACTCGTTCTTCGATGCTCTTTCTCGCCGGACGTTTAGGGTGAGCGCGTACCGCACAGTTCATGGCGTGAATTCGGCCGCCGCTATCAGCGAGGTCGCTCAGGCGCTTCGCAAGGCGCGGCGCGTTGTGGCGTTGACGGGCGCGGGCCTTTCGGCGGAAAGCGGCATCCCGACGTTTCGCGCTCCCGGAGGGCTGTGGCGGATTTTTTCGCCGCAAGAGCTCGCAACTCCCGAAGCATTCGCCCGGAACTCGCGGTTGGTGTGGGA
>QHZO01000164.1:0-10359 GCA_003224695.1 Acidobacteriota bacterium
GAATCCGGCCGTGTATGACGAATTTGCGGAAGAAATCGTCTCGATGCTGGTGTACGCGCGGACCAAGGCCCGCGTTGATTTCGAATACTTCAGCCCCGTCAATGAAACGGATTGCTATCCGGCGGAAGGACCGCGTGTGGATCCTGACGAAATGCCAAAAGTCCTCGATGCCATTGCCCAGCGCATGAAGAAGGAAGGGTTGGGGGACATTAAATTGGTGGTCGGCGACCAGGCCATGGTCATGAACGACTTCATTGGCCCGATATTGAGCGACGACGAGTTGATGAAGCAGGTCGCGGTGTTCTCCTTCCATACGTACGGCCAAGAATCGGTAGGCCCTCAAGTCGTGCGCATTCGGCAGAGCAAGTACCCGGCAACGCGGGTGTGGCTCACCGAATACGGCGACCTGAACGACCTCGATAAGTCCCAGGAAAATGAGTGGGAGAATTTTTCCCTGGCCGCAACCGAGCGTGCGCTGCGCGCCTTGAATCAGGGCGCGATGGCGGCTCTCTATTGGGACGCCTACGACAATTACCACGAACACTATCCCCGCCTGACTTTCTACGGGCTCATGAAGAACGCCGACCACCTCTATTCACCCAAGAAGCGTTACTACGCCGCCAAGCAGCTGTATCACTTTGTTCGTCCCGGCTCCGTGCGCATCGCCGCGAAGACGAATTCCCCGAATCTGATCGTGTCGGGATTCCGTAACGGCGATCATGATGAAATCATTCTGGTGGGCGTCAAAAAGGGAGGGCCGGAACGGGTCAGGGTCGAACTGCCAGAGGTTCAATCCCTCCTTGCGACCTGGGATCTCTATGAGACTACGCGGCAGCTCGATTGCATCAAGGTAGACACTCTCCCCCTCAGCAGGGGTGTGGCGGAATTCAATCTGCCGGACGAAGTTATCTTCACGCTGGTCGGGAAGGTCAACGAGCCGAAGCCGGCCGTGAAGTGACCAAAGCCTGCCCCAGGATGCCCGCCTCCTCGTCGATCCTGGAGCAAGGAATTTACGACTCCGAGATTTTGATCTCGCCAGACTCCGAGTGGCGAATCCTGATGATGAAATCTCCGCCCGGGAGCGTCTGAATTGTATATCCGTCCGCCTCGAGATCTTTTCGCTCTTTGAGCGCAGTCTCACCCGCCGAAATTCTTGCCGGTTTGAAACGCAAGCGAAGTACTTCCGTCGCCTCCGGGTCGAAGGTCCGATACTGAATAGCATGGTCCTCGTAGACCACCTTCTGCACCACGGAGGATGAGCGCAGCAGGTGATTCTCCGCGACAGGAGCGAACTCCGGGATTGCGCCCATGGCCCACGAGAAGCTCCGCGAGTAGTCTCCGTAGCCGTCATCGAACCAATACTGGCCAACAAATCCTTGCCCACAGCAGGAGACTTTCCCATCGGAAGCGGCGAAATAGGTCGCATAATTGAGCGAACGAAAGGCGTTTTCGCGGGCGTCCATATCGCCGGTTTTCTCGTAATAGAGCGCGTTAATGGCTCCCCAACGAGAAGAGTCGCTTGCCAGGCCCGCGCGCGAGCAGCATCCGCGGCCATCCGGCGTGCCCTGTTCATCGATCGCCCAGGCGCCGAAATAGGGCCCTCGCCCGAGTTTGATACGCACCCAATCCAAAATGTGTCCGATGTGGTTGGGCCAGGAGCGGTCCACCGTTGCAGGGTCGGGGCGAGCCAGAATGTAGTAAGCCGTCATGGTTGGAGAAGCCTGGTTAGTGTTTTCAGCGTTCTTCGGCACGTCCTCAAAGTAGCCGCTCCACTTGTCCCAGGCCTTGCTTCGGGCATTCATGGGATAGTCGAGAAGCCATTTCCAGGCGGCGCCGAGCGCGCGGCGATAACTTTCCACATCCCCCGCCTTAAGGCGGATCAGCTCATCAAACAGGCGAACCGGCGCGACGATCATTCCGCCGTACTCTTCCCCGTTGATGACTTCTCCGCTCTTGGCATCCACGCGAAATGGCCAGGACGTGTGCTCCGCATCGCCCGGCCGGATGTGCTTGGCAAGCGCATCAGCGCTCTTGATCCCCGCCTCAAGATACTTTCGGTCGCCCGTGAGCTCGTAGAAAAGCACATAGCCGATGCCCAGTTCCCCCAGCTTGTCGGTTTCGATGCCGCCGGAGAATTCGTTGGGCGTGCCTCGGAGGCAGCGGCCATAGTCCCGGTCGTCGTCACAGGAGGTTGCGTACGGCACGTTTGGCCAGTTCCAGTCCGCGGGCGTTGTACCGTGGGCCAGTTGATAGTCCAACATGGAGCGCACCACCTTGATGGCCTCGCTGTCGCCCGAATACGGGTACCATCCCAGAAGAGAATCCACGAACTGACCATAAACGCTGGCGGGGTTGTGTTGCCAGTTGGAGCCCTGAAGTGTCTGATCGTCAAAGACGGAGTTGATCAAGTAGATCTTCAACCCGATGCCGGTGCGTGTATCGTTCGGAACCTTGTGCTCCATAAAATCCCAAACCAGCCGCACGACTTTGTCATAGCCCTGGTTTTTCTCGGGGCGGTACCACGCCAGCAGGCGCCCGTCATGATCGACGACCGCCTTCTGCCACGGGAGCTGGGAATTAACCCAACCTGGGAGCTGTTGCTGGGCAAAGGCGGGGGTAGAAAGCGGCGGATTTATCACGAGCCAACTTACCATGATGAGCATAAGACTGCGAGACATTATGAAGCTCCTTCGGGAAAATCCGCGACCGTTTGGAAAACCTAACGTGCGATCGGCCGCAGTGGCGCCGCACGAGCTCGAGCGAGAATCAATCCCCACTTACTCAAATCAGGAAATATCTGTGCTTACTGCACTTGGACCTCATTGGATTGAGCGTGGCGGACCCGAACGACGAAGTCACCTCCGGGCGACGGATCTACCGTATAACCCGCACTCTCGAGGTCGTGGCGCTCCTTGAGAGTTTCGTTGCCTGCCGCGACGCGAGTCGGCCGAAAGGTGAGCCGCAGGACTTCCGTCGCATCCTTATCGAAGGTCCGATAGCTGATGTTGCGATCGTGATACTCGACGTGCTGCACGACCGACGACGAGCGGAGCAAATGGTCCTCACCGGCCGGCGCAAACTCGGGGATGGCCCCCATGGCCCAGTTGAAGTGCCGCAGATAATCCGAATAGCCGTCGCTAAACCAGTATTGCCCGTCGAATCCCTGCCCACAGCAGGAAATTCTCCCGTCGGAAGCGGCGAAGTATGTGGCGTAGTTCAGTGAGCGAAAAGCGTTCTCGCGGGATTGAGCGTCCCCGGTTTTCTCATAGTAGAGAGCGTTGATGGCGGCCCACCGGGAAGTGTCACTCCCGAGCCCGGCGCGTGAACAGCAACCTCGACCGTCCGGTGATCCCTGCTCGTCAATTGCCCATGCACCGAGGAATGGCCCCCTCCCCAAGCGCCTGCGGGTCCAATCAATCAGATGGCCCACGTGGTTGATCCAATCCGGATCCACGGCGTGCGGGTCAGGCCGGGTCAGAAGATAGTAGGCCGTGTAGGTCGGGGCCGCCTGGTTAACGTTCTCGGTATTCTTCTGCACGTCCTCGAAGTAGCCGCTCCATTTGTCCCAGGACTTACTTCCTTCGTCGAGCGGATGCTGTTTCAACCAGGTCCATGCGGTGTCGCGGGCCCTCCGGTAGCTCACCGCGTCGCCTTCATTGAGGCGGGTCAACTCATCGAAGAGACGCAGCGATGAGGCCACGATGCCTCCGTACTCTTCCCCGGCCAAGACCTCGCCGGTTTTTGCGTACACGCGAAAGGGCCACGGAGTGTGCTCATCATCTCCGGGACGGACATGCTTGGCTAAAGCGTCGGCGCAGTGGGTCGCCGCGTCGAGATACTTGCGCTCGCCCGTCAATTCATAAAAAAGCGCATACCCGATGCCCAATTCGCCCACTTTATCGGTCTCGATCCCTCCGTAGAAATCGTGCGGCATGTCCTGAATGCAGCGGCCGTAGTCAGGCTGGTCGTCGCAATTGGTCGGGAACGGAACGCTGGCCCAATTCCAGTCGGAAGGGGTTGTGCCATGCTCGAGGGCATGATCGAGCATGCCCCGGACCGCGCGAATGGCTTCCTCGTCGCCGGAATACGGATACCAGCCAACCAGAGAGTCCAAGAAGGAGCCGAACACCATGGCGGGATTGTGCTGCCAGTTGGTACCCTGCAGCGTCTTGCCGTCGAAGACGGCGTTGATCAGGTAAATCTTCAGACCGGTCCCGCTGCGCGTGTCGTTCGGGACTTTATGCTCGATAAAGTCCCAGCCGAGATGAAGAACTTTGTCGTACCCTCGATTTTTGTCAGGCTCATACCACGCAAGCAGCTTGCCGTGAGAGTCCACCACGGGCGCATGCCAAGGCAATTGAGCGTTGACATATTGCTGGCCAGACAGCGGAGCGCCCGCGAGCGCGCCAAGAACGGTCATGAAGGTTAGGTCGCGAAGACATCGCCATGAGCACATCAGCATTTTGAAGGCCTCTTCAATAGGCAGAATATGTGAGCATCGGACTTTACACCGGCGCGCAAGTATTTTCAATGCCTAGCTGAAGGTTCGGAGTTCGCGGCGGGCACGCGTGTCACCACTCCGCCACCGAACCATCCTCCTGGGTCGGGAAATTCGGTGTCGCCAGATCAAAGTGTAACGCCACAACGTTTGCGAGACGAAGAAGTCATCACCACGATGCTGCCGCCCGCTCTCGCCTTCATGGACGGCACAACAGTTCTGACCAAACGGATGGCGCTCAGTACGAGAAGCTCAAAGGCATTTTGCCACGCAGCGTCAATCAAAGTTTGAAATCCCCCCGGCGGGGGACCACCCCTGGCGCGAGGCGGCTCGGCGAGCGATCGAGAACAAAGCTTCCGGCGGCCCCCGCGTCTCGACGCGACCGTCGTTGGTCTGGCCCTCCGCTCCGCCCTAAACTCTCGCCCTACGGGCTCGCAAGGCGGCGCGGAGGGCCAAGCCAACGACAAGGACGACAACAAAAACAAGAACAAAAACCAAAACAAAAAGGGGACATTTTAAAAGAGCTGTGACATCGGGCTCAATTGGGGTTTGACGACGAGGAAACAGTTGAATATCATCTCGGCCAGGCGTACCGGCAGATCGGTCGCGACGATTTATCGCGGGAATACATGGAAAAGTTTGAGAAGGCGTCCAAGGCCGCGCATGCCCGCCAGCCTCAGACCATCGAGGAGTTTCAGATTACGCCGCCATGAGCGGATGTGCCGGAGCGGATTCGCGGATGCACCGCACGGTCCGCCTGCGCTCGAAGTTGCTTGAAACTGCGGGCGCGGAAAAGCGTCGGCCCGGCCGTAGATTCAAGAGGTGAGCTTGGCTTAGTCGCTCCATCAATCGGGGCGATATCGATGAGGGAGAAGAGGATCAAACGCAGCCTTTTGCTAACCGCAAGCATCATGCTCGCGGTCATGCGTTTGAAGAAGACAAGCTGAGTGTTAAGAACGCGGGCAATCTGGAACTGAAGTGGAAAATTCATCTCGACAACAAGGCGCTGTCGATGACCGCCCTGACCGCTCCGCTGGTCGCCTCGGATGTGACGACGCCCGAGGGCGTGAAGACTCTGGTGTACGTGGCGGGGAGCTCCAATCATGTCTTCGCCGTGGATGCCGCCACCGGCAAGCTCGCCTGGAGCCACGACTTTACCGCCCACGTGTCGCCTGCCTACGAAGGCATGTGGCTTTGCCCGAACAACTTGAACGCCACGCCCGTGATCGAGCGGCGCGCGGGCCTGATTTACGCGCTCAACGCGGAGGGCAGGCTCTTTGGCCTCGACCTCGGCGATGGCAAGGAGCGCTTCGGTCCGGTTCAGTTCGTGCCGCCGTATTCCAAGGTTTGGAGCTTGAATCTCTTCGAGGGGGTGATTTACACATCGATTTCGCAGAACTGCGCCGACACGCCGTCCGGGATTTACGCTACGGACATTCGCGACCAGAACCGCCCGGTGGTCCGCGCTCTCCTGGTGGACGATCACGGCGCCGGGGTTTGGGGGCGCGGCGGCCCGGTGATCAGCCCTGACGGCCGGCTCTTCGCCGCTACCGGGGACGGCGACTTCGATCCGTCAGCCGGGCATTTCGGGAGCAGCGTCCTCGCGCTGGCCACTCCCGACCTGCATGTCGTGGATTTCTACGCACCGAATGACTTCGCGCGCATCACCCGTTACGATCTCGATCTCGGAGCCACCAGCGCGGCTTGGTTTGCGGATGGGAATTTCCATCTATCCGCCGCGGGCGGCAAAGGCGGCACGCTCTACCTGATGAACGCGGACTCGCTCGGCGATCTTGACCACCATACGCCGCTCGAGGTTCTGCGGCTTTCGAACGACGAACAGGCCTATGAAGAGAACGGCATCTGGGGATCCATTTCCTCCTGGCGCGACGCCGACGGCACGACCTGGGTTTATGTGCCGGTCTGGGGCGTGGTTTCAAAAGACGCGCCCAAGTTTCCGGTTAACAACGGCCCCGTGCCCGACGGCTGCATCATGGCCTTCAAATTGGGCCGCGACCCGCAGACGCACAAGCCGGTGCTCGTGCCCGCGTGGACCTCCGTTGATTTCAACCGCCCTGACCCCGTGGTCATCGCCAATGGAGTTGTCTTCGGCGTCTCCACGGGCGAAAATCCGCAGCAGACCTCCGGCACGCGCGTGGTCTATCAAGGCCAGAAACTTTTGTCCGACGTCGAGCGTGCGGAGCATGCACGCCATGTCGTGCTCTACGCGATGGACGCCAAGACAGGAAAAGTTCTCTATTCGAGCGGGGACACGATCTCGACGTGGGTCCACTTCAGCGGGCTGGCCGTTGCAAACGCCCAAGTCTACGTCGTCGACCACGACTCGAACCTTTACTGCTTCGGTCTGAAGAGCCACGAGAAATAGGAGGCGGTCATGCTATCGCGGCGACAGTTCCTCTTCTCATCGGGCTCTTCCCTTCTGCTCGTCGCCGGGCGCGCCGAAATCAAAGCCCCGCTGGCATGAACCCTGCAAACCGTATCCAGCGGCCAAGTTAAGGCCAAGTCAGGGTTGCACTTGAACTTTAATGAATTTATGCTGGTGATCGGTTTTACAGCCCAATTCTCTTGACCTCTGCCGTCTGGACTGTGCATGGCAACCACCATTCTTGTCGTTGACGATGAATTAGCAAATCGCGAGCTCATGATAGAGCTCTTGCAGCCGGAGGGATATAAAATCGTAACCGCCGTTGACGGTCAGGCAGCCCTCGAGGAGTTCAGGCGCAATCAACCCGACCTCGTGCTCCTCGACATTATGATGCCCCGAGTGGACGGTGTGGAAGTTTGTCGACGATTGAAGGAAAATCCAGAATCCCGCCTGACGCCTATCGTGTTAGTGACATCCCTTTCCGATAAGGCGGACCGGGTGCGAGGTATCGAAGCCGGTGCTGACGACTTTCTTAACAAACCCGTAGATCGTCTTGAGCTGCTGGCCCGCGTTCGCTCCTTGCTAAGTCTTAAGGCCTACACCGACGAACTGGAACGGGCCGAGCTAGTCCTTTTCGCGCTAGCGCGGAGCATCGAAGGCAGAGACCCATACACGGGGGGTCATTGCCAGCGCCTGTCGAACTACTCGGAGCGCCTAGGCCGGCGAATCGGGCTACCTGTAGAGCAGATCACGGCCCTGCGGCGAGGGGGAATTGTTCACGACATCGGAAAGGTGGCCGTGCCGGATGCAATTCTTCTAAAGCCGGGCAAGTTGACGCCCGAAGAGCGGAAGATTATAAACCAACATCCTGAAGTGGGTGAGAGCATCTGCGCGCCCCTGAAATCCTTCCACCTCGTGCTCCCCATCATTCGCCATCATCATGAGAAAGCCGACGGATCGGGTTATCCCGACGGACTCAAAGGAGATCAAATCCCGCTTACGGCCCGCATTATGACCGTCGTGGACGTCTACGACGCACTTACGACCAAACGCCCTTACCGGGACGCTTCGTCCGCGGAAAAAGCCCTGGAATTAATGGGGCAAGAGGTCGAGAAGGGCTGGTGGGACCCGCATGTCTTCTCTGAGTTTCGTAACCTGCTCACCGCCAGGGGTGGCCAGTCATCGACCGGTGGGAACTAGCGATGCTATAAGGGGAATGCCAGATCTAGAAACGTCGCCTACTTTCGTCGCCGGTCGACTCGGGGTTCGCCCTCGCTTCAAAAACGTGGTAGTCGAGGGCGAGCGACAAAAAGCCAAGCGCCCTAAGTTGACTGCGCACAACCGGGCTCGGACCCTCTCGCGCGCGCTCGACATCGCGCAGATCGGGGACGTTTCCGAAGCCGGACTGGGCTTTGTGAGTGACCCGAAGTTTCAGGTGACCGACGAGGTGGATATCACGCTACCAGTGACGAAAGCGAAAATCAATTGGCCTTTGGGAATTAGGAAGTCCATGCTAGTCGGCCGGTAGGGTCCTTGGGCAGCAATAGAAGGCGTGGCGAATGATGTCATTTCAAGGCTTTCAACCTGGAATTGCCGCCATAATGTCGGGGAAAAAGGCGGCCCGCGATTGCCTCAAGCCTTACAAACCTGAAATCTACTCTTTGAGACCGCGTCCGATGTACTCCCGAATAACCTCCTGATCTTTGGAGCTCAGGTCGTGGAATTGGACCCCCATGAGGCCCGGGGGCTCATTGTGAACAACCTTTGCTCGCAGGCTTAGAGGCTCCTCGTCCGGCGAGAGGGTAAAGTCTAGGCTGACTTCCCGACCTGACTCCAGCCCGCCTGGCGATTCCAGCAGCATTCCGCTCTCGCTGACGTTAATGCTGCTCAATTGGGACTGATCGTTCCCCCAGCAGCACGTCACCGTCGTGCGAAACTGCAGCCGAACGTAACGTGTTCTCTCCCGCAACATGCCGCTGCGCATCGTGAGGAGAAGGCCGCGAAGCTTCTCTGGGTTGAAAGGCTTGTTTATGAAAAAGGTAACACCTGCCTTATACCCTTGTCGCATCGTATCGACGTCTTCAGAACCGGTAATCATCACAATGGGAACCCGGCTGTTTGACCGCGAGGCTCGGATGAGGCTGGTCAATTCGAAGCCATCCAAGTTGGGCATTTGCACATCGACAAGAATACCGTCAAACCTCTGCTGATTGACGCATTCGGCTGCTTGCCGGCTATCGGTCAGGGCCAAGACTTCGTAATCGAGCGGCTCGGTTAGAGCTTTGATCAAATCTAAGGCTGCCGGGTCATCATCAACAACCATAAGCTTCATCGGCATGGGGTTTTCCTTTGGAGTTCCTTAGGGATTATGATCCCTTCCGCAACAACTGGTCGACTCGCAGCCTGAGAGCGGCAACATCAATTGGCTTGCCGATGTAGGCGTCGAAACCGGCCCACAGTCCTTTTTCGCGATCTTCCTTCATCACATTCGCGGTGACAGCCACGATACATAGATTGGCGAAGCGGGGATTCTGGCGGAGCTGGGACAAGACGGCGAAGCCATCCAGAATCGGTAATTGAATGTCGAGAAGAACCAGGTCGGGGTCAATTTCTTCGATCTTTTGAAGCGCTTCCCTTCCATCGCGTGCCTCACTCAGTTCGTACCCCCGCCCCGACAAAACTTCCTGCATTAATTCGCGGCTGGCCGGATTGTCTTCTGCGACAAGAATTTTCTTCATAACTTTAGCGCGGGCTCGTAGAGTGCTTTCCCAAGTTGCGCGACGAGCTCAGGGCCCCATGCGGAGCTTTTCGGAAGGCAGGCCCGTGTCTCTCGGTGGAGAAATTCGGCCTCTGCGTCCGTCAATTCTTTACCGGTCAGAACCATGATTGGAATCTCGCGCAGGCGGGGATTTTCTTTAACCCGGTGAAGCAGGTCAAAGCCGTCCATTTCAGGCAGCAAAAGGTCGAGTACAACCGCATCCACCCGAACGCGCCAGAGGATTTCGTGGGCTTCTTTTCCGTTGTGCGCCAAAAGCGGAGAATAGCCCGCTGCATTGAGCACGGTGTTAATCAAGTTTAAAACACCTGGGTCGTCTTCGACGACCAGAACCGCGGAGGTCCTGGTCTTAGGGACGGGCAAATGCCTACGGAGAGCCTTCAGCAGCATTTCCTTGGACACGGGCTTCACCAGGCTCTCAGCCGCGCCGTGGGCAAGAATCCCTTTCTTATCGTCCACTACCGAAACAACGACGACTGGAATGCGGGCGGTCGCCAGGTTGGCTTTCAATTCTGAAAGGATCATCCAGCCGTCCTTACCTGGCATCAACATGTCCAGGGTTATGGCGTCCGGCTGAAGTTGGAGTGCTTTGGCCAGGGCTTCATCGCCTGAGATTGCGATCTCCGTCTGAAAATTTTCGCCGCTGAGGTGACTGACCAAAAGCTCGCGAGATACAGGTTCATCGTCCGCCACCAAAAT
>QHZO01000164.1:10441-15043 GCA_003224695.1 Acidobacteriota bacterium
CGGCTGCCTTTCCCAATCTCACTTTCAACCCAAATTGTTCCTCCCTGCTGCCCCACCAGCCGCTTGCAAATGGCCAGCCCCAGTCCCGTTCCCTCCGTCACGCCGCCGGTCGTCTGGCCTACTTGCCGGAATTCTTCAAAGATGGCTTCGTGGTCCTCGGGCCGAATCCCAACCCCCGTGTCGGTCACTGAAAAGCGGACGAATTTCTCTACCTTGAGTGATTCAACATTTACCTGCCCGCCCTCCGGCGTAAATTTAACGGCGTTACTCAGCAGGTTGTAAATGATCTGCTTGAAGCGCACTCGATCGGCATAAACCATCAGGTCGAGACCCCCTTCATTACGCACCTCGATATGTTTCTTCATGGCTAAAGGCTTAATGACCGAAAGCACTTCCGGTATCGCCCCTTGGGCTGGAAAGTCCTCCCGTTGAAAGTTGAGCTGCCCCGCCTCAATCTTTGAGAGGTCCAGCATATCGTTGATGAGGTCCAAGAGATGTCTTCCGGCCTGCTGAACGTGCTTCACGAATTTCTTCTGTTTTTCGTTCATCGCGCCGCTCGTCCCGTCTTGAAGTAAATCAGCGAAACCGATGATGGCATTGAGGGGCGTCCGAAGCTCGTGACTCATGCTGGCCAGGAACTGGCTCTTCAACCGCGTCATTCGCTCCACTTCGCGGTTACGTTTTTCGAGCGTTTCGTTCACCGCGGCAAGCTGGACGGTGCGCTCGGCCACGCGCCGCTCTAAACTTTCATTGAGTTTTGTAATCTCCTCCGTGCGCGCGGCCACCTCCTCTTCCAGGTGTTCTCGATGCCGCTCCAACTTCTGATCGCGATGTTGAATTTGAGATAACATTTCATTGAAGCTTTCAATGAGCAGGCCCAGCTCGTCCTGGTTTTGTTTGACGGCGCGGACGGAATAATTCTTTTCCACGGACACCATATGAGCGGTCTCGGCGAGATGCAGGATGGGCTCGGAAATCACTCGTTGCAGTTTCGAAGCGAGCACGTGAGCGGCGCCCAATGAAGCCAGCATGACCAGGGCCAGGAGCCCGAAGTCCAGCTTCATGCGGGCTTGAATGGCGCCGAGATCGGAATGGATGTAAACCGTTCCGATTCTGTCGCGGTCCAGAATAATCTCGCGGAATAACTCCAGACGATTGGACCCGAATTGCGCGCCGTCTTTCTCCACTTGCGGGGCGGAAACCTTACTCCCCGCTCCAGCTCTCCGGTATTGGACGAAGACCTTCCCGTCTATGCCATAGATGCACGCGGAGACGATGTGAGGCTCGGCGCTCAAAGCGTTCAGAACATCTTTGGCTGAATTGGGATCGTTAAAGGCCAGGGCGGCGGTGCTGTTGGAGCCGATAATCTGGGCGAACGCGGAGAGATCGTGAACCAGGGCCTGCCGGGAGGCGAAAATGTCGTAGATGACGAACCCGGCCGAGGCCAGCGCCAGCGCAGCTCCGGCCGTCAAGAGCATGATCACTTGCAGCTTCCGTTTAATGGAAAAATCCCCGTAGGCTGTCATCTCAACTCTTCCTTGAGTGATTCTGGTCTCTGACGATTCTCGCCAAGCTGAGAAGTTTCGAGCTGATTTTCAACCCGGCGCGCTCTGCGGCGTCCAGGTTGACTTCAAAACGAAGCTTGTTCTCTTCTACCGTTAAGTTGATCACCCCGCCCAGCCCGGCGAACCCCGCGGATTCGCCGACGGTCAGGGCGCTTGATCCGTTCAGGTTGCCCACAATCCTTGCCGCCTGTTTTTCCTCGGTGGCAGGTTCAGCGTTTTGATCTCGACCGGATGGCCCCCAACCGTTCGGGTTTGTAACTCCCGCTCAAGGTCATCGCTGAACGGGTCATTTCCCACGATGCATATCCCCAGGGGCGCGCTTGCATCTCGGTACGAGTCGGCCGGCCATTCGACAAATTTGGTGAAGTTATATAGGAAGGCGAGCTTGACGGGGTATTCCACCTTTTCGTCATTCTCCGACCGGGCCTTAGGTGCAGCAAAGAAGGAGAGCCAGCAAGCCGCGATGAAGAAGGAAGCTCGTCGGATTTGGCGCGAACCCGGCCTGGCAATTAAGCGCCAACTCCAACTCGACCCCGCGTCCTTATGTTTCCGCCGGTGGGTATTCAGCATTTGGGACTAGAAGCGATATCCGACTTTGATTCGAAAGCTTCGACCGTCCTGATAAAGAATGTCCTGCACATGTTCGTTAGCTCCAGGGTCGCCAAATTTCTGGTTAAAAGGGTTATAGAGGCTCCCCGAAACGTCCCACCCATTCAGAAGGTTGCGGCTGAAAAGGGTAAAGTTCGGGATGGCGTAGGCGCTCGCAAAATTGTTTGCTAGCGTCCTTCTCCTGCTGACGTATTGGAGATCCATGCTGGCAAACAGGCGTTGTTGGATCAGCGGCAGGCTGAGGTAGGCTTGCCCCAAATGTTTGGGCGAATTGGTCAGAGGCATTCCGGAGAGCCCATCCTTTGCATTCTGGAAGCTGTAACTGACGCCGCCTTCCAGCCCCGCAGCCAATTTGCGGTTCAATCCAATGTCCATTCCCCGAATGTCAACCTCGTCGGCGTTCCGGTACTTGATAAAGCCAGTATTTTGATCAGTCGTCGCGCTGATCAGACCCCGGATGGGGTAATGAAAACCCGACATGGTGAGCTGGAAGTGGTTGGCAAAATATTGCTCCCATACCAGCTCCATCGTCTTGACGGCCTCCGGCTGGAGTGACGGGTTGGCAAGATTGCCGGGCGCGTGATAATAGAGTTCATAGAAGTTAGGTGGACGAAACGCCTGCCCAAAAAGGAACTTGATCGTCGTCTTCTCCAGCGGGCTGTAAATCAGTGCCGCGCGCGGGTTCGTAGTAGAGCCGAAGGTCGAGTAATGGTCGTAGCGCAGCCCCAGGTTCAGCACCAAGTTGCTCGGAAGACGAATTTCGTCCTGGGCATACACGGACGATATCGTGGAGTTCCTGCGGTCATTGAAATATTGAAATAGAGGTTGCTGGTCATAGTTTCCCTGATCCTGCTTGAAATTTTCCCGGAATTGCGATCCGAGGGTAAGGCGATGCCTTTCAAGAAGGCGCTTGGAAAGGGTCACTTCCGCGCCCGCCCAGGTGCCGTAGGCAAAATCTCTGTTCACGACGCGGGAAGTCCCACCCGACTGGGAATAATCGTAAATGTAGGTGCCGTGGTAATTGAACTCGTCGTAAAAGGTCCGGCCCGTGAAACGCCATCCGCTGCTGAGGTCACGGTCGTAGAAAAGGTCGAGGTAGCCGCGCTGGTCGATGGTACGGGTTCCCGGATCGTTGAAGACGGTTCCGAATGACGCGGTGGGAATTCCCTTGTCGCGCGATCCGTACACGGCGTGCAGGGTGAAGCGCCCGTAAGAAGCATTGGCCAACAGTTGCTGAAACTGGTCGTCGTCAGCATTCACGGCGATGCCATGGTTGGTGGCGGGGCTGTCAAATTCCTTGAAGAAGAGCCGGTCCTGCCCGTTGGAATCATAGAAGGAACCCGAAAGGAGCAACTCCAGACCATTATCAAACTTATTGGCGTAGCTGACGCGGCCTTGGACCGTGCCGAAACTGGCCAGCTCGCCGGAAACATTTTCCATTTTCGAGTCCCGCCCACGTTTCGTGATGATGTTGATGACCCCGAGGAAGGCGTTGGCAACGTAAAGGGAAGAATTCGGTCCACGAATGACTTCCACGCGGTCAATCAGGTCGACGTCAATCGGAAACTCTGTTCCAAGGGGCGCTTGGTCGTAAACATTGTCGTTGACTCGGTGGCCGTCAACCAGTAACGCGACTCGGCTGTTGTAGTCGGCGGGCCGCCCGAAACCACGGACTCCCAGGTAGCTGTAATTCCGGTCGTAAGTGACGTAGAATCCGCGGACATTTCGTAAGATGTCGGCGAGAGTCCGATAACCGTATTTGCGGATGTCTTCCGCTGTGATGATGGTGACGGAGGCGGGCGCCTCGGTGACTTTTTGCTTGAACTTGGAGGCGCTGTAGACCGAATCGATGTCGATATTCATCAAGTCCTCGCGCATTGGGGTTAAACCAGTTATGAGAAAAGGCAGTAGTGATAAAAGGCCTTGCAAGACCTTCCGCCAACCGGAGTGGCGCAGTGAAATCCTCACATATGCCTCTAACTTGCCCATGGTTCTCCCAGGAGTCCTTGCTGGCATTCCTCGCACCTAATCATCCGGGTCGAGTAAATGCGACCGGCATCAGACTCACAATCCTCGGGGACGGGTCATGCGTCGCTCTTTTGTAATTTCGACAGATTTACCGGTTGACTTGATGTTGATTTCGCCGCAAAGGGGTGGCCTGCCCGAATTTCCGTACCTCCGGAAGAAAGCGATTAGACGACGTCCCCTCCTCGCACCCAAGTAGCCTTGGCAGCGGCAAAACCGCCAAGACTCGGAGGAAAGGAGCCGAGCGATGCTAACTATAGGATGAGGGACTATTCGTTTGATTTCGTCCGGGCAAACAAGGCTCGTTGCTTGTTGTGAACAAAGAGTCCGAAGTTGAACGGCGCGAGAATTAACCGCAAGTTCTTCCGGCAGCGGAAGCGATCAAGAGGCTAGAGAAATGTAA
>QHZO01000165.1:0-482 GCA_003224695.1 Acidobacteriota bacterium
GCGTTACGCCAATAACTTGTCGTGGTGAAACGGCGCCATCTGCGGCCGAGCCTCGGCACCTTCGACAGGCTCTTTTGGGTCGTAGCTCGCCGAGTCTGGGCCAGTTGAAAGCAATCCCTACTCATCGTCACACCGGAAACCATTGATTGCGAGGAACCGGGGGGCATACTCCGGCGCATCGAAGTGCGAGGAGGATCGAACTGCCGATCGAGCAAGGCGTTTTAGGAATCAGCTCCAATATGAACCGGACTACTCCTGAATTCCTGCAGGAATTCCTTCCGCTCGCCGTTCATTCTCCAATCGGCCGCGGCCTCGCGGACCGCCCTTTCACTGAAGTTGAAACAGGGAAGGACAAATGATACGGTTCGGCCCCCTTACGGGCACTGCGCGGCGTTTTTCCCGCGACGCCGCCTTAGGCTCGCCCCGCGCCGGCGAGAGCCTTCGCGATTCAGGAATTCAGAGAGTCAGTGCATGCTCAAGAG
>QHZO01000165.1:521-2110 GCA_003224695.1 Acidobacteriota bacterium
GCGGCCAAGCCGCCGGGCAAACTGCCGCCGGAATTTCCGCGCCCGCGTGGCTCGAATCCGAGCCGCTCATCATCGTGGGGAACTGGGACAGTATGCCCATCTTCCGCCACCGGGTTGGCGGTGGGACGACGTGGCAGGAAGAGGACTACCGCAAGGAGCACAGCGAAGAGACGGTCCGGAGGCTCAAAGGCCTCTGCGTGACGATGGCCATTATCCACTTTTATAAGGGATTCTGCAGGGAAGCGGAGAAGGAGCACGAAGAGGACGCACAGAAGCTCGCCGACTTGCTCCACAAATACGGCATCCGCGTCGGCGTCTATATCGGCAGCACGATCGCCTATGAAACGTTCCTTGCGGAAAAGCCCGATGCCGCGGATTGGTTCGTTCCCGATTTCCTCGGGATGCCCGTCTTTTATGACGACCAAACGTTTCGCAAGCGGGTTTATTTCATGCATCCGGGTTACCGCGAATATATGAAAGGCGTAATCCGCCACGCCGTGGAAGACTTGAAGGTGGACGACATTGATTTTGACAACACGAGCATGCAGGCGCAGGCGGCCATTTTTCAGCATCCGCTCGCGATCCAGGATTTCCGCGACTACCTGGCGAAAAGGTATTCGAGCGAAGAGTTGAAGAAAAGGTTCGGCTTTGCCGATGTGCGGTACGTGTTGCCTCCGCGCTGGGGCAAACCACTCGGAGCCATCAATGATCCACTCTTTCAGGAGTGGGCCGACTTCCGATGCGCTCAGCTCGACCGCTATTACGCGGAAATGGCCGAGTTCATTCGCGGGATGAACCCGAACGTCGCGATCTCGACGAATCCCCATTCGGGAATTTCCGGAAGGAACACGGTATGGGACCAGGGCGTGGATTACCCCGGCTTGCTCCCCTCCATGGACATCGTCTGGACGGAGGAAGGGAACGAAGCGGGCGTCACGCCCGACGGAATCCTCGTCTCCAAGATCCGCACGTACAAGATGGCCACGTCTCTCCACAAGCGCGTGCTGACCTATACGGCCGAGATTGCTCCGAACGGGACGCTGGTTTCAGGGAAGTCGGGAGGAAAACTGCAAATGGCGGAATCCATGGCCTACAACCGCCAATGCCTGGGGATGGTGGGTGGCATGCTCGCGGGCTATGGGATCGCCGACGAGCAGCGGAAGTACATCCAATTTTATAAGGATCACTTCGAGCATTATCGCGACGTCGCGAACGTAGCGGACGTGGCGGTGCTCCACTCCCATGCGAGCATGGCGTTCAACAACGACCGCCCCTGGCAAAGCTCCATGCTTTTCGAGCAGGCGCTCATCCAGGCGAAGATCCCCTTCGACATCATTTTCGACCAGCAGCTCATGGACCTTTCAAAGTACCGCGTGCTGGCTCTTCCCGATCAGGAGTGCCTGAGCGACGAACAGGTGGCGTTGATTCGACACTTTGTTGAACATGGGGGCGGCCTGGTCTCGACCGAACACTCGTCGCTTTATACCGAATGGCGGCTGAGGAGACGGGACTTCGGGCTCGAAGACCTGTTGAAGGTGCACGCGCCGGCATGGCATGGGTCCAGCGAACCCGAAGACCTGCTGAAGATA
>QHZO01000165.1:2131-20188 GCA_003224695.1 Acidobacteriota bacterium
AGCGGAAGAGCCGTCTATCTCCCTGAGGTCAAGCCTGCGATCGAGAAACCAACGGCGGCAGCCATGACGAGCGCTTACTGGAAGCTGCCGGTCAATTATGAAGAGCTCATCGCGGGCGTGAAATGGGCGGCGGGCGGGCGGCTCTCCCTCGAAGTCAAAGCCCCGCCCACCGTGGCCGCGGAATTGTTGGAGCAGAAACAAAAAGGCGAGTTGCTCGTCCACCTGCTGAATTACGACGTCGAGCGCACTTCTTCGGTCGCCGATATCGAAGTGAGCGTCGAACTTCCCCGGGGCAGGAAGGTGAAGAGCGCTTCCCTTCTCTCGCCGGACGAGGCGGAGGCGCAAAATCTTCCGGTCACGCTAAGAGACGGGAGGGGCGAATTCGTCGTTCCTCGATTGCAGACGTACGATCTGGCGGTCATTCAATTGGAGTAGTGCCGCCTACCAGGGATAGAACAGGTACAATTTGGAAATGCGTTCGCTCTCGCCGAGATAAATCGTGCCGTCGAGACCCGCAACCATCGCCCCGATAACATAAGCCTGCCAGGTGTAATAAGGGCGGCGGTTGACATCCACGAAGCCAAGAATCTGAAAGGCTCCCGTCGCCGGGTCGTAGGAAAACATTCGCGCCATGTCGTCCTGGTCGCCGCCCACGCCGTAGATTTTTCCGCCCGGCCCCCACGCGAGGCCCGCGATGCGATACTGCAGCAGCGGCTTGCCGAGATTGCTGACGGTCATCTTTTCCGGATCGAAGCGAAACAAGTATCCATCGGAAGTCCCGCCATAGATGAGGCCCGACGAGTCCGTTGAAAAAGTGTCCGCGCGAGTCCACGGCTCGCGCCCGGGGAGGGCCGGGAGTTGAACGGGAAGCTTTTCGAGGCCCAGAGATTCATTCATGAACCGATAGAAAAACCCGTCTTCCCCCGAAACATAAACGGTTTGCTTATCGAGTGCCAGCATGCGCGAAAAGACCTTCTGAGTTTCAAACTTCTCGCCGGGTGGAATCCTTGCCGCCACGACTCCGATGTCCCTGAACTTTCCCGTTTGGATTTCATATTTAAACAAATGAGCGTTGGGCGAAGTCAGGCCATAGATGATGTGGCTGGCTCGATCGATGGCCAGCGCCGAGATGCTCTCTCCACGGACGGGCATGCCGAGGTCCGTTACACGGACGGGTTCATGCACCCTGATCGGCCGCTCATCCTCGCCGCGAGGGGAGTATTTCAGCAGGTGGCCGCCCGGGGATGCGCCGATAAAAACCGAACCATCTCCGGAGACGACGAGCGCATTAGTCACGGCCAGTGTGTCCGGAAGATAGCCTAAGGGCTGGACGTATCCGTGCCGGGGACTCAGGACGAAAAGATGTGAACGCTTTCCGCTGGTGGCGCCGTAAAGATTTCCGTTCGGAGCGATGGTCAGCGCGGTTATCGCCGATTCTCCGTCAGGAATCAGGTCGATAGGCGCATAACCGAGGTCCCGGGCGTCAATGCGGTTCTGCGGGACGACCACGTTGTCATAGTCGAGAGTCCGCTGGCCTCGCGCCATCGGGACGGCCGCGAGAAGCAGAGCGAAACCGAAGAGATTTTTGCGAACCATCATTCTCTAACGAGATTTCGGATGGTAGATGATCAAGGCCAGCCGATACGGAACGTCTCCTATTTTTCCCGCGGAGTCATTGTCAGCGCCCTGGGCATTCGGAACTTCGATGGCCCCCACAAAATAGATCGTTCCGTCCGGCGCGGTGTCGGCGGAATTCAAGCCGATGACCCGCCGTCCGTCGGGCAGTCGCATCTCGCCGCGATCCTCCGTTTTCCCGCTTTCCAGGTCGTAAACGATAAAGTGAGACGCGCCCACACCCTGGCTGCCCGCGTAATCGAATTCTTTCGCCGGCGGCGCGTAATACAGCTTGCGATCCGTGCCCAGCGCCAGCGTCAGCGTGGCGTAAGGGATATCGCGGCGGTCAGCCATCCCTTCTACACACATTTGTCCGAGCGGTCGGACTTCGCCGTGGGGTCCCGCGTGCGGATCGAAAGAGAACAACAAGCTGGCGCTTTCATCAACACCATAGAACTTTTTCCCTTGGGAATCCCAGACGACCGTGCGCCAGTGCGTTTCAGACTTGTAGTAGTCGCGACCGAGCGAAACCCCTTTTGGCCGGACCGGAATATGCAGCGGCAGTTCGATGATTTCATCCGCGCGAGGATCGTATTTGAAAATCTGGCCGGCGCCGAAGTTACCATACACATTCCCTTCGTCATCAATGCCGAGCGTCCGGCAAATCGATTCCCAGTTGTTCACCCGTCCTTTATCCACGGCCTTCCTGGAAGCGACGTCGTAATAAACAAAGTGGCCGCGCGGGTGCGTGAGGCCATAGATGCGGTTGAATTTCGGATCATACGCGCCGGTGTTGATCCCTTCGTATCTCGGTCCGATGCCGAAATCCACGACTTTTCCGGTTTTCGGGTCGTACGCCATCCAGTGCGCTCCGGGATATCCTTCTTTCGTCCCCAGCCGCGCGTAATTGAACCAGAGTCCGCCATGAGTCCCGAAGTAAATCCGGCCGTCCGCTCCTTCTCCAAACTTGGTGTGAATCTTGGATTGCGGCCCCAACCCCAAGCCGGCTTCGCCCGCCAAAGAGGTGAGGTCACCAAGGTCCGTGACGCGGTCGGCCGCCGGGTTATACATCACCATGTGCCCGTCGCAACCATGGCAGGCCAGGCCGGCATAAACTTTGCCGTCGTGAGCGACTTTGAGAGCCGCCCAATTGCCATCCATTTCAGCCAGGCCGGGAAAAATGCGGAATTCCACCGTGACGGTCTTTTCGGCGCATGATGCGAAAGGGGCGGGCCCGACAAGCGAGGCCGCGAAGACCGTCGCCAGTGTCCGCGAGGTCGAATCCCCGAGAGCGTGCGGACACGCGGAAGCGGCCGCCTGCTCCCAGTGCTGTATAGGTTTTCGCCGTCCACTGATATGTCCCGAGAGCCGCCGACATCGGCACCGGCCTCTTCATGGCATCGGCGGGGGAAATCAAGGCCAGCGGCCGGTCAGCCACGCAAGCGGCAACCTGGGGAAGATCAAAATGCTCGAGGACGCCCGGAATGAGAACGTCGGCGCTATAGAGGTATCGGTCAACGCGCGTCAAACTGCCATAGGATAACAGACCGGCATCGCAGGTCAGGGAAACCGCTCGCGGATCAATCGCCGCCGCGAATAGAGACCATAGCGCTGCCCTGCCTTTTCCGATCAGCCGGATTCCGGACTGGCTGACGTCGCGACGGCTCAAGACGTAATCAATGCTGCGAATGGCGTCGTAAACCCTCATTCCGAACAGGCCCTCGTTAATCTCCCATGTCCAATACGACATCACGGTTTCGGCATCGTCCAGGTTGTGGAATGGCCCGGGTCCCTCTTCGTCCGCATGCGGAGGCTTTGTTTCACCCACGCCCCGCACGTCTACTGGAACTACTCGCCAGCCTTTTCGGGCTAATTTTTCGAGGAGCCCGAACTCCATCCCTTCCTTTTCCTACCCGGCCTCGTCCACATAAAGAATGGCGGGCGATCCCTTCTTACTATGCTCCGGCACAAAAACCCAGGCAGGAATATAAATCCCCTGCTCCGAAAGGAATTCCAACTTCTCGATTCGGTATCCCCTGCGAGGCGTCGTGACCAGGCTCCGGACCGCTAGCGCTTCGCCAGACGATGGGAGGCGCAACAGTTTGCGGATTTCTGCAGTGGTCTCTCCTTGATACTGTTCAAATTCGGCGCGCGTGGCGGGCGGTTTGCGGCCAGTCGCGAGCGAACGCCGTCAAACTTGCCTGAGCCAGAAAATCTCGTCGGTTATATCGGTTCATCGAATAATCACTCACGGGAAAGTGTGGGTCACCTCGCGCGCGACGGCGACGGGCGGCGAAAGGCCCGGCCGAGAACCCATCCGATTACGCCATAAATCAGCGCGTTTACTGGAGCGAATAGGAAGAAAACCCATAGTCCAGGGTGAATGTCCCCGGTACATGTAAAGCAAGCAAAGAAGAGGAAGTACCCTAAACTTTCCGACCTCAGAGGAGCGAATCTTGGGAACCCATAATACCAGACTGGAAGAAGGTACCCAGCAGCAATAGAGTAGAGGACTGCTCGCCTAACAGGACCTTGGCTCATGCGGTTACTTTAGCACCTGTACTAACCAACGGGTCAAGATTGGCTCCTGGCTTTCAGTCCGAACCCGCAATCGTGAAGAAATCGCTCGGTACGATTGAAACACCTGGGCAAAACGTTCCTGGAGTTCCGCCTGCGGGGCGACGCGATTCCTCCCGTCCACAAAACTTTCGACAAGGAGCGGGCGCGGAGCTAGCGCCGCGGCGATGTCGGCGACGTCCGCGACTTCAAGAATGCCGGGGACAATGACGTCGTTCGGCACGTAGGCAAACTGATCCTCCAGCACGGAGGAATACGCGGCCAGCCCGCGGCGCGCCGCGATCGCGCAAACCTTATCTTCGTAGAGCCCGCCAAGCAGCGCCAAAAGTCCTCCCATCGGCTCCCCCTGGTACTCGATATCCGGACCGACCTGCCAACCGATTAATTCATCGAGAGGGAATCTCGGCGGATTCACCGGAGCGAACGAGTCTCCCCACAGGCCGAGCTTCCGGCCGTCCACGTCGGGGCGCGATGAAAGGTATGCCAGGACGGAGCGCAAATCCTTCAGCCGCGCGCCGAGGAGCGTGTTTCCCAGCATGAATTCGGTGGCCGCGGACGACTCTTCTTCGCTGTTCAGACCGCGGCGCATTTCGGAAGTCGTCTCGCCGGTTCCGCGAACGTCGGCCAGGCAAACGCCGATTCCGGCATTCAACAATTCCTGGATCTCTTCGGGGTGTTGAGACAAAAGCCGCTCCTTCCCGCCTTGATCGATCGCGACCACAAGCGGAATCTTTCGGTTCGCCGCGTGGCCAGGTCGTAGCACCAGGACAGGGACGATGATCCCGGTCTCGGTCTCGAGCGCGACGGCCTCAATGTCCGCGCCGTCGAATGGCTTCGTCCAGCAAACGGTCGCTTCCAGATTCGGATTTGGCTCGATGTCGCCGAGCTTCGCGGCGAGCCTCTTTCGGAGTTCCTGCCGCCGCTCATCCTGACTCAGTTGAGCCATTTCGGCACGCGCGGATTTCAATTTGGAGACGGCGACCTGGAGGACTAGATCGTGAAGCGGAGGCACCTTCAGCTCGCGGGCGATGGCGGGAGTCAGCGCGGCCAATTCCGATTCGGGCCGGCGATCATCCGGCTCTGATGCGGGAATCGGTATGCCGAACCATCGATTCAACGCCGGATACAACGTTTGGCGCTGCGACGGACCGATGTTGGCGCACTCTCCAGGACCTGGGAAATCGCCGAACCCGTACGCCTTATCCAGATTGTCCGGCACACCGAAAAGCGCGAATACCTTCTGATCGCGCGCCCAGGCGGGATCGTCCTTGTAATGCTCCCAGCCCATTTCGTTGGCATAGAAAAGGTGACGAGGGACGATGGAAGCGGAAATGATCCAGGGAAAGAGCTGGTCGACGAGGGTGTTTTCGAGGCAGCGCGTTGACTCCCACTCGCCCCACTCGGGCTCCGCGAGGCCGAAATTAAAGGGCGCGACGGCGGCGACTCGACGGTCCAGCGCCGCCGTCACCGCAACCGGTTCGCCGCCGGCCGCCACGGCTCCGACCAATATGATCTGTTCCGGATTGACTTCCTTTCGCTCGAGCAACAGATCGATGCCGCGCATCACATCCCAGACCATCCACTTGAGAAGGCTTTCACCCGCAAGGTAAAGCTGCATGCCCATGATGTAGCGCGAATGGTAGGGTTCGCGGTTCCACGGGTAATTCTGAATCCGCTCGCCGTGTCCGATCTGATCCATGATCAGAACGGCGCAATGGGCGCGCGCCCACAGGATGCCCATGTCCTGGAGCTCCGCCTGCGATTTCGGCCTGTGGTGGCTGTGGACGATCACAATCCCCGGCATCGGCCCGCGCGGGGTGGAAGGTAAGTAAAGGTCGGCCGTCACCCACATCCCCGGCCGGCTTTCGTAGATCAGGTTCTGTCGTCGGTAACCGTTCCCTTCAAATTCGTTTGTGATTCTGGTTCCGAGCGGGGTGCGGGGAGGAAACTCACCGAGCGTGGCTTCGAGCGCGCTGATGCGCTTGTCCCGAAAGCGCTCCCAATCGTCGCGCGTATTCACTTGCTCCCAATCGCGCCGGACCGCGTCGGACGCCTGATTGAATTGAGTCTCGAGCTGCCGCCGGAGCATGGAGGGGAGCGATACCTTTTTCCGATCCTCGGCAGAGAGCACTCGACCGTCAAGGGCCGCGAGGCCCGCCGGCGGCGCCGGTTGGGGAAATGAGGAGAGGTCTGACGGCGCGGCCTCGAGGAGCTGCAAGCGCCGGTATCGCGGCGTACAAAGCGCGGTATCGCTATTTGTCACCGGCAGATCGCTTTCCTCTTGCGGCTCGTCGGAACGCCCCCGCCGGTCACGCCGGAACAGAACACGCCATTCCGAAGGGACTCCGTCTTCGCCGAGTATTTTCGCAACCGGTTCGAGCGGGATATCCAGCCGTACGGTCCACGCGCCAGCCTCGCGTCGCGCACTGACGCGAGCGCCGCTCGTCCACTCCCGAGCGCGGGATAGTCGCTCGCCGCCGAAGAAACCCACGCTATCCAAAAGGTATCCCGTCGAATTCACGACGAACTGCGCATAGGCCGAGCCGGAGGTGGCGAGATAGACCTGAAAATTATCATCGTGGTTGACGGGACCGTCGTTCTCTTTCACTCGCGCCACGGGCTCGCTGGGTTCAACACACCGCGCAAAAATCGCGAGCGAGTGCCCGTCATGGAGCGCCTTGACTTCGGTCGGAAAGCGCGGGAATCGCGGGTTGGGCTCATTCCGCAGAAGTTTCCATGCGGGGACATTGCGCCACGCCATGTCATCCCAGGCGCTTTCGATGGACGGAAGCGACGCTGTGAGTCCTGACTGAAGAGGCGGTTCCATATTTCCGATCGGTTGGGGATGGAAGGCGGGCGGAGGTTCGTCCCATTTCGAAGGGAGCGCGGGAATCTTTGCGGCAGGACCATGCTCGGGCCAATGCCATTGTTCCTGAGGAGTGCCCGGCCGGGCGGCGCGAATCCGTTCGACGCGAATCATCATCCGCTCGGAGCTCGGAGCGCTGAGTTCATTCAGCGGAACGACGGCTTCCACGGTCCACTCGCGTTCCGCGATGGAAGTCGCGACAAGAAACTTCGTCGCGCCTTTCACGATGACCTGCGATGCCGAATTCTCCTGTGAATACGGGTAGAGGTCCAGAAAGTGGGAGCCAACGTGAACCGCCTTTTCGACCGAGTATGCGCCCCAGGGATTGATTTCGAGAATTCGATCGGTGTAGCCGATGTCGGCTCCACAAAGGATTCTGAGCAGGTCCTCGTCTTCCCAGCTTGGATTGCGCCCGATCAGGCGGGCCGTGACGCGCCCTGTCGGCTCGGGAAGGCGCGCTCCGATGTAGAGATATCGCCCGATAACCATCGCACGAATCTCTCCGCCGATTTCGGCGGGGACACCGGCCTCGGAGGGCGTGAGTTTTTCCGCGGGGAGGTTTTTCCACACGGGTTCTGTCAGATGGCCGTCAATGACCATCGCTGGACTTTTCGATTCCGCGGCAAAGACGGGGCAGGCCCAGCACAACAGCCATAGCGACAGGGTGATCGGTTTCTTCATGTAGAACCCGAATCACGCGGGCTAAACCGAAGGCTCGCCCCCTCCGGATGAAGCCGCCCGCGTGGCCATTTCTCTCACAACTCGCGATCAACCGTTTGGCTTTGAAGAGTCTCCGTATCTTGCCAATCGAATTTTCCCTCGCGGTGAGGCAGACCGTGCGCCTCGGCGTAGCGATTCCTTGCCTCAAGGACTTCGTTGACCCACTCCTCGAAGGGCAGCGAAAATTCGCGGTCGATAAGATAATCCAGGCCCACTTGCGCGCGGCGAGCCTTCTCGCTCGGCTGAGTATCAACGAAGTCCTGCGGCGCGCGCGCCACGCGGCGCCCGTTGGCCTCGCGGACTCTCGGGAACCAGGTCCGGTTCCACGTCGTTGTGGTGTCGCTTAGAGCCTGGTTCCGCTCATCGCGAATCTTCCATGCCACGTCGAGCGCCTGGTCAAGAGCAGCGGCCGCGTCGGTGTACTGTAGCTTTGCGGCTCGCTCCTGTGCCGCTTCCAGGTGCTTGGTCATTTCTTCCAGATTTCCCAACATCCGCAGGTTCTGCCGGCAGAGTTTCGCGATGGAAAGATAAACTTCAAGGTTGTAGCGGTGAAACTCAACCGAGGACAGGTTCCGATAAAGGAGATCCAGCAGCTCGTCGTTTTCAGCAAGGAACTTCCGGCTGAGTTCGAGCCGCCGGGAATTATCCTGAAGCCAATGACCGCGGAGAAGAAGGTAGTCGTCCGACGGCACCGGAGGCAACGGCAGGGTTTCTATGTGCGGCGTGAAGGGGCCGATTCCGTATGAGTAGCCGAAGATGAGGGGCGGTTTTCCCGAAGGTTCGCGGTCCCAACTGCTGGCCCAAAACTCGGCCTGCGTACTCATCAATTGATACAGCCGGCCCATCCCGGTTGCCCCCGAGCCGTAAAACAGACGGTAGAAGCTCTGGGTGAGTTCCTCGGGAGGCATAAAGGCCAACGCCCATGATATCGGCGTCTTTCCGGGCGGCGCTGTGAGAGATCTCATCGAAGACTTGGATTGCTCTCCCCTCCGTGACTTCTCGAGGGTGAATTTGTTCTTGAGGAGAGAGGACGTAATAAAAAGGAAAGAGCGGATCGTCCGGTTGAGAATTTGTGTAGATGTTTTGCCGGATGCCTCGCTCTCGGAAGGCCCGGTTATACGCCGGGCTGTAAACTTCTCCGTTGATGAGCCAGGGCGGGAGCCCGGGTATGTCTCCAGCTTCGAGCGGCTCTTCGCCCCAGAAAATCACCTGGCGGTCATGGTCGTGGAGAACCTGGGCGGTTTTGCTGGTGAACTCCGCCCAAAGCTTGCTCGGACTTCCTAACTCTTTAGCCCGCTCCGCCTCGCGGCATTGGTCATTGTTGGCTTTCCCGATGAACCACGCCTCGTCCGTCGAAAGGTGGAAATACTTCCCTCCACGATTGGCGTTCATCAGGTCTTGAACCATCCCGTCCAGCAGCTTGTAGGTTTCAGGATTCGTGGAGCACATCTGGAATGCAGTTTCGGGAAACTCGCGGAGCTTCGAGTACTCGTCACGCTCCAGGATAAAGTTAACGTGTGCGGGACCGTCGAGGTAGGGGACGACTTGAACGTGGTAACGCAGCCCATAATCGGTCAACTCCTGGAGTTCGGCGGGCGAGAGCGCGTAGGGGTCCACGAGCGCCGGGGCGCTCGCGTACTGAAAGTGTGCGTTCAAGCGCAGCGAAAGCGCGTTGATTTTGAAGGACGCGGCGCGCCGAACGGAATCTTTCAAGACTTCCAAATGGTCGAGATGCATTTGCTCGTCCCAGAAAATTTCCCGGTATTCAACGTCCGGCCAGTCCACGAGCTCTGCTTCGGGCAACGAAAGCGTCGCGCCGGTAACTTTAACCATTTGAACCAGCGTTTCCGCTCCATAGAACAAGCCCGCCGGAGCATTGGCAACAATGGTGATTCCATCTTTTGCGAGCGTGAGTTTGTATGCCTGGCCGGCCAGTGCCGCCTTGTCACGGTCCTGGGCATCGCCAACTGAAACCGAGTCCAGCCGAATCGCCAGCCGAATCGCCGGACCGCTCCCGTGCTCATCCAGCTTGAGCCCGTAGCGCTCTTTCAATTCTTCCCTGAGAGTCTCGACCGCGACGTCGCCGGGCGGAACTCCCGGGCCGACTTCCACCCGCCAAGCCGCAGATAGTTCAAAATCGCTTTGGCCTAGTTTCACCTGTTGTGGCTCTGGAAGTACGGTGTAACCGCGGGAGTAGAGCGACGAAACCGTCTCGGGATGTCCTATCGCCGCGAGCGCCAGCCCGGCGACCAGCCCGCACCAAAGGCACGAAGGCAGAGCGCGAACTGACCGGCGACTGTTCGATGCCTTCTCAACAGTCCGCCAACATTTCTCAAACATTCGACGCGAGGCCTCCGATGACTCCGCTCTAGGCTCTCCCAGAATTCCGGCCAGTCCGAGTTGTGGTTCCGTGGGGAGGGAGAGAGTTTACACCACTTTGAAGAGACCGGCGTTTTTGTACAGGCCCCATGACACGACTTCGGCCTACCAGAGCAATGTGGTGATGGAAAGGCCAGGCAGAGTGACGGCCAATGTGCGATGTGCCGACCGGAGGCCGACTTCTTTGTCTTCAGGCAGGCTGTTGGTGATTTCCGCCACGTGACCGCCTTTGGGAGTCACAAAGGCGAGGCAGCGGATTCCCTCGGCGGTTCCGGAGACTCCGACGCGCACATCTCCCGGCCGGACAAATTTGCTGAAATGGGCGAGATAGTAGTAGACCGCCGTGTAGGTCACTTTCTTCGTTTCGCGGTTGATCACGACAACTGGATGCTGAACGTTCGGGTCCGGATCTTCATGAATCGGAGAAACCATCCACGGCCCGCCCTTCTCGTCGAGGATCATGTTCCAGTAAATCCAGGCGGAGGCGGAAGACTCAAGGTCGCCGAAAATCTGTCGCCCCCAGTGATCTCCATCCTCCCAATCGTAGCGAGGCAATGGAATCGAAGCGGGCGCACCGCAGATGTAGCACCAGCATACTTCGGTCTGCCACAGCGGCAAGTCCGGATACATCTTGTGGAGCGCCGCGATTTTGTCGAAATCCTTCATGTCGTAACCGTGGTAGGCGAGCGCCGCCACGTACTTCCGCGCTCCGGGATTCTGTAAGACCGCGGGGTAATTCTTGAAGGCTTCCGCGCGCTGCGGAGCTTCGCTCAGCATGATTCTTGTTTTGAGGCCCGATTTCTCGAGGAGCGGGCCCACGTGGTTCTTCAGCAGGTCGGCGATCTCGTTGTAGGGAATCTTCGTGTAAACGCCCGGCTCGTTAAAAAGGCTGAGATAATCAATGAAGACGCCGTGCTTCTGATACTCGACGAGGTACTTCAGGTAGTAGCGCGCGAGCGCGTCGTAGTACTTCGGATTGACGTCTTGCTTCCCTTTCACGTCATCGAGCATCCAGTCCGGCGGATAGTCCATCGGCGCCTGCAAGACAAAATTCCCGTACTTCCTTGCGCGTTTGATGAAAGTGAGAGAACCGTTCGGGCCGAGGTCGCGGCTGATGGAGAAATGTTTGAGCTCCGCGTCACCAGGAGAGTCATCGTATGTGTACCAGGGCCCCGCCGACATGAAATCGGTGCCGGCGATTGTCGTCTTCATCGCGGAGAAGCCGGCGCCCGCAACGGGATCAAACAGCGCGCGCAAGACCCGGTCCTGTTCACTGGCTGGTAGAGTGTTCAACACCACGAGTCCCGCTTCGAGGAACGAAGCGCCGAACCCGACCATGGTTTGGCGCCGCTCGCTGTCGTCGATTTCGAAGCTGGGGAGGCTGGGTTTTGCTTCCTCTGAGAAATGCAAAGGCTTCTTCGAGGTCAGCCGATCGCCGGCTTTTGAAGAAACGTAGACTTTAACTTCCTGGCCGGAAACGGGCGTTGTCCCCATCGCGATCACAACTGCGAAGAAAAAAACACCAGCACGCGTTCGAGGGCGACCTCTTGCGCCATGGCCGGCTCCACCCAAGGGGGATTGAATGCTTCTCATCGTTTCGACCGATTCATGCCGACACCGATCAATCAACTGGGGAATTTGTGACCGTCCTGGCAAAATCACTCCCGGTTCCGCCTTTAATTCTTTCAACTATTCATTCAAGCTTTTTATCGGCACGGCATGTTCTTTGACATAGGCGTCAACTCGCGGATCACGGTCCGCGCCGGCGGCGCCCGGCGGGATGTAATGAAATGCCTCCGCGTACTCAACTCCGAATTGCCTGCCCAGTTCGCGGCTGCCGGTCAGAACGAATTCCTTGATGTAGTTGCGATCGGAAGTCACATCGTCCTCTCCCAGCAACGGCAGGCGCTGGTTGCGCTTGGCCAATTCCGCCCGCAGCCGTGATCCAAGGTGGCCGCCCGGCCCTTTCGCCTGATTGGCCCGATTGGCATCGATTTTCTTTTCGATTTGTTGGCTCACATCCACAACGCGCGTAATTTCGGGCCGCCGCGCAAAATAGTACTTGTCCTGCACCTCTTTCGGCGCAAGCCCGGCGGCGAGCTGCTCGGGATAATCGTGCGGGCGGCCCGCCATCCAGCACGCCGCTTCCACGGCGCGCGCGAGCATGTAATGATCGGGATTCTCCTCGTCGTGCGCCCACGGGTCCCAGCAAACGACCGTGTCGGCCTTGACCAGGCGAATGATTAGAATGAGCCGGCAGATGATCTCGTTCAGCGAAACATCCGCCATGCGGTGGTTGCTGTAGTCGAGGTCGAATTGACCTTTGCAGCCGAGAACCCGAGCCACCTCCGCCGTGTCCCGCTCGTTGCCGAGCACGTTCTCGCCAATCGTTCCCGGCGTGCCGAGCCCGGGGGAATCGCCCATATCGTCGTTCGTGGCGCGGACGAGGTATCCCGTATAACCTTCCTCAATCAATTTGGCCACGGTGCCGGACGCCTCAAGGGCGATATCGTCGGAGTGGGCCTGGAGCGCCAGCAGCACCTTACCTTTGTGCGGTTGGCCGGTCGCCGGCCGTTCAAGAAAAATGTCCGTAGCCACCTCGGGCTTTGAAGACGGCGACAAATGGGCCAGGGCGCCGCCCGCGACCAGATTGCCAATGAAATTGCGTCGAAACATGGGGCCGATTATACTCCTGAGACCGCAGCCGGACACAAGAGGTCAAGCTTGTTCCAACCAGCTTGCTCTGACCGCCTTGAGTTGCCCGCTGGCGGCTCAGGAGAACCGTGAAAATCACCGAGATCCAGTTTGCAGGCTTACGCCGTGGGACGCCCAAAGGCGGCTGGGCCAGTGAAATTCAGCCCGAGGATTGCGTCCACACGCTCCTCGCCGTCTTCACGGATGAAGGCGTCACCGGGTGGGGATCGGTGTCCACGAATGACGAACTGGTCCGAGGCGCGCTGAACGTGTTGCAACCGTTGTTCGCAGGTGAAAACCCGCTGGAACCGGAACGCGTCAGCGAAAAATTGCATGCCCATACTTTCTGGATGGGACGCGGCGGCGCCCTGACCCACACAATCAGCGGAATAGATTTCGCGATGTGGGACATTCTGGGAAAAGCCACGGGCCAGCCGGTTGGCCGGCTGCTGGGAGGCCGGCATCGCGACCTAGTGCGGCCCTACGCGTCGCTCCTGATGCGCGATGCTCCGGCCATGGCGGAGCATCTGGCGGAGGTCCGCTCCCAAGGCTTTCGCGCATTCAAAATCGGATGGGGACCGTTCGGGCGGACTAGCAGCGCCCGGGACGAGGAATTGGTTCGCACGGCACGCGAGGCCGTGGGAGCCGAATCCCTGCTGATGGTTGATGCCGGAGCGAGCGACGCTTTCTGGCGGCAGGATTACAAGTGGGCGGCGCGCACGGCACACATGCTCGCCGGCTACGACGTGCATTGGTTTGAGGAGCCGCTTCCTCCCGATCATCTTCACGATTTCGTTCTTCTGCGCAATAGTTCACCCGTGCCGATTGCGGGCGGCGAGGTTTTGACTCGAAGACAGTCATTCACTCCCTGGCTTGAACAGAGAGCCTTCGACATCGTGCAGCCCGACGCGACGAAGGTTGGCCCAGGAGCGCGGGATTCGCTTCATCCCGCACGGCTGGAATACCGCGCTCGGCCTTGCCGCCGACCTTCACCTGGCTTCGGCTATTCGAAACACCGACATGGTCGAATACCTGACGGGCTCCCCGTACATTGACGAACTTGTCGAGACTCCATGGAAATTGGACTCGGAAGGAATGTTACGAATACCGGAGAGCGCCGGATTAGGCGTATCACTCAACCTGGATATGGTCGAGAAGTACACCGGGAAGCGATTCAGACGTGAATGCGGGAGCGCTTGAAAGTGGAGTCGCAAACCGGAGGCAAGGCCGATCTCGTCCGCCGGTTGGGGATGTTGGATGCGACGGCGATCGTCATCGGCATCGTGATCGGTTCAGGTATCTTCGTCCTTCCCAACCTCATCGCCAGAAACCTGCCCTCGAGCTCAGCCATCACCACGGCATGGGTCGTTTCAGGAGTGCTCTCGTTCTTTGGAGCGCTGGCCTACGCCGAACTGGGTGCGATGATGCCCGCGACCGGTGGGCAATATGTATACCTCCGTGAGGCCTATGGGCCGCTTTGCGCGTTCGTGTGCGGATGGACATTCATGCTTGCGGTCTTGTCCGGTGGAAGCGCCTGGCTGGCCGTCACGTTTTCGATTTATGCCGGATATTTTCTGCCAATGACGCCAGCCACGAGCAAGTTGGTGGCCGTCGGCTTGATTGCGGTCCTTTCGGCCGTGAACTATGTGGGCGTCAAAGAGGGCGTGTGGGTGCAGCGCACATTCACTTTTCTGAAGATCGCTGCGCTGGCGGTTCTCATCGGTGCCGCGTTTATGGCTCCGCACGTGCCGGCCGTTGCCGTGGCACCCGCTTCCGCTCGCATTTCTTTCGGGCATTTCAGCGTCGCTATGGCGGCTTGCCTGATGGCCTATAACGGCTGGAGTTACGTCAGCTTCGTGGCAGGAGAAGTGCGCGATCCCCAGCGCAACCTGCTCCGCGCGCTGGTCATTGGCATGGCGGCCGTCGCAATTCTTTATGTGGCCGCGAACCTGGCCTACCTCCGAGTGATGTCCATCCCTGAAATTGCCTCCACCGAGCGCGTCGGCGCTGACCTGGCAACACGCACTATGGGCCGGATCGGCGGGACGTTTGTCTCGCTGACCGTCCTGCTCTCGATTATCGGGGCCGTGAACGGCTGCATATTGACCGCTGCCCGCCTCCCGTTCGCGCAGGCGCGGGATCGGCTATTCTTTTCAAGTTTCGGGGAGATCCATCAACGCTTTCAAACACCCGCCAAGGCGATTGTCTGGGGCGGAATATGGACGGCAATCCTCGTGGTCAGCGGCTCCTACGACACGCTCTATACCTACTCGATTCTTGCGGCGTGGATCTTCTACACCATGAGTGTCTCGGCGGTGCTCGTCCTTCGCCGCAAAATGCCGCAAGCCGCGCGGCCGTACAGCATGTGGGGCTACCCTATTACACTTTGGGCCTTTCTCGCGGTGTCGGTCGGGTTCATGGTGAATGAGGTCGTGGCAGAGCCGTGGCCTTCTTTCATGGCCTTCGTCATTGTTGCGACGGGTATCTGCACTGATTTCGAGCATCCCGTGCATAATGGCCCCCTTGCGCTTGACATTTGCGGAGAGGGATGGTAACCAGAAGCGGGGCATCTGACAAGTTTTGCTGTCGTCAAGATTGCTAAGTTCTTCCATCGGGTGACGGAGGACAAGATGAATTTTCTCAGGCGGCGTCTGAGCCGTGCGGCAACCGTGTACGTTCAGCTTTTAATCGGCCTATTTCTCCTGGCGTTGGCTTTGCCCGTCGCTTTCGGCCAAACGGGGAATGGGACGGTGTCGGGAACCGTGCACGATCCGGCGGGCGCGGTAGTACCGGCGGCGAAGGTCACCATCACTCACACGGAAACGGGAGTCGTCCGCACTACCGAATCCTCGTCCGTCGGTATTTACTACTTCGGATCGCTGCCCATCGGTCCGTACAAAGTGTCTGTTGAAAAGGGCGGCTTCGCGTCGTGGGCGGGAACATTTACGCTGGCCGTGGGGCAAGACGCGGTGGTCAACGTCGACCTTAGTATGGGCGGCACTTCGACAACGGTCGAAGTCAAGGGCGCTGCAGCGCCCATTGAAGTGGCCAAGGGCACGGTAAGCGACGTCCGAGAGTCCGACCAGATTCGTGACCTGCCGCTGAACGGCCGAGCAATCGGCTTGCTTTTCGGCCTGACACCGGGCGTGGAGGGCGGCGCGAACACAGGTGGCGCTTCAGGGGGCGCCCGCGTCAACGGCATGAAGGTCGGCTCTCTTGATATCAACCTCGACGGGATCACCCAGGTGGATCGCTTCGGTGGAGGGATGACGCGAGTCCAGCCGGGGATTGAAACCATTCAGGAGTTTCGAATCGAAACCGTGGGATCCGACGCCTCTTTCGACCAGCCGGCCACTGTCATTCTGGCGACGCGCAGCGGCGCGAACCAAATCCACGGCGGTGCATACGAATACAATCGTGACAATTCCGTCTTCCCCACGCGCTTGCGCTCCGACCCTGTCACAGTCCCTGACGCGAAGGGCAACCCCACAAAATTCCGCCTACCCGAGCTGATCAAGAACGAATTTGGAGGTTTCATCGGGGGTCCGGTAGTGCTACCCCACATATACAACGGGCATGACAAGACGTTCTGGTTCTTCGATTACGAGGGGTTGCGCCAGCAGCGGCGTTCGGATCCGCTCTTCCATGTTGTTCCGACACAAGCCATGTGGAACGGGGACCTGAGCAACGCCGTGGACAACGGGAGTCCGTGCACCGTGAGCCCGACTTGCCCGCTCCTCTACACGCCCTTGGTTATTTATAATCCAACGACCACAGACCCGACGACATTCCAGCGGACAGCGTTTACCAATAATCAGATTCCAGGCCCCTTGAACGACACGGCCACGATGTTAAAGAGTCTGACTGCGCTACCCTCAACGTCCGACAATCCCTATATCGCCGCGAATTTTTTCTCGACGTACCCTGATGTCACGCACAGCAACACCTATACAGCAAAGGTGGACCATAACCTCTCCGATAAAGATCGCCTTTCTGTACGCTTTACGCGTGGATGGTACTTTGGCGCGGTGGAGGGCGGGTACTTCGCCAATCCGATCAGTACTTCATCGGGGATGGGCACGAGTGCACGGAATTATTACGTGACGAACGTGGGTACAACCTATACGAAGACGATTTCCGCCAACTGGTTGAACGAGTTGGTGGTTGGGGTGAACCGCTCGGCGGTCCACTATGGAACCCTCGCGGACTTTACCAACTGGGATTCCAAATTGAGCTTGCCCAATCCCTTCAGCGTGACGGGGTGGCCGACACTTTATTCCGAGGAGTCGGGGACCGGGAACTACCTCTATTTCGGTTGGGATTCCGACAACGTCCACAATCAAAACCTCACGAGCGAAGATATCGAAGACAAGGTGACCTGGAACCACGGGAAGCACACGGTCCAGTTCGGATTTCGGGGCCGTAGCGAGCAGAACAACGTCCGCGAGAACCAGCAAGCGCAGGGCAGCCACAATTGGGGCCCCTCGTACACAGCGAACTGGGATCCCTCGGCCGAAGGCGCCCAGGTCGACTCCGGCAGCGGATTTGCCGAACTCCTGCTGGGATTGCCAAACTATCTTTCTAATCAGTACAACAGAGGATACTTCTATTTCAGGCAGAAACAGCTCGGTTTCTACTTCAACGACAACTTCAGGGCGACGCCCCGCCTGACCCTCAATTTGGGGCTCCGGTGGGATTATTGGACTCCTTACAGCGAAGCGCGGAACCGGCTGGTCGTACCCTATAATCCCGAGTCGAGCGCATTCGAGGTGCTTTCACCTGACCACATCAGCGTGGACCAGATTGGGGGTATTCCGCCCGCGGTGCTTTCGTCCTGGTCGAGTGTCGGTTTGACCTGGGCGACAGCCAGCTCCGTCGGTTACCCGTCCAATCTATTCCGGTCCGTCACGCACGACTATGCTCCAAGGTTGGGCGTCGCGTACCAACTCGGCCGCAATACTGTGGTTCGCGGTTCGTATGGAATTTACTATGTGGGCATGCCGTTGTCTCTCTTGTTGCAATCAACGCGAAATAATCCGCCGTTGAACTTGAGATTCCAAAATCAACCCTACCTGAATACCAATGTTCCCGGAGACTCGTGCGGAAACTCCCCCCCCACTAACCCTGCTTGCGGCAACTATCCCCTGGTGGTTAATCCCGCGCCTACGGACTATCTGCCGACGGCGACGGTAGATATCAACACTCCC
>QHZO01000166.1 GCA_003224695.1 Acidobacteriota bacterium
GACTACGGCGCCGCCGTTCAGAGCCTCGAAGCCTGCGTGCGGGAGGAGCCCGAATATCCCAAGGCGCATCTGCAGCTTTCACTGGCCTGGCGGCGCCTCGGCGACGAGGTGAAAGCCAATCAGTATCTCGAGAGCTTCAACCGCCTTCAGAACGAAGCGACCGCGCGAGCCATGGACGCTCTTGGTCTGAAGGACAAGCCCGGTCCTAAGAAGTAACGCCTGGGCGCGGTTCTTGGTCCGCATTCACCGCTAAGACGCAAAGGCGCGAAGAATAACTGAGCAGATTTTGCGATTCTTCGCGCCTTCGCGTCTTCGTGGTGAAAGAAGGACCCGGGCGGCCTCGAAGATCAGAATGTAATCCGGACTCCCATCTGAATGGTGCGCCCGCCGCCGTATTTGTCGAAGACGCGCCCGAAGCGCGCCGGATCGGCGATGTCGGTTTCCGGATCGCTGATCCAGGTCCGGTTGAACAGGTTGTTGATGTCGGCCCGGATCTCGAACAGGGTGGATTCCCTGAATGGCAGTCGGGTGCGCTTGATCAACGAAAACGACTCACCGCCCTGTGCGAAGCCACGCAGGTTCGGTAGCCACCGTACGCCGGTGCCGAAACGCTTGGCAACGTTGTTGGTATCCGTCACCGGCACCGCTCCCCAGGCGTTCGGGTTCAGGTACGGTGTGCCGTCGCCCCGGTTTGGATCGCTTGGCTTGCTGCCGGTAATCTGCTGGTCTCTCGGCAACAGGTTATCTACGAAAAACGTTCCGTTGCTGAGCGCATCTGTGGTGGGGCCCCCGCTGTTGTAAATACCAAGCGGCGCGCCGGAACGGTAGTGCTGGATCGCGCTGATTGTCCACCCGCCAACGACATGGCTGAGCACACCCTCTCTCATCCACCGCCGTTCCTTGCCGAGCGGCAGGTCGTAGATCCACGTGATTCTCACGTCTTGTGGAACGTTCAGGTGGCTGACGGAATAGTCGCCCCTGCGGTTATAGATAGTCTGGCCGTAGCCGCCGTAATAGCCGAGGACGTCATCCGTGGTTGCCAGAGCCTTTGAGAAGGTGTAGGCGACGAGGAAGCTCAGGCCCGTCGAAACACGCTTCGTCGCGGTGACTTGCAGCGAATGATAATTCGACCAGCCCGCGTTGGTCCGGTGCGACGTGACTCCCTGGTACTGCGGGAACGGCTTGAGGGCCTGCGCCACGGTTCCCGAGAAGCTGGCGTACGGCTTCGTGATCTCGGGATGGAGGTCGATGTCGTCGAGAAGCGTGTCGCCGAGTGACAGGTACTTCGGATCGACCTGGTTGAGGTTGAACTTATACCCATCGTTGAGGCGGGTGCCCCTGGTCCCGACGTAGTTCATCTCCAGCCGGGTCGCCCAGGGCAACTCGAGCTGTACGCCGAAATTCCAATTGTGCACTTTCGGGTACTTGTTGGTTTCCGGATCGTAGTACGGAATATAGTCCCCGTTCAGCTGGGTCGGGTCGTAATTGGGCAAGGAAGCCGTGTACTTCGGGTATGGGTTATCCCACCAGTACGCGGGGTCGTTGCCGCCGCCCGGGCGGCCCTGTTTCCTCACGATGTTGTTGCTGCCGCTGAACCCCGTCCACCAGCCGAACGCCCAGCCGTCGAGCAGAGGAGGGGCGTAATTGATGCCGTATCCGCCACGGAGAACAATCTTGTTATTTACCGCGTAGGCGGCGCCGATTCTGGGCGCCCACTCGCCGTAGTAGTTATCTGCCCAGCGCGTCTTTCCGTTGCACGCCGGGCAGTCGCCAAGGAACACCAGCGCGCCTTTGTAGCCGTCAGCGCCCGGGTTGGGAACGTTGGGATCCAGCCCGGACATCATGTTGTTCGGGTTGGTGTATCCCGTCGGGATGTCCCAACGAATTCCGAGGTTCAGTGTCAGCTTGGTGTTCACCTTCCAGTCATCCTGGAAATATAGAGCCGTCGTCCGCGTACGAACCGCCTGGGTCAAGCCGTTGATGCCGACGCCGCTGTTTCGTACCGCTCCCAGGATAAAGCTGGAGAAGGCGAAACCTGTGGACTGGGCGAAATTGGGCAACCCGGTCTGCTCGGAGTTGAAAGCGTAGGTTCCGGGGGTATCTTGGAACGGGGAGTTGATGTAGTAGCGCCGGTGCTCAACACCGAATCGAAGGCTGTGCTTGTTCTTGATCCAGGTGAAATCGTCCTGGGTGATGCCGCTGCCATTGGGTTCGTTGCCTGTGCCGCTGTGTCCCCAGTTCCTGTAATCGCCGCTCAGAAACGGGTTGGGGCCCGCGAAGGTGATGACCGGGAAGCTGGCGTTCCCGACGTTTACCAACCCGAGTTCCTTGGCCCAGTCGATGCCGTTGTTTTCGTGCTCGAGGAAGCTGTTCGAAACGTTTTGGTTTCGGAACCGATTGTACCCAAAGCCGAAATGGTTGAGCTTGACCGGGCTGATCGCCCAGTCTTCCGCAAGGCGGATCATGTAGCCCGGCGTGCTCTGCTTCTTGTCGCCCGCGGCTGGAGTATTGGGGATTTTCCCGGGGAGGAAATATCCGGAGCTGGCACCGTGCCCGTACCGATAGCGGTACCGGTCGTTTTCGATGAACGAGGCCACCATCTTATGCTTGGAGGTCAGGACCTGATCCACCTTGACGCTCCAGTTCTTGATGATCAGCTCGGGGCAGCAGGTGCCGACCCGAACCGTGTTGTTCCGCAAAGTCTCCCCACCGAGATCGGCAGCCCGCGGGAAGGTCGGGTCGGGCAAGGCATACTTGGGATTGAGAATCCTCTTGGTCACCGCACTGAACATGCTCTCCGGGATGATGTTGCCCAGGAATGGATCCCGG
>QHZO01000167.1 GCA_003224695.1 Acidobacteriota bacterium
CTTCCACTCAGCGTGTCGGAACGGCTGCAGCCATGGGCGGGCTCGCGCCGGTGCGCGATGCGGTCTGAGTGCGCAGCCGCAGGTCGCGATAAACGCGCCCAGCAATCTCAGCCGAATGGGGCCCGCTGGTCGGGCGGCCGCCCCGCAGCAGCACCACCACCACGGTGCGCGGCTTATCCTCATCCGCGTAGGAGACGAACCAGCCGAGCCGCGCCCGGTCTTCGCTGCATGTCCCGGTCTTTCCGAAAACCTGTTGCGCGGGGTCGTAGGCCTTGCGGGCGGTCCCATAAATCACCGCGGCGGCCAAACCCTGCCGGAGGTGTGGGAAGACCTCATCGAATCCTTCGACCTTTCGGCGGACTTTGGGCTGAAACTCGGCCGCGGCTTCGGGGGAGCGCGGATATTGCAGGTAGTAGAGCGTGCCGCCATTGGCGAAGGCCCCAGCCACGGCAGCCATTTGAAACATCGTGACGCCGATATTTTCGCCGTAGCTGGTTAGCAAGCCCATGGGACCACTGGGCCGTTCGCTTGGAAAAAAGCCCGCCTCCTCCACCGGAATATTCCATCCAGCCTTCTCGCCCAGCCCGAATTCGTGCGCGTACTCGGAGACGCGATCGAAGACGAGCATCTCTCCGACTTTTCCAAAGAAAATGTTGTTCGAGTGCGCCAGGGCCTCCGTCAAGTTGATTTGGGAGCGCCGGCCAACGCGCAGGAGTGTCTCCCCGGTGATCAGACCTTCCTTCAAGGCGGCGAACGCCACAATTGGCTTGAAGGTCGAGCAGGGTGTGAAGGCTTGGGAAAACGCCAGCTTCTGGTTGACGATGGTGAGGATGCGGCCGGTCGTCGGGACAACGATCATGACCGCTCCGTTCCAGTTCCCCAGCCCCTCGAGCGCCGCAGCACGAGCCAAAGGGTCCTCGCCCGTGCCGACGAGCACTCGCTGCGCCGGGCGGGGCTTTTGCGTGGAGCCGCACTGTGGAGTTTCTTCTGTGGGTGGATTTGCGGGAGGTCCTGGTTGTCGTAGGAACTCCCAGGTTTACGGCTACCGCCCAAACCAGGCTCACGAAGAAGAAAGCAGTTTTTTTGAGCGCCAAGTGGGTTCTCAACTTCCCTCCGCGGCTATCCGGCGAACGCGCGCCCTGGCGCTCGGAGCGCAGATTTGTCTCCGCATTCCGCCTGGCCGGCTACGTTGTTACTTCTTGGCCTTGGCGGAAACGGCAGCTTCCACCGCCTCCGATGGAACGGGCAAATTGAGTGCCTTTCTGACCGCGACTTCCAACTTTTTCCGAAGGTCTGGATTGTCCCGCAGAAACTGGCGGGCGTTTTCCCGACCCTGACCGATGCGTTCGCCCCCGTAAGAGAACCACGTGCCGCTCTTATCGAGGATGCCCCGCTCGGCGGCAAGATCGATCAGGTCGCCCTCCTTCGAGATCCCTTCTCCGTAAACGATATCAAATTCCGCCTCGCGAAAAGGGGCGGCAATTTTATTTTTTACGATTTTCACTTTCGTTCGGGCGCCAATCACCCGGTCGCCATCTTTGATGGCGGCGATACGCCGGATGTCCACGCGCACCGAAGAATAGAACTTCAGCGCCCGGCCGCCGGTGGTGGTTTCGGGGTTTCCGAACATGACGCCGATTTTTTCACGGATCTGGTTGATAAAAACCAGGCAAGTCTTGGATTTGGCGACATGCGCCGTAAGCTTGCGCAGCGCCTGGGACATCAGCCGGGCGTGCAGGCCCGGCAGCGAGTCGCCCATGTCGCCGTCGAGCTCGGCTTTGGGGACAAGCGCCGCGACCGAGTCCACCACCAGCACGTCCACGGCGTTTGACCGCACCAGGGTTTCGACGATTTCGAGAGCCTGTTCGCCGTAGTCGGGCTGGGAGACCAACAGGTTGTCCGTGTCCACGCCGAGCTTCTTGGCGTAGCCGGCGTCCAAGGCGTGCTCGGCGTCCACAAACGCCGCCATGCCGCCGCGCTTTTGCGCTTCGGCAACCACGTGGAGGGCTATGGTCGTCTTCCCACTCGCTTCGGGCCCGAAAATCTCAACCACCCGGCCACGCGGAAATCCGCCCACACCCAGCGCCGCGTCAAACGAAATCGCCCCCGTGGGGATCACCTCGACGGGGACGAGCGGGTCCTTGGTCCCCAGGCGCATGATCGAGCCCTTGCCGAATTGCTTTTCGATCTGGCTCAGGGCCATGTCAATGGCCTTGCTGCGCTCACTGCGTTCCTCCGGCATCGGCGTATCCTTTCCGCCCTCAGACTCGGGACAGCCCTTTAGCGGCGTCGCTTGGTTCTTCTCAGCTTCGCGCGGGACAGGCGGAGCCCCGCCCAGCGATTGAACGACCTCCGGCTCTCTCCTGAGCGCCGGCCTGTAAGGAGATTTTCGACGCTCAAGTCTTCATCGAGGTCGGGCCAGTGGATTCCCTCGCCGCCCCCGATCAGGCGCCAATGGCTTCGCTCCTCCGGCCTGCCGTCCAGAAGCCGCCGATACCAAGCAAGAGGCACTGAAATGGTCCGGCCGTCAGTGAGGTCCACAGTCAGCGTGTTCTCGGTCACTTCGACGCTCTGCGCGCGGGGCTTCTCAACCTCAATCGTTAAAAAACTCATCCCAGCTCCTCAATAAACTGGCCTTATGCTGTTCCACGAGCCGGCCGATTTTCTGCGTCTCAGCTCGGCTGAACCCGCCGCTTCGCTCCAGCCGGACAGGGTCGTGCCACAGTTTGGCCGTGCGCGACTCACGTTCAACATGGATGTGCGGCGGCTCATCGTAGTCACCCGCATAGAAAAAGAACCGATAAGGACCAACTCGTAAAACCGTCGGCATGGCCCGATGCGTGGTCCTCTCTTGCCGCTATGTTACCACTAGTCCACAATGGAACCTAGCAATTGTGCGTAGAGAATTGGCCGAGTCATTGTTTGGCTCCGGTTCAGGACCAATCGGCGCGAAAAGGCCCTTTCACAGAGCCAGGGACATCATTTGGCAGGGATACTGGCCGCCCAAGCGTTGATTCTGCCGCATGAATCAAGCTATATTTCCTTGACGGAGCGATCCGGCAACGGTAGAGGGAGGATTCTGCAGGCTCGAAGGTTATGCCAGCACCCCTACCGAGGAGTAGATTGAAAGATCGAAAATAGTCGCCGCGTTAGTTAAGCGGTATCGAGATTCATAGCCGAGCCTCAGAACCAGAGGGGAATTCGATCGAATGGGCTTGTTCTCAGACATGGCGCGGACAGAACCCCGCAAGACGGGCATTCTGCCGTCACAGGATATCCGAGAGTTGATTAGGAACGGGAAGATTCGTTCCCGGGTGGAAATTTCTGATGAGCAGCTTCAGCCGGCAAGCATTGACCTGCGCCTTGGAGACGTAGCATACCGGATTCGCGCCAGCTTCCTTCCAAGTGGAAAGTCTCTGATCGGACCAAAGATTAGAGAATTGCTTCTTGGCGAAATCGACTTGAGCCAGCCCGCCATGCTGAGCGCGGGGAACGTGTTCATCGTTCGGCTGGTTGAAAGTCTGGCCCTCCCGCCGGATATGAGCGCCAAAGCTAACCCCAAGAGCACCACAGGCCGCTTGGACATATTCACTCGGCTCATGACTGAGGGCAGCGCGATGTTTGAAGAAGTCCCTAAAGGCTATTCTGGGGACCTCTACGTCGAGATTTTCCCTCGCACGTTCTCGATCATTGTCAGAGCAGGAACGAAACTTAATCAGCTTCGATTCTTTAGAGGAAATCCCCAATCGGACGACGATCAACTCCGCAAATTAGCTCATAAAAGAAAACTTGTGTATTATGAAGACGGTGATAGCTCCAACAACCCGGTTATTGACGAAGGGCTGCGATTGACTCTCGATTTGAAGGATCAACAGGAAAACATCGTAGCCTACAAAGCCAAGAACTCAGAATCGCCGATTGATCTTGCCAAGATGGGCGCGTACGACGTCCGAGCCTTTTGGGATACCTTTCGCGGGCGGAACCTCAAGAACAGCTTGGTGCTGAATCCTGGTGATTTCTATCTTTTGGCGTCAAAGGAGAAGGTTTGTGTCCCGCCTGATTATGCCGCAGAAATGGAATCGTATGACCCGTCCATCGGCGAGTTTACACGGGACTTCGGGCGAAATCAAAGGCACGAAGGCTGTGTTAGAGGTCCGAGCTCACGAGGTCCCCATCCTGCTCGAGGACGGGCGAGAAGTCGGGCGGCTGAGATATCACCGCATGGCTGGACGCCCGGACAAACTATACGGCCAAGCCATCGGTTCCTCCTATCAACAACAGGGACTCGCGCTCAGCAAGCAATTCAGTCAAACCCTTTCTGGCGACGAAGAAGGCGCAGCCTCCAGCAGGTCACCCATAAAAATTTGTAGTTAGCTTCAGTTCCTCGACGACTAACCAAAGCTCCACCTTGAAGAATGCCCGGCGCTTGCCGCGCTGTGGGGAAGTTCGTTATTCTAGCTGTACCCGAACGACGAGCTTGGACCGGTGAAGGCGCTCGCGCCCCGCTCCGAGGATGGCGGCGAGGGATCATGGACCGCGTCTTAATTCTCCACTATCACGAGATTTGGCTGAAGGGGAAGAACAAGCGGTATTTCCTCAGCCGTTTGACGGGCGCCGTGAAGCGCGTGCTCGCGGACCTGCCCGCCGCCCCGCCGCGTTTTGTTTCCGAGCGGCTGGTGATCGAGCCGCAGGAGGAGTCTGCCTTGCCGGCGATCCTCGAAAGGCTTTCGCGCGTTTTTGGCATCGCCTACGTCGCCGTGGCCCGCCGGACGGCGAACCAGCTCGATGCCATGGGTGCGGCCGCGTGCGAGGTGATGGCGGCGAAAAACCCGCGCGATTTCGCCGTGCGCGTAAAGATCGCCGACCAGGACTTCCCCATGAATTCGATGGAACTCGAGCGGGCGCTCGGGCGCATGGTGCTCGACCACTTGCGCGAACGGCGAAGCGAGGTGCGCGTGAACCTTTCGGCGCCCGAAGCGACCTGTTCGGTCGAAGTCGTTCCCGGCGAAGCGTTCATCTACGCCGAGCGGCGGCAAGGGCCTGGCGGCCTGCCCGCGGCGACGGGCGGGAGGCTGGTGGCGCTGGTTTCCGGCGGGTTCGATTCGAGCGTCGCCGCTTACAAGCTGATGCGGCGCGGGGCGCACCTTTCCTTCGCGCATTTTTACAGCGGTCCGTCGGCTGACGGACGCGCTTCCTCGCGGCACGTGGCGGAAGAATTGGTGAAGGCGTTGACGGCTTATCAGTTCACTTCGCGGCTTTATGCGCTGGCGTTTGAGCCGGTGCAGCGGAGGGTGGTGGCGGCCGCGCCGGAAAGCCTCCGCGTGCTGCTCTACCGCCGCCTTATGGCGCGGACGGCGCGTGAAATTGCGCGCGCCGAGAGGGCGCTGGGCCTGGTGACGGGTGACAGCGTCTCGCAAGTGGCCTCGCAGACGCTCCACAACCTCGCCGCCATGGACCACGGACTGGATTTCCCCATTTACCGGCCGCTTGCCGGCGACGACAAGGAAGAAATTCTGGCCTGGGCGCGGCGCATCGGAACTTACGCGATTTCCTGCCAGCCGTTCGAAGACTGCTGCCCGCGTTTCATGCCGCGCGCCCCGGCGATTTTTTCGAGCGCCGAAGAGCTCGACCGCGCCGAAGCGCTTCTCGATCCGGAGGCCCTCGTGACTCTGGCGCTCGAATCGGCGGCGGTGGAGGATTTCGTCTTCGAGAGTGGCCGCGTGGATACGAGCGCGGCTCTCCCTCCGCGGTTTCAAAAGCTGGTCGCCTGGCGCAAGACGCCCGAGAGGCCCGCGCCTCCCTCGGCGCCCGTGCCGGCCCGGCCTTGACGCCCCTCGGGCCGGCTCCTATAATTTTTCTTGAGAGGAAATAGGGAGATGCGAGTGAAGGCCTCGTGGCTTTCTGTGGGCATCGTGCTCGTGACGCTGGCGCCTGTAGGGGGAGGGCGCGCCGTGCCCCGACTCCACGCGCAGCAGCCAAAATCCCCGACCGAACCGGTAACTTCCTCCACCGAAATCAAGGTCACATCGAATCTGGTCAACGTCATGTTCTCGGTCACCGACAAGAAGAGCCACATGGTGATGAACCTGGACCGCGCCGACATCCAGGTGCTCGAAGACAGCAAGCCGCAAGCCATCAGCTTTTTCAGCCGCGAAACCGATCTCCCCTTGCGCATCGGCATCTTGATTGATACCTCGAACAGCATCCGCGAGCGGCTGCACTTCGAGCAAGAAGCCGCCAATGATTTCCTGGGCTCGACGCTCCGGCCCGGCAAGGATAAGGCGTTCGTTGTGGCCTTCGACGTCGAGCCGCAGATGGTCCAAGACTATACGGACGACGTGGATAAGCTCGCCGAGGCGGTCCGCGGGGTCCAGGCCGGCGGCGGGACGGGCCTTTACGACGCCATCTATTTCGCCAGCAAAGAAAAAATGCTGATCTTTCCTCCGCCGGAGCCCTACCTTCGGCGCGTGATGATCGTGGTGAGCGACGGCATTGACAATGAGAGCCAGCACAGCCGGGACGAAGCCCTGGGCATGGCGCAGCGCGGCGAAGTGACCATCTACGCCATCAGCACCAACCGCAGCGGCACGGCGTTGCGCGCTCGTTCTTCCCCTTTGAGGCCAAGGACCTGGGCGAGGACTTCCAGGAAATTTCCCGCGAGCTGCGCACCCAGTACAGCCTGGGCTACGTCTCCTCAAACAGCGCGCATGACGGCACCTTTCGCACCATCAAGATTGTGGCCAGGGGGCGAGACCTTTCCGTCCGCGCCAAACCGGGCTACTTCGCCGCCTCACAGTAACCGCGTTCTCGGAAGCCCTTACATTTCGTAGCGCCGGCCTCGGGCCGGCTCCTTGAGCCGCCAGGACGGCGGCACGTCCTTAAACCGCCATCAATAAGCTGGTAGCCGCGACACGATATTTGTGCCGGGGGCTTTCTCCTTGCCAACTCAAGAACCCACGACATAAACTGCGATGTCGTGGCTACCTGCTTCGGGGAAAATCAAAAAGCCGCACAGTTGAAAAACAACTGTGCGCTACCCACTACCTGCTCCTTGAGGGTGAGCCACGCGGCGGGGGCTAACTTGATGGCGCGTAGTAGCCGCGGCGGGCCTGAATCTTGTAGTCGCCCTTCGAGACGCGCACGCGAATTTTCCGGTAACTGCCGTCGCGACGAGTATCGGCGGAGCTGTAGCCGAGCAGGTACTGGGTGCGAAGCTCGCTGGCGATTTGCTGGAAAGCTTCCGAGAGGTCTTTCTTTTTGTTCCGCCCGACTTCGACGACCCGCCCGCCGGTTTCGTCGGAGAGTTTGTGCAGCACGGAATCGCCGTTGTAGCCCCCCCGACCGTAGTAGCGCGGCCTCGAGTGCCGAGTTCAGCTTCTCCGTGCTCCCCTCGTCCACGCCGTCCGTGAGGACGATGACGACCTTGCGGCCGATTTCGTTCTTGAGCGGGTCGGTCGCGGCGAGATAGACGGCGTCGTAAAGATGCGTGCCGCCCACGGAGACTCCCGGGAAGGTGCTGGGGAGCGCGCCGCCGCCCGGCCCTCCGCCGCCGATGGTCGTCTCATCAATGGCGCGCGCGAGGCGCATGGTGTCGCTCGTGAAGTCTTGGAGAAGTTCCACATCGGAGTCGAAGTGCATGACGAAGGCGATGTCCTTCGGCCGGATCACCTGGCGAACGAACGCTTTCGCTTCCTCCTGCTCGATGGGCAGGACGCGCTCCTGGCTGGGGCTGGTGTCCACCAGAATCCCCAGGGTCAGCGGGGTGTCGGTCTCGCGCGAAAAGTAGCGAATCTCCTGCGTGGTGTTGTTCTCCGTCACCTCGAAATCGTCTTTGTCCAGGTCCGGAACCAGATGCCCTCCGCGATCTTTGACGACGGCAAAGACGTTGACGACGCTGGTGGTGACTTTGAGAGTTCCGGCGGGTGGCGTCGCGGAGGGACTCTGTTGCGCCGCGAACGGCAGGACCGAGAGAAGCGTTACGCCGAGAAGCGTTGCGACACCTCGCGCGGCGGCGGATTTGAGAGCGGAGAATGAATGCGTCATGGACATCGCCAGAGCCGTGGCACTCACTTTCTTTGATGCAAAACTCGCGGTTCGCGCGCCGGGCTCTTCTCGCCGCCGCTCTCGAGAGCGGCGAAAACTTTTCCCGCCTTCCACTTTTTTCTTGACAATAAAATACTCACTCACTATACATGAGTTTGAAGACGCGCTTCGTCCGCCGGGTGGCGGGCGTGAATCTCGAAAGAAATCGAGAGGAGAATAGAGAATGAAGAAAGCCAAGAAAAAGAAGAAGAGATAACGGAATTCAGCAGAAAGATTCATCGGGGTCCGACATCGTCGGACCCCGATTTTTTTCGAGCGGCTCTTTACCGTTCTTCTTCACCCTTTTCCGGGGCCGTGAGCGCGCGCGGCGTCTCATCCACCGGGGCGAGCTCCGGAATTTCTTCCCCTGCCGCGGCGCCGAGTTCCATGAACTTGCGAACCGAGGGCAGCACGCGCGATTCGAGCGAGCCTACCGCGCTGTTGTAATGGTCAACGGCGCCTCGAAGCGCCGGCCCGACCTTGCCGAAATTCGTGACGAAGGTGCGGATGCGATCGTGGAGTTCCCGGCCCAGCCTGCTGATGATCTTCGCGCTCTCGGCAAGCTGCTCTTGCCGCCAGCCGTATGCGACCGCGTGAAGCAGCGCGATCAGCGTGG
>QHZO01000168.1 GCA_003224695.1 Acidobacteriota bacterium
TTTGTGGGCGAGCGGCGTGCTCGAGGACTTGCGCGGATCGTCAGAGCTTCTGGTCTTCCCGCAGGCGCTCCAGCAGCTTAAGGATGTGCTCAAGCCGGATGCCGCGCTTCTCATCAAAGGCCGGGTGAGGCAAGAGGAGAATTCTTCCCAGAAGATCGTGGTCGGCGACGCGAAACCACTGGCAGCGGCGGTGAAAGGAGCTCCGCCCGAAATGCGCTTGCGGATTGACCTCGGGCGCGCGTCGGAGCAACTGGCGGGCCAGCTCGAGGAACTTCTGGCGGCTCATCCGGGCGATCATTCGCTGGTGATTGAGCTGACACGCGCGGGAGATTTTAGCGCCCGCCTTCGGCCGCGCCAGCCGCGCACTGTGGCCGCCGACCGCGAGCTCCTGGCGCGATTGCGCGAGCTGTGCGGTGAAGAAGCGGTTTTCGTCGCAAACAAACCGGTCGCGAGCGGATAACGCCGTCGTGCAAGTCGTCAGCTTCTTCGTGCGGGGGGGGCAGATTTCTCCTCGTGCAGGTAGCGCCTCTGTGCCTTCCGTGGTCAGAAGAAGGGTCTGAACTTGGCGCGGTCAGGAGGCCGCAACCAAAGTGGACAAAGTGGCGAGTGGCAAGTGGCAAGCAAGAAAGATCTTCGGGCGCTGAGAAGAAAACGGTTGTTAGTAACACAGAGTTCATAGAGAAGCTCCCTGGGCTCCGTATTAAGACGCGGCAATCCCGGAGGTCACGGCGAGCTTTGTTTTGGCTGCGGTCAAAAGTCGCGCCGTGGCACTTTCTTCGATAACCCCGCACTAGCGGGAGCAGGATGGATTCATGCCGGTTGGCGGAAATCAGCTTGCCGTAGTCCAAGAGCTCGAGCGGCAAATCGAAGAGCTTGGAAGGGTGGCGGAGTCCGATGTCGCGCGGGAGGAGATCGAGCGCCTGAAGCTCCAGGTCGAAGCCTTGCGACAGCAGGTGACAGGTCGCTCGGACGACCCGTGGGAGCGGGTTCTGCTGGCTCGCCATCCGCAACGGCCCTACACGCTCGATTACATTCACTACCTCTTCACGGACTTCACCGAGTATCACGGCGATCGGCGTTTTGGCGAGGATCCTGCGCTTATCGGAGGATTGGCGCGCTTCGACGGTCAAACGGTGCTGGTGGTGGGCCATCAAAAAGGGCGCGACACCAAGCAGAAACTCTTGCGGAATTTCGGCATGCCGAAGCCGGAAGGTTATCGAAAAGCCCTGCGCCTGATGCAGATGGCGGCGAAATTCCACCGCCCCATCATTACTTTGATTGACACGCCGGGCGCCTACCCGGGGATTGGCGCCGAAGAGCGCGGGCAGGCCGAGGCCATTGCGTACAACTTGAAGGAAATCCCCAAGCTCCGCGTGCCGATCGTGGTGGTTGTCCACGGCGAGGGCGGCAGCGGCGGCGCGCTCGCCATCGCCATTGGCGACCGCGTTATGATGCTCGAAAACGCCATCTATTCGGTGATTTCGCCGGAAAGCTGCTCTTCCATCCTGTGGCACAACTGGGATCACAAGCAGGAAGCGGCGCGCCTCCTGAAGCTGACTGCGCAGGAACTTCTTCGGTTAAAACTTGTGGACCAGGTCGTGCCGGAGCCGAAAGGCGGTGCCCACCTCAACCCTCGCGAAGCCGCGGAACTGTTGCGGCCGGCGCTGGTTTCCGCCCTTGGCGAGCTCAATGCCTTGTCGCCTGACAGTCTTCTAGAACGCCGCCACCAACAGCTTCGGCGGCTGGCCGCCTTTGTCACCGAATCCTGAAACCGGCGCCGCGGCCGGGAAATTCAGAAAAAAACCAATAGCTTTTCTCGCCAAGCCGCCGCGGCGCTCGGAACGCTGGAGTGCCAGATTCTTCCTGCACAGTTGAATCCCGGCTACGGTTCTTGCTTATCGCAGCCATAAGGATTTCCCCTTGTTATGATGGCGATAAATAATTCGTTTTTTCGCTTGACAACCAGTCAGGTAGCGGATTTATATTACCCCCATTGAAGATTTGCACTACCGCGTCGGGAACCTAACCGAGGAGAGGGCTATGCTAACCGCAAAACGTTGCGCAGGTGGCGCTTTGAGTATCGGGGCTGCCCGAATGAGCCAAGGAGTGGCTTTCGCCGCCTTACTGGTGGGGCTTGGGCTTGGCTTCGCGCCGTCGTCTTTTGCCCAGGTGCAGACGGCCCGGATAGACGGCTTCGTGCGCGATGCAAGTGGCGCGGTCATTCCCGGGGCGGCAGTGACTCTCAAAGACGTGGCCACGGGCTCGGAGTTTCATGCCACCACGGACGCCAGCGGGTTTTACGACTTCGAGGCCATCCAGCCGAAGACCTATACGCTGACGGTCATCATGAAGGGTTTCGCCACCTTCTCGCAGCCGAACCTTGTCATTCACGCCGACGACCGGCTAGAATTGCCCGTGACACTTCGGGTGGCGACCCAGGTGCAAGAGGTGCAAGTCTCCGCTTCCGCCGTCCCATTGGTGACCACGGACTCAGGCGCTAAGACCGACGTGATCGGGGCCAACGAAATCCAGAATCTCGCGACCATCGGCCGCAACGCGGTGGAGCTTATGGCGCTTCTGCCGGGCGTGGTCGGCTTCGGCACGACCCCCGGTTACTTGAGCATGAGCGGGGGAGGCTTCGGGACGGGCGTGGACGCGTTCAACGTCAACGGCCTGCGCACGGACATGAACGACATGCGGCTCGACAGCGCGCATATGATTGACCCGGGCTGCAACTGCGGCAACATCATTGAGCCGAACATGGACATGATCCAGGAATTCTCGGTAAAGACCTCGAACTTCGAGGCTGACCAGGGCCGCAGCGCCATGATTATGGACACCGTAATGAAGTCCGGCGGCGCGCAAGTTCACGGCGAGGCTTACTGGTACGCTCGCAATGCGTATTTCAACGCCAACGATTGGTCAAACAATTTTACCGGTCTTTCGCGGCCCAACAGCAAATTTAATTATCCAGGCTTCAACCTGGGCGGACCGGTTCGGCTCCCCCACTCGGATTTCAACAAGAATAACGATAAGATGTTCTTCTTCTTTGGTGCCGAATTGCAGAAGCAGCTTCCCGACCCGGGCACAGAACTGGCCGTTGTGCCGTCTGCGAAGATGATTAATGGTGATTTTAGCGAGCTGCTCACCGCGAAAGACTCCCAAGGGAATCGGCTCTGCTTCGACAGCAAGGGGAACTTTCAGCCGAACAACCGTGCGCTGAGAATGCCTTGTCAGGTCAACGCTCAGAACACATGGGGAAGTGCGCTCGCGGGCAACATTATGCCGCCCAATACAGCCAACCTCTCCAACCTTTCCAACTCGCCGAACGGCTTCACGACCGCGGGTCAGACCATCCTCGGCCAATGGGCGAACGCGGGAATTGTCCCCAACTATGTTGACCCCACCGGCCAAATGAACTACGCGGCGCGACCGCTCTTCCCGCACAACCGGAACGAGGAAAATGTCCGGATTGATTATAATTTGAGCGA
>QHZO01000169.1:0-5741 GCA_003224695.1 Acidobacteriota bacterium
TCGGGCGGGGTCATCGAAAGGATGGGCTTCACGAACTTACACAGCTCGTGCATCGCTTTGCCAAATTCTTCGTAGGCTTCGGCGTCGAGAGCCGAATGGCGCGCGATTTCACGCCGCGTTTTGGCGTGATCGTTCACTCGCCACAGGTAATCGCCGTCCGGCATGGGTGTGAACGTGCCGTCGAGTGGCAGGATCTCGAGGCCGTGGCGCGCCAGGTCGAGATCGCGAATGATCTCCGGCCTCAACAGGGAGACGACGTAAGAGCACACCGAGAATTTGAAGCCGGGAAAAACTTCTTCGGTGACCGCGGCTCCGCCGACGAGGTGCCGGCGCTCGAGCACCAGGACTCGTTTGCCCGCGCGCGCCAAATACGCCGCCGCAACCAGGCCGTTGTGCCCTCCGCCGATCACGATCGTGTCGTAGATTTCGCTCAAGGGCCCGTCCCCGAGAATTCGGCCGCTCCGCCCCGGCGGAGCGGGGGAACATTGTAGTGGTAGGGCGTTGATTTGTCAGCGGCTCGTCAACCGACGCACGGCGATGGCCACGACTTGGCAAGTCCCGTAGCGAAGCGACTCCTGCCGCTCCGGCGTTGCTCGGGACCGGTTCTGCTTTGGATTGGACGGTCTGGCGCGCCGTCGTCGTTACGCCTTTCGGCATAACGCCAGATAGCGTAATCACCCCTCATGAAACTTTGCTCCTAATCCAGCGAGGCAAGAGCGGGTCCAGGAAGAAGATTCGACCCTTGTATCGATCCAGAATATCTCTTGCATCAAGCGACTGAAGGGCTTTCTGAACACTCGATGCCGGTCCGAGACGAAACTCGTCCCGGACCGTCTGGGAGTAAATTTCCAAAGGTCCGCGCTCCGCCAGGGCTTGTAACGTCGCGCGTTGGCGCGCCGAAAGGTGTTCCCAGAGCAGCTCGTAGTAAGTCGAGTGGCCGGCTATGAGGCTGTCCGCGACGGAAGTTACGTCGGACGCATCGAGCGCGCGTTTGCCCCTCAGCTCCGCATAATCCCATAGCTCGTGTGCGATGCGCTGTACGTCAAAGGGAATCAAGTCGGCTGCCGCCAACAAGGATTCCAACCCGCGCTCATGGAGCGTCCTGCCCCGCTTGCTAAACTGGCGAGCGATGAATTCCTTCCAGTCAACCGCCGGTATTTTGTCGAGAAACATTTGAGGACCAGTCTTATGAAACGGCCGCTTGGCAGAAAGCATTTCCTTCATCAAAGCGGGCTGAGATCCGGCGAAGACATAGCCCACCTCTCGTTGCTCCTGAACCTGGTTGCGCAAGACATTTTCAACCGAGCGCCCGTTGAATTCGGCAATTTGCTGAAATTCATCAAGGCAGATTGCCATGCGAAATCCCGCCTTCCGGGTCAATTCTCCCGGCAGCGCGAAAACCTCTGGAGCGATCGGGGCAGGATCGAATCCCGATCCCTTACCGAGGCACAGACTGATCTCGCCGCTGGTCAGGTTGTAGTGCATGTCGGGCTTGACGCTCCGCCCAAATCGCGTGACCCAATCTTTCACCCGCTCCCAAGGCCCGGCGGCCCGCAAAACCTTCTCGGCGAACTTTTCCAGCAACTGGGTGTAACTCGCGTAGCTGCTCACCGTTAAGCTGACCGTGCGAACGTGCCTCTTCTTCAACTTGAGGAGGGCCAGAGCGACGAGGGAGCTCTTTCCAAAGCGTCGGGGAGATAACAAGAACACTTTCTGCCCATCCGCCAAGTCCTGGACCAGCAGGCTGAGTTCCCTGGTCCGATTGACAAAATTCGGCTCGTCGATAATTTCCCCGAAGATGAACGGGTTTCCGGAAGTCGCCATATTAACGCCGATGAGCGTAACGCCAAATGACATAATCTTCAATACTTGTTTACGCTGATCGGCGTAACCCCAAACGGCGTCATGCAGCTCTCGTGGCGCTTCCAGCCAAGATCGCTCACCGCCCGTGTGTCGCGTCTTGTGCCGCCTCTTCCCGCCCGCCTATAATCGCCCCTGCGTGCCACAGGCAGGTTGCGCCTGGTCTGGTGCGCCCCGATCGGTCGGGGCGACGGACGCCGGTCGCAGAAGCGGACGGGGTCAACTCCGCGCGGCGCACCCGCGGCACGGCGCGTCGCGGAAGGTCAAACGTGCCCATCCCAACTGCGGTCCACGAGCGAACGCTTGCCTTGTGCGAGAGCCTCAACTACCGCGAATGGTCAGGTTACTACGCGCCGAGCGTCTACGAGACGCATCACGAGCACGAATACAACGCCATCCGCAACGCCGCGGCGTTGATTGACGTCTGCCCGCTTTTCAAATATCTGGTCGCCGGCCGCGACGCCGCGAGGCTTATTCAGCGTGTGATTACGCGCGACGTCGAAAAGCTCGCGCTCGACCAGGTCATCTACACCTGCTGGACGGACGAGCACGGCAAAGTGATTGATGACGGCACGGTGACGAGGCTCGGCGAGAACACCTTTCGCTGGACGACCGCCGAGCCGAACCTCCGCTGGTTCCGCCAGAATGCCGTGGCCATGGACGTGGCGATTGAAGACATTTCGGAACAGACGGCGGCTCTGGCGCTTCAGGGGCCGACGTCGGCGCGCCTCTTGCGCGATGCCGCGGAAGCGGAAATCGAAACCCTCAAATACTTTCGCGTGACGCATGGCCGCATCGCAGGCGTTCCCGTGGATATTTCCCGCACCGGCTACACGGGCGACCTCGGGTACGAAATCTGGATCCCCTGGGCGGACGCCGTCAAGGTCTGGGACGCGCTGGTTCGGGCAGGCGAGCGGCACGACCTCCACGCCGTCGGCATGTTGGCGCTCGACGTGGCGCGCATCGAGGCAGGACTGATTCTGACCGATGTGGACTATATTTCCTCGAAGAGGGCGCTCATCGAAGCGCAGAATTACTCGCCTTACGAAATCAACCTCGGGCGGCTTGTGCAACTCGAGAAACCAAACTTCATAGGCCGCGCGGCGCTTGAAGCCGAGAACCGCCGCGGGACCTGGAGGAAGCTCGTGGGGCTGGAGATCCGTTGGGACGACGTTGAGGCGCTATATCAGAAAGCCGGGCTTGCGCCGCAAGTCGCCTCGACCGCCTCGCGCGTGCACGTGCCGGTCTATCGCGGTGGGAAGCAGGTGGGGCGCGCCACCTCCACAACCTGGTCGCCCACGCTGAAGCGCATGATTGCGCTTGCGAGCATTCGTTCGGAACACGCGGCGCCCGGCGCCGAGCTCGATATCGAGATGACGATTGAGGCCGTGCGGCACACGGTCGGGGCAAAAGTTGTGCCGCTGCCGTTTTTCAATCCTCGGCGCAAGACCGCGACCCCGCCCGCGTGACGGGCACGCACCTGGTAAAAAACGGTGACTCGAAGCCAGACCATTGCGGCGATGCTCCTCGGCATTTGGCTCGGAGGGACGGTCTTCATGTTTTTTGTGGCGGGCGCAAGCTTCGCCACAGTCGAGCGGATTCTTCGGAACCCGACACCGGGTCTCGCCCAGGCTGCCAAGCCGCTCGAAGCAGGAGAGACCAGGCCGCTCTTCCGTTACTTCGCCGCCGAGCTCAACCGCCGAGTCTTTGCAGCCTACGGCTGGGGACAAGTCGTTGTGGGCACAATCTTGCTCTGGTTCTTGAGCCGCCAAAGTCCGCTCGATGCCGTCTCCTTGGCTTTGGCCGGGGCGCTTCTTTCTATCGCGGTCATTCTGGGACTGGTCGTCACGCCTCAGATGAGCGAACTCGGCCGCGCCCTCGACTTTGTTTCCAGAAACCCGCCCCCACCCGGCCTCGCGCACTTCCAATCCCTTCACCGGACGTACACGACTCTCGACACGACGAAATTCGTTCTGGGAATTGCTCTCCTCACTCGCTGGCTTTTCACGCGATAGTATTGCTGGAAATATGCCCCGGTCGCTTGCCTTGACACATCAAGCCGCGGATGGCAAGATGAAAATTCCCGCGGCAGGAGCGGCGTTTTCGATGGGATGGTCGCCCCGTCTCTTCTCGGGTTTCTTTCTCGCCGCAGTGGCGGAACTGGCAGACGCGCTACATTCAGGGTGTAGTTCCCGTCAGGGAGTGGAGGTTCGAGTCCTCTCTGCGGCACCAAGATGGCGACTCCCGGCCGAGCATCGGGCCGTTGCGAAGGGGAATTTCTCCGTGCTCTCCTTTCCTGTTAAGCTGCAACCGAGAAGCGCGAGAGACGCTCCGCGCGCTCCGTGTAACTAACGACCGTTTTCTTCTCAGTGCGCGAAGATCTTTCTTACTTGCCACTCACCACTCGCCACTTTGTCCAGTTTGGCTGCGGCCTCCGGACCGCGCCAGGTTAAAGACTTGTAGGGCACCGAAGCGCCTTTCCCGAGCGGGGGATGATAGAATGAGCGCGCTTGCGAATGCGCGAATTCCCCTCCGATACTGAAATCCTCGCTCTCTTCAAGACTCATCCCCGGCGGACTTATCGGCTGCGCGAGCTCGTCCTCGATCTTCGATTGCGCTCGAGCCAGGCGCGGCCGTTGAAGAGCGCGCTCAAGCGGCTGGAGCGCGGAAGAAAGATCGTGCGCTCGAAAGATAACCAATTTGGATTTGCGGGGGACGCGCGGCCGGCGCCCGCGCCTCTACGGCGCAAGCCGCATGAACCCGCAGCAAGGGGCTCGAATGTGGTCTCCGGCCGGCTGATCGGCCATCGCGACGGCTACGGGTTTGTGGTCCCCGACCGGCCGCTGGCCGGGACGGACCTCGATATCTTCGTTCCGGCCTCAGGCATGGGGGCAGCGCTCCACGGCGACCGCGTGGAAGTGACCGTGGTGCGCGCGAAAGAAAGGGGCCGGCTCGAAGGGCGCATCCTGCGCGTGCTCGAGCGCGCTCAGAAGACCGTGGTCGGCGAGTTTCGCGCCGGCGAAAGGTTCAGCACCGTCATTCCTTACGATCGGCGCATCCCTTATGAAATCATCATTCCCCGCGGGCACGAATGGCCGGCCGAGGCGGCGCGGGCCGGTGGGCGCGACCGGCAGTTCGGCGGCGAGTCGGAAGAAGGGCGCCGCCCTCGAAAGCCGAACGAGACCCCAAGCCTCGGCGAACTTGACCGAAAGATTGTAGACGTGGAGATCACCAACTTCCCGGAGCCCGTCAGCGGAGGGGCGGCGGCGCTCCGCGGCCGAGTGATCGAAGTCCTCGGGAACCGCGACGACTTCGGCGTGGACGTCGAGATGATCATCCGGAAGTTTCATCTTCCGCACCGCTTTCCCGCCGAAGTGCTCACGGCGGCGGAAGACCAGGCGCAATTGATTTCCGAATCCGAGCTCGAAGGCCGGCGCGACTTCCGCGGCCGGCCCGTGGTGACGATTGACGGCGAGACGGCGAAGGATTTTGACGACGCGGTGGATGTCGAGCGGCTGGCGAACGCCACCACTCGCCTCTCGGTCCACATCGCCGACGTCGCGCACTACGTGCGGACGGGAACGGCGCTTGACCGCGAGGCGCGCTTGCGCGGCACCTCCGTCTATTTCCCCGACCGCGCCGTGCCGATGCTGCCGCTGGAGCTTTCGAACGGCATTTGCAGCCTCAACCCGCGCGTCGAGCGCCTCTCGATGTCCGCGTTGATGGAGATTGACGCCTCGGGTCGCGTGGTCGCCTACGAGCTGGTTCCCGGCGTCATCCGCAGCGCGGAGCGCATGACGTACACCGCGGTGCGGGACATCCTCGCCGGAGAGCCCGCCGCCCTGGCCCGCTATGCGTCGGTTGACGGATTGGTCGAACAC
>QHZO01000169.1:5915-19187 GCA_003224695.1 Acidobacteriota bacterium
CACGTTCGGGTATTCACTCGGCGTCGGACGGCCGGCGCTCCGTCGCTTTCAAGTTTCGAAGCGCGACACCTCCCGGCGCGAGGAGCGTTACGCGCCCGCCTACGAGCGCATCGAGCCCGGCGACCTGCGCGTGACCTCGCATCATTACCAACGGCTGACGGCGCGCTTGGAAGGCAAGCCCGAAGAGCGCATCCTCTCTTACCTCATGCTCCGCTCGCTCAAGCAGGCGCGCTACTCGGAGGAAAACCTTGGCCACTTCGCGCTCGCCTCGCCCACCTACACGCATTTCACCTCGCCCATCCGCCGCTATCCCGACCTCGTCGTTCACCGGATTCTGAAGGCCGCGCTCGAAAGGGAAGGCGGAAGCGCGCGTGTGATCCTGAACCCGGAAAAGAAGCGCCGGCCTGAGGGGCCTATGCGACCGGCAGCGCCTCCTCCCTCAGCCAGAGGCGCTCGCCCGTCGCGCTCCGGCGGCGCGTTCTTCGATCCGCAGGAGCTGCGCGCGCTGGCCGCTTCCACTTCCGAAGCCGAGCGCCGCGCCCAGGACGCCGAACGCGAGCTGATGGAATGGAAGAAGGTGCGCTTCATGGCCGAGCGGCTGGGCGATGAAAGCTGACGGACCTGTTCGTCGAGGGTTTTGTGCCGCTTGAAAGTTTTGAGGACGACTTCTACGTTTACCGCGAGCGGCTGCGCGCCCTGGTGGGCCGGAACACCGAGCGCGCTTTTCACCTGGGCGGCCGCGTCCGCGTGCGGCTGGACCGCATTGACCGCGAGGGCAACAAGCTGCAGTTCTCAGTTGTCGGCTAGTGTGGTGCGTCATACGCTTCTTTACAATTGCTGATCCGCTCGGTTTGTTGTAGCGCCGGGCTCTAGCCCGGCATGCCGCCCTAATGGGCGGCCCTACATGTGTAAAGCAATTTTTGACGCACTACACTCGTGTGGTGTCCCGTCTAATTGTTCACAACAAAATCTTTCACCACCCCCTTGCCTCTCCTCCTGGTGCGGCCATTGGCCGCAACCCAAAGAAAACTTTCAACACGGAGGCCACGGAGTTGCGACTGAGTTCTTTGTGGCCTCCGTGGGTTCTGCTCTGTGGGCTCCGTGTTAAATTCTTCTTCGCGCGCCGAGATGGCCCTGCGCATTGAAAAAGCGTTTGGCCGCGACATGGATCACCTTCTCCGCATGCAGCTCGCCTATGACGTGGCGAAGACGTGGCGGCGTTCAAGAGACGTTCGTGTGAAGCAGTACGTGCCCGCTTGAAGAGCGCAGAGCTGCCGCTATAGCGGCGCTCGGAGCCTGCCCCGGCACTGGTCGGGGAGTGGCGGTCTTGGAGTGCGGCGGCTTGCCGCCGCTTTTGAAAGCGGGAGCAAGCTCCCGCACTCCATAATCCCCGCGCCGGTCCCCAGTCCCGCCGATCATAGACCGGCGCTACATTTGGTAGCCACGACATGCTACTGATGCCGTGGATTCGTCGCATCATGCCCTCCAAATGCCCACCGCCTGCCTGCGAAGGCAAAGAGCGGCGCCGTGGTTACCGGCTTAGCACGGTTTCAAGGATCTGAAGTCGGCATGAGAAGTAAATCCGGCGTGTGACTCGCCACAGATCTCTCGGCTCGGGATTGCTATCGGGGGCGGTCAATTGGGCACTCTTGCGGCTAACTCGTCCTCCAGCCGAGTGATCTGCGCTATGCTACCAAAACCAAAATGGGTGGTGGAATGTTCTAGTGAAGAAAAGGGCAGGTTGCCGCCAAATGAAAAGCCAAATGAGCCGCAAAGCGGAGGATCTTGCGTTTAGAGGAGGCAGGGGGCAAGTCCATGGAACCGCAGAATTCAGCGGGCGAGAGTCTTCGCTTCGCCGTCTCAGTCAGTAGGGATCGAGATCAGTTCTTCCGCCTTACATGTCCCTCCTGTGGCCGAGATTTCAAGATCCTAATTGACCAGAACGACCTTCAATGGGCCCTGAGCTCTTACTGTCGGCGCATGGGCTGCGATATCGGGCCAGAGAGTCCCGGCCAGCCTCACCCCAACCGCATCCGCTGCCCTTATTGCGGCAATGAGGATGAAACCGTTCGTATGCACACTGAGGAGACGGTGGCGTATCTTAAGCGGACTATCAGCCGAGAGTTAGTGATCCCTTTAATAAACAGGTGGGCCTCTGGTCTCGAGCAAACTTTCGGCGGCAGGGGTCATTCTGAAGGATTATTGTCGATATCGATCGGGTTCAAGCATTCCCGATCACTCTTGCCCGTGCGACCGATCCACGGACCGGAAATTCCGGATCTCAAGATAGTCACGTTTCTCTGCTGTGGTAAGAAGGCCAAAATTTCGGAAGGCTGGACCAATGTCCGCATGTGCCCATTCTGCGGAGCGGATGTAGCACTCATCTGAGCTTGAGCCTGAAGGAGAACCCATGCAATTCCAAAAGGAACAACTCGTGAATTCTCTTCGAACGTTCAAAGACCGCCGAGATAGCTTACTTCATGAAGACGGCGCAACATTCGACCACCACCTTGACCGATTTCTTGAATTCTGCAATTCAGACGCGCTCACGCAGAGCGTCCTAGAGCCTCTTGAACGCAAATCCCTTATCGATACGGAGGAGTGGTGGGCCGCCGCGACGCAATATGAACCGAAGCTGTCGTATCCCCCGGACCCGGACGAGGAGCTGGCGCTCCGCTACCGGCTCATCAAGTCCGCTCAGGCGAACCCAAACCACATCATTGGTTTAGGAATTGCTCACGACAAGGGAAAGCTCGAGGACTCGGTAGAGCTGTTCCGGACGCTCCTTGTGCGCCCATTTGTGGACGAATTGTCGCACCGGCTAGGGACGGCCGCCGACCTAGCGACGCCAGAGGCTCGGGCAGTTCAGGCAGTTCCATTGAACAGGATTCCGGCCTCCACAGAAGCGAAAATCTTTCTCAGCCATAAGTCGATTGACAAGCCCCTTGTCCACCGTTACCACCAAGCACTGAAGGCAGTCGGATTTCATTCTTGGCTCGATGAGTCCGACATGCCGGTAGGCTCGAACCTCGAACGAGAACTGCTGCGCGGATTCGAGGAGTCGTGTGCCGCAGTCTTCTTCATCACGGCCAACTTTAAAGACCAGAAATATCTTGCGACCGAGGTCGACTACGCGATACTCCAAAAACGAAAGAAAGAAAGGAAATTTGCCATCATCACTCTCCGCTATAAGGACGCAGCACCCGTCCCTGATTTGCTCACACCTTATGTTTACAAGGATATCGATAACGACCTCGATGGCTTCCACGAGCTCGTGAAAGCCTTGCCTATTGAGCTGGGCCCGATTCGTTGGAAGGCGGATGTCGTTTGAATATTTGAAAGCTAGAAGTGCGGACTCTCGCTTCCCAGAAGCTCCGCTGCTTTTCTCACCACCGCACAATGAAAAACCGCAGCCTTCAAGGACAAGGCAGCGCTACCGTCTTTGGGAAGCGAGCGTCGGCGCTACCCCTCCGGGAATGCGGGGCCACAAAGGGTGAGGGCTTGTTGTCGTATAATGATGCATCGTTATGCGCTGACCTAGCGTATTAGGCGCTGCTACGGAGTGGAAGTATGCCAGTGTACTGGCCGTTGTTCCTCTGGCGTTCGCCTCGGTCATGTTGGAAATTTCTCAGTTTGCCTTGGCATTGCTGTTCTTCTTGGCGTCTGCCATTTGGCTTTCGGCTGTTTGGTGTCGCTCCCGTCTTGTCAAGCGCAACCGAAAGACAGGCAAACGGAAGACCGTTCTGGTTACAGTTCGCCACCGTCAAATCCTAGGCGTCTTGATTATCTCGGCGGTTTTTGGGCTTGTCGCCTTCTATGTGAACCGGTGGTCCATAGGGAGACAGCTTATTTCGCCGCAGGGTTGGCTGGTCCCAGCTTCTGACCCAATGCCACCTGTAGGACCATGTGGCCCAGCACCTGATGATGCCCTTATGCTCTTCATGGGGAACTCAGTGGTAAAAGCGCGAACCTTCCCGCATAGCGTTGTGGGTGTAGACGGCAAGGATGTCATTGCCTTGGATAAGAAACGTGACGGGTCTATTGCCCTCACAATTGACGTTTGGAGCTCGGACGGAAAAATCGTAGCGAGGATTGAGAAAAACGAATTCGTTGTTAATCAGAATAATATACTCCGAATGAATAGGCCCGATCTGAGCAGTCTGATTGTTGAGGACCAAATGGGGAAACAGGTGTTGAACGCTCGCTATTTAAACCCACGGGCGTTCAAAATTGAAACGCTATTGTACCTACCAGGTTGGCCACCAGAGGTAGGGCCATTGGAGTTTTTAGGTAAGGAGACGATGCACTGTTTTGAAGATAGCGCCAGCATTGAATTTCGTTCTCACTAGAGGTGCTTTGATGCGCTCATCTTGAAGGGGGCCGGTACCGCAGAGTTTCGCTTCGCAGAGACTCTGCGGCTACTCGGCCGCTGCCGGGCCAGGAACGGCTCCACAGCTCCCGTGACCAAACGATGAAAGGCCGCTCCGATTCATCGAAGCGCTACCGGCTCTGGGGGAAGAGGTCGTTGCTACTTTCCAGGAGGAAGGCGGCCGCCGGTGGGCGCAGCCACGCTGCGCGGATGGCAAATTTAAAATCGCAGATTTCAGAGGAGAACGGAAGGGAATCGCAGACTTGAGATAGAAGATTTCAGAGGCGGCCGAATGGGAATCGCAAATATAGAATGGCAGATTTCAGCAAAGGATGAGAGAAGCGGGAGTCAGAAGTCAGAAGACAGGAGTCGGGAGTCGGGAGTCAGAAGTAAAAAGACAGGAGTCGGAAGCCAGAAGTCAGAAGAAGCAAGATGGCAGATCGATCCTGCAACACCTTGCGATAAAGAAATCCCACGATCGTCGCTTCGGGGCCGGCAAAAGCCCTTTTTTTCGCGGGTAGTGGGTCAGTTTGAGGTAGAGGCTTTACGCCGTCCGTCGGCTGACGGACGAGATAAACTCGCCTCTACATCCGCCAAACTGACCCGCTACCTTTTCGCGCTCGAACTTGAAGCCGTTAAGCGTACCTTCTGGCGGTCTGGCAAGCCGCCGGCGTTCGACTTGTATCCATTGGCTGTTATCTTTTCTCTACAATTTTCTGGCCTCCGATTTCTCCCTATAGCCAAAGGCAGAGGCGACACCGGCACTAAAGTGCTATAACCCCTGACCCTTGTGCCATTGTCAGGCGTGGAGAACGAAGTTAGCGTTGGGGTATCGCAGCAAATCTGGGAATCAGCAAATGGGTAGTTGCTCATGGAAAGGCCTCCTGTGACCTCAAGCACCCCAAAGCCTCGTCTTCTGGTCGTTGACGATGAACCCTTAATCTGCGCCCTAATTACGGAGGGGCTTTCGCGAGAAGGATTCGAATGCCGGGCCGCGACGAGCGGCGCCGAGGCGCTCAGAATGCTCGAGCGGGAGTGCTTTGACGCCCTCATCTCCGATGTGCAGATGCCGGGTATGACCGGGCTGGAGCTGCTTGAAGCCGCGCATGGCAAATACCCGCGGCTCAGTCTGCTGGTGGCCAGCGCCGAGGACAACGTCCGAGTGGGGGTTGCGGCGATGCAGAAAGGCGCTGCCGACTACCTGCCGAAGCCTTTCCGGTTCGACGCGGTCGCGGTTGCCGTCAAGCGCGCGCTCGACAAGAAGCGCCTGGAGATGGAGGTGGAGGTGTATCGCAACCAGCTCGAGAAGGTGCTGGAGCTGCGGACCAGACAACTCCAGGCCGCCGTCAAGCGGATCGAGCAGATCTACGACGACACCTTGCAGGCGCTAGGCGCCGCTTTGGACTTGCGGGACACGGAAACCGAGGGCCACTCGCGCCGCGTCAGGCTTTACGCGCTGGAGATTGCGAAGAGGCTCGCATGCTCCGCTGACATGCTGCTCCAAATCGCTCGCGGGTCGTACTTGCACGACATCGGCAAGATTGGTATTCCGGATGCCATTTTGTGGAAGCCTGCTCCGCTTACGTCGGATGAGGTTGCCATCATGCGGACGCACGTCGAGATCGGCTACGACCTGGTCTGCCGCATTCCGTTTCTCGCGCCCGCGGCAGAAATTGTGCTAACCCACCAGGAAGCTTTTGACGGAAGTGGCTATCCGCAAGGACTCCAAGGAGACGAGATTCCTTTGGGCGCTCGCATCTTTGCGGTGGCCGATACTCTGGATGCCATGACGTCCGACCGCCCCTATCGGCGTGCCCTCCCGATGGCCACGGCGTTCGAAGAAATTCGACGGGAATCAGGCCGACAATTCGAACCTCGGGTCGTAGGCGCCTTTCTCGCCATCCAGGAAGGGGTTTGGGGAAACATCCGGAACGAATTTCGACGCAAGCGCGCCACAAAATCCGCCTTACAGATCAAGGATTTAGCCAACCTGAACATTGCCTTCAACCAGTTCGCTCTTCTGGCACCTCGTGACCACGAGGAAGCTCCGCCAATGGCCCGTGCCACGACGGCTTAGGTGGGTAGTTTCTCAGTTTGACGAATCTTTGTCGGCCTATCCGTTTAGAGTCATTGCCGGACAAACGGGAATCCGTTTCCGGGTCGAGCCACTCAGTTCGAAGCACGACCGGGCGGCCTTTTCGCGCGGTGAGGCGGCCCTCGATAACTATCTTCACAAGCAAGCTGGTCAAGACGTACGGAAGCACGTCGCCGCAGTTTTCATGCTCACCCCTGACGGAAAAATCGTCGCAGGCTATTACACCCTCTCACAGTTTTCTGTCGAACTTGGCGCAGTACCCGAAGAGGTCGCGCAAGAGCTCGCGAAATACCGGGCCGTGCCCGCGACACTCCTTGGACGCCTGGCTGTTGCTAAACAATTCCGGGGCAAAGGATTGGGCGAACGCCTCTTAGTGGACGCACTCCGGCTCTCTTTGGGCGCTGGCAAGTTAATTGTCTCCGCTGCGGTGGTCGTGGACGCAAAAGATGAGGGAGCCGCGAATTTCTATAAAAAGTATAGGTTCATTCAGCTTCCAAAAATTCCGAACCGCCTGTTTCTGCCGATGAGAACTATCGAGGAGATGATGGCGGCCGGGGATCCGGCCGAGGCATGACAGACCTCGTTCGCCCGCGAGCGAAACAAGCTCCGGCGCTCGACCCTTGATAAGTCCAGCCCTACAGGCAGTTTGCGCGCCGCGACCGAAGAGCCGCCCCGACAGGCCGAGGCGCTGCGTGCCCCGCTCGCTGTGGCTCGAATGATCGTCGTCCACTTACACTTCTGCTGTGGAAGCCTGACTTATCCGCGGCTTTACTTGCGCGCCAGCAGGAGCTGCCCATAGCGGGTCCCGAAAAGTCCCAGGGCTTCCAGGGGAACTCCGACCTCGCGTGCATAGGGCCCGAAATCAGGGCGTTCGACGCGCGACCCGGTGAAGCCCGCCTGGCGTGCCATCTGTTCCAGCTCCGCATCTTCGTAAAAACGCAGGCGTGATGCCATCGGCTCAGGCGCCGCGGGGGTTCCGCGGAGTTCTTTTGAGCCGGCAAACAGCGCCAAGCGTCCTTTAGGCGCGAGCACCCGTGCGATCTCCGAGAGCGCCTTGAGTGGTTCGGAGATGAAACCAAAAACCCCGGTCATCACCGCACAAGTGAATGTCCCGTCCCGGAAAGGGAGTGAGCCGGCATTTCCTTCTCGAATTTCCAGACGTCCCGCAAGGATCGCATCGCGATTGACCTCTCGAGCCAGCCTCACCATATCCGGACTGTGATCAATCGCCGCCGCCTTGCAGCCCGACTTGAGCGCCTCTTCCAGGAAAGCCCCGCCTCCGCTGCCAACTTCCAACAAATAGTCGTCGGGCTTCAAGGCGAGGGTTTTCAAAATGACTTTAAAATTGGGCCGGTGAAAGAGAGGATCGCGGTAAGTCTGGCGCGCCTGCGGACCCGAGGGCCGACGTGCCCGGCGGTCGGTGATCCAATCGCCCAATCCGCACGGCCCCGCGGCGCGGAGAAGCGGTGCCGCGACCTGGCTCGTGAACCAACCCAAGAGTTCGCTCCCGGACTCCCCCACCAACTTCTCCATGTTCTCGAGTTCCAGCGTTATTCGTGTGCCTTCCGCGGCCGGCTCGAATCGTAGCTCAACTTTCGCCATGGCATCCGGCTGCCAGTTGGCTGGATGCCACTCGAGGGCGATCAATTTATCGGGTTGCCAGGAGACGACGCGGCCCACTTCAACGCCGCCCTCCGTGACCCGCCCCGCCGGGCCCGGCGCGAAATGCGTTCCGAGCCGTGACAGCGCCAGCGACAACTCATCAACGAGCCCCTCGAAGGCAGAGGCGGAATCGAGTTTCAAATCCGCTTGAGTCTTGACGCCCACGGCCATCCTCCTTGAACTCCGGGATTATTCGCGCACTTCCAGGCGTACAGGTATATCCCGCACTCGCTTGGAATTTCCAGGAGATTCAACGCGTGGAAACCCTAGGAAGCGGCGGAGCGTTTGTCAACGCGGTTTCCGGAAAATCAGAAAGAAGAAGTGGCCGCCACCGTCGCCTTGGGGCCGATCAAAGCCGTTTTCTTCGCGGACGAATTCGAAACCGTTCTGAGTACACTCCTCGCGCACCAGGTCGGGCGAAATCCGGTGTTCCTCCTCGTAATCGCGGCGCGGCTTACCGGGCTTGTCCTGATGGTCCACGATCGCCAAGAGGCCACCGGCCTTGAGCGCCTTCGTGAAGCCGGCGAGCATCGCCTGATAATGCTTCATCTCGTGGAAGGCATTGACGATGAGGATGGCGTCGAGCGAGTCCGGAGGGAGGCTCGGATCGTCTTCCGTGCCCTGAAGGGTCACAATCTGCGTCAGCTTTTTTTCGCGCGCATAGTCCGCAACTACTTTTAAGTCGTCGTCGCGGACGTCCTCGGCGTAAACCTTGCCTTGCTCGCCCACGCGTTCGGCCAAGCGAGCGGTGAAATAGCCTTTGCCGCAGCCCACGTCGGCGACCTGGCCCCCGGAGGTGATTCCGAGCGCGTCCATCACGCGCGCCGGCTGCTGCCAGACGTCGCGTCCTTTCCATTCCGCCTCGGAGTTTTCCTGAGCGCGCGCCAGCAGCAGGCCGCCGAGCGCGGCTAGGAAAATCAGCCCCAGCGCGCGCGGGAGTAATTTGCGTCGCGAATCGCGGTTTATTTCCATCTGAGTTTCTCCCTGGGTTGCCAGAGCCGGCCGTTGGATAAAAAAGCCAAGGAGCTGTTTCACGCCAAGACGCAAAGCTCGCAAAAGGTTCGCGGGCTGCTAAGCGCCAAGGCTCTGTCCATCGTTTTTCAACTCGGCACGCTACCCTCTCCATGGGCGGTTTGCAAGTGCCGTGACGGTCGGGCCGTGACTCAGGGCGCTGTAGCGGCGCTCGATGAGCGCCGCCCTTCATATCTCGGCACTTCCGGCGCTCATAGAGGGCCGCTACAGCGCACCCACATGTGGCACCTATTTGGACAGAGCGGCCCCAGCCCCCAGGACCCAGCCCCTACAATTGACTCCGCCGGTCGGGGGCGGTAACATTCCTTCATGGCCAAAGGGGATCTCATCCATGTCGCTTGCCCGCATTGCGGCGCGCGGCTGAGCCTGGACCGCGAGCTCGGCAAGGTGATCGCGCACGAGCCGCCGGCGCGCGCGAAATCGGCGGACCTTGACCGCGTGGGCGACCTGCTCGAAAAGGAAAAGGCGCGGCGCGAGGCGCTTTTCACGCAAAGCGTCGCGGATGAGAAAGTCAAGACGCAAGTGCTCGACCGGAAATTCGAAGAAGCCCTAAAGAAAACCAAAGACGAACCCGTCACGCGCCCCCTGCGCGACTTGGACCTCGATTGAACCCTTTGGCCGGCTGACCGCCCCTCAGCCGTCATTCTGAGCAAAGCGAAGAATCCCCGCATTTGCAGGATGAGGAAAATACGGAGATTCTTCGTCGTCCCGCAAAGCGGGACTCCTCAGAATGACATCTGAGGGCGACGGCCGGCCCCGTTTCCACTTCGCCGAGGGAAGGCGGATCAGGATTCTCCCCGATAAGAAATCTCCCCTTGACAACTGACAGGAGAGGAGGCATCCTTACCCTCGATAACTGAGGGGAGGCGGAATGAGCAAACCGACTGACCTGGTTCAGGGCACGTTGGACCTGCTGATCTTGAAGACCCTGGCGCTCGAGCCCATGCACGGCTGGGGCATCGCCCAGCGCATCCGGCAAGTGTCGAAGGAAGTGCTCCAGGTGAATCAGGGCGCGCTCTACCCGGCGCTGCATCGTCTCGAGCAAAGCGGATGGATCCGGGCCAAGTGGGGCGAGTCGGACAACCATCGCCGCGCGAAGTTCTATGCGCTGACGGCGGCGGGCCGCCGGTATTTGGAGCGAGAGGAAATCAGTTGGAAGAGGCTTTCCACGGCCATCGGCCTGGTGTTGGAGTACGAATGAAGCCGTCAGTTATCAGCGGTCAGTTGTCAGTAGAAGAACCCGGACCCTGGTTGTTACAGATGGCTGATGACTGAAAGCTGGTTACTGCTAACTGAAAGTCGACAGTTCAAAACTGCGAACTGAAAACTGAGAACTGACGACTGATAGCTGAAGGCTGAGAGTTAAATCATGCGATGGTTTCATAAGCTGCCCCTTCGACTCCGGTCGCTCGTTTGGAAGATGCGCGTCGAGCAGGAACTGAGTGAGGAACTCCGCTTCCACTTGGAAAAGCTGAGCGAGGAAAAAGTTGCAAAAGGCATGACGTCGCAGGAAGCCCGTTACGCCGCCCTGCGCGAACTGGGCGGGGTGGAACAAATCAAAGAGGAGTGCCGCGACATGCGTCGAGTGAACTACATCGAGAATTTCATTCAAGATGTCCGTTATGGTCTGCGGCAGTTGCGCCGCAGCCCGGGCTTCACCGCTGTAGCCGTTCTCACCCTTGCCCTCGGTATAGGCGCGAACACGGCCATCTTCACTTTGATCAACGCGCTACTGTTAAGGCCGCTTCCGGTGGAAAATCCAGGCGAGCTTGTGCTTTTCGGCCACGGCTTGGACCGCGGCGTCGTCGGGGAGGCTCAGCGGGGTTCGTGGGAGCTGTTCTCTTATGCCTTCTACCAGCAATTGCGCCATCACAACCGGGTTTTTCAAGACGTGTGCGCGTTTGGGAGTTTCGACAACGGCCTCAGCCTTAGAGCAGGAAATTCTCTTACCAGTGCTCACGGGAGGTTAGTTTCGGGAAATTATTTCTCTCTATTGGGCGTGCGCCCGTTCTTAGGTCGGATGCTCGCTCCCGAAGACGACTCGGCAGGAGCCGGGCCAACGGCGGTTATCAGCTATCGCCTTTGGAGCCGGCAATTCTCTCGAGACCCGTCGGTATTGGGGAAGACGGTGGAGATAAACGGCACGGCGTTCTCCATTGCCGGTGTTACTCCGCCGGGATTCTTTGGCGAGACGCTTCAAGCCGACCCGCCTGACATGTGGCTGCCGCTCGCCACCCAACCGCAGGTGAGCCGCCAAGAGTCCATGCAGGCGCCGCAAGGACCGTATTGGCTTGATATGATCGGCCGCCTTAAACCTGGTGTCCCACTCCAAAAAGCGCAAGCAAACATCAGCGCCCTCCACCGCGGCTTCCTCGATGAGGTGGTCCGCAGCCAGGTTTCCGCCAAGAGATGGGAGCAGATCCGGAACTCCTTCATTGTCCTGACACCCGGCGGCAGAGGATTGTCGGAGCTCCGTGAGAATTTCACGAAACCTCTATACATTCTCCTCGGAGCGGTCGGCCTGATTCTGCTCATCGCCTGCGCCAACGTCGCGAACCTTCTGATGGCCCGCGCCACTGCCCGGCAGAGGGAAGTCTCCATGCGGCTGGCATTGGGCGCAGGCCGGTCGCGCCTGGTTCGGCAGTTTCTCACCGAGAGCATATTGCTGGCCATGTGCGGAGGCGCTGCCGGCCTGCTGTTCGCGAGGTGGGCGACGGCAGCCCTGGTGACGCGAGTTGCGAATGGAGCGGCCTTCGTGCCTGTCAGCGTCAGTCCAGACTCGCGGGTTCTCGGATTCACTCTCGGTGTCTGTGTCCTGACGGGAATCCTATTTGGACTGGTACCGGCGCTCCGTGCCAGCCGCGGCTCACTGACCGCGGCTCTCAAAGGTGGCGCCCTCGCCAGCGCGGGCGGGGGGCGGCGAGGTCCGAGCAATATCCTGGTGGTTTCTCAGGTGGCCGTGTCTTTATTTCTTCTGATTGGCGCCGGGCTCCTCGTGCGGGCGCTTCGGGCTCTCGAGAACCAGGATTGGGGATTTGCCCGCGACAAAGTCTTGGTTGTCAACATAGACCCCAAGCGCGCGGGATACAAACCCGACGAGCTCCCGGCGCTTTATCAGCAGTTGCTGGACCGCGTGAATGCTCTCCCCGGTGTCGGCTCCGCCAGTCTCGCGCTTTATAGCTGGCTGAGTGACATGGAGGTGATTCAGGGTGTCACCGTGCCGGGCTACACGCCTCAACCCGATGAGCGGACGTCGGTGCAGGTTAACGTGGTGGGTCCGCGGTATTTCGAAACCGAGGGCATGACCTTGGTGCTTGGCCGGGAATTCGGTGCCCGGGATACGGAAGCGGGACTTCACGTTGCCATAGTAAACGAGGCCCTAGTACGCAGATTCTATTTCGGACGGAACCCGATCGGCAAGACGCTGGATTTCCAAACCATTTTCAAGGGCGGTGACATCGAGGTGATTGGAGTCGTGAAAAACGCAAAGTACAACAGCCCTGGTGAAGGCGCAACCGAAATGGTTTTCCTGCCGGTTTCTCAGGCTTCCAGGCCCCTTGCCGAGTTCGGCGCTTATGTTGGAGGTGCGACGGGCCATCGCAGGAAGTGACAAAAACCTTCCCGTTGACAAGGTGACGACGCTCGATGAACTGGTAGAACAGTCCCTCAATGAAACGACCTTGATCGCCGGCCTCGCGAGCTTGTTTGGGGTGTTGGCCATGTTGCTTGCCTCCGTCGGCCTTTACGGGGTCATGTCGTACGCGGTGGCAAGGCGGACGAATGAGATAGGGGTCAGGATGGCGCTCGGGGCCAGGAGAAGCGACGTGCTGGGATTAGTCGTGAGGCAGGGATTTAAGCTGACACTGGCCGGAGTGGCCATCGGGATCGGGGCCGCGGTCCCGCTCGCTCGTTTCTTGGCGAGCTTGCCCATTGGCGTGAAGCCTGCCGACCCGCTGACGTTCATCGTTGTCTCGCTGATTCTGACCGCTGTGGCGCTCGTCGCCTGCTACATCCCCGCGCGACGAGCGACCAAGGTGGATCCGATGGTTGCCTTAAGGTACGAGTGAAAAAAGTTTTCAGCCCTCAGTTGTCAGTGCTCAGTAAAAGCCGCCTC
>QHZO01000170.1 GCA_003224695.1 Acidobacteriota bacterium
AAAATCTCGATATACACATTGACGAGCGATACGGCGGCGGGAGTGACGCCCGGGATGCGCTGGGCTTGGCCGAGCGTGAGCGGGCGCACCTTGGACAGCTTTTCCGTGACCTCGCGCGAGAGCCCGGAGATCTTCTGGTATTCAAACCCGTCCGGGATGCGGCGCTCGTCGGCGTGTCGCATGCGTTCGATTTGGCGTTCTTGCTGAGCTAGATAGCCTTCGTACTTGAAGTCGGTCTCGATGCGGCACGCCTCTTCGCGCGAGAGGAAACTAGTAGCGCCGCTCTCCAGAGCGGTATCGGGTGTGTCGGCAGGTGCGGGGTCGCGGTTCAACTGTCCTTCACCGCTCTCCCTCCGGCCTTGCTCAGTGACGCTGGGCGAAGTCGAAGCGTGAGCGGAAGCCGAAGGGAAGCCGGGCGCGGCAGCGCGCAGGCTCTCATTGATCCATTCCATCAAATCTTCAACGCTTACTTCGTTCCGCTTCAAGAGCTGCGCTCCGGTTAGCGGACAGGGTCCCGTGTATCGCCCGCCATCCATTAGCCCGAGTTGGATATAGACCTCGCGGCCGACGCGCGAACTCGGGTCGAGGCGCGTTTCGAGCAGGAACTTCGTCGCCTGAGAGATCCGCTCTCGCTTGGCGAGAAAGGCCTGGTATTCGGGCTCCTTCACCGTGCCGACACGATAGCCAAGCGGGGTCAGGCGCTCGTCGGCATTATCAATGCGCAGGTGTAGCCGGAACTCGGCACGCGACGTAAACATCCGGTAGGGCTCGTCCACGCCCTTGCTCACCAGGTCGTCAATCAAGATTCCCGTGTAGCCTTCGGTGCGAGCAATCGTCACCGGATCCCGCGCTTGAGCCCGCAAGCCCGCGTTGATGCCTGCCATCATGCCTTGGCAGGCAGCCTCTTCGTAGCCCGTGGTGCCGTTGATCTGTCCAGCGAGGAAGAGGTTTTGGATTTTTTTCGTCTCGAGCCACGGCTGGAGCTCGGTGGGCTGAATCATGTCGTACTCGATGGCGTAGCCGGGGCGGATCATCTCGGCAGCTTCGAGTCCTGGAATGGATTTGACCATCGCCGCTTGGACGTCTATCGGCATCGAGGTGGACATGCCGTTTACATAGATCTCGTAGGTATCGAGGCCTTCGGGCTCAAGGAATATCTGGTGCTGAGGCTTGTCCGGAAATTTGACAATTTTGTCCTCGATGGAAGGGCAATACCGCGGGCCAAGGCTCTTGATCTGGCCGGAGTAAAGCGGCGAGCGATCGAGGTTCTCGCGGATGGAGCGATGCGTTGCCGCGTTGGTGTACGTAATCCAGCAATTGGTCTGCGGCTGCGTGATGGCGCGCGTGCGAAAACTGAACGGCGTCGGAACCGCGTCGCCGGCCTGCAACTGAAACTTGGAGAAATCAATCGTGCGAGCGTCGAGGCGCGGCGGCGTGCCGGTCTTGAGGCGCCCGACCGGCAGGCGCAGCTCCCGCAGGCGCGCCGCAAGCGTCACTGCCGCGGGTTCGCCTGCGCGCCCGGCGGCATGATTCGTCAGTCCGACGTGAATCAGGCCGGCGAGGAATGTTCCCGTCGTGAGCACCACTGTGCGGGCGCGAAATTCGACGCCCTAGGGGCGCGCGTAGGGGCGATTCATGAATCGCCCCTGCAAGGTCCTCCGTGATCAGATCCACAACTTCCGCTTGCTTGATTCGCAGGTTCGGCTCGGATTCAAGCACTTGCCTCATGCGGTTGCGGTACTGTTTCTTATCAGCCTGCGCGCGCGGCGACCAGACGGCCGGGCCGCGGCTGGTGTTGAGCAGACGAAACTGGATGCCCGTCCGGTCTATGACCTGGCCCATGATGCCGCCGAGCGCGTCCACTTCGCGGACCAGATGGCCCTTGGCTATGCCGCCCACGGCCGGATTGCACGACATCTGGCAGATGAGGTCGAGGTTGATGGTGTAGAGCGCGGTCTTAAGCCCCATGCGCGCCGCGGCCATCGCCGCCTCGCAGCCGGCGTGGCCCGCGCCTACGACCACCACATCGTATTTTTCTGTAAAGCCTGTCCCCATGATTGAAAATCTCGTTCCGTTTTCCCTTATTGAAAACGGCGCCTCTTGAACGCGTTAATGTCGTCGGCCGAAAGGCTGAACCACTCCCCGTCTTGCCGCTTATCGGCAAAGCGGGCGTGCCAGTATCGCTCGATGCCCTCGGGATCGTCGGTCTCGATAACGTGCACATATATTGGCTTGTGAGGCAGTTGGATGGCCAACTCTCGGAGCCGCCTGCCTTCGGCATTTGTCCGACCAATCTTGTGATACTTTCCCGAGCTAAGAAGGTACACGAATCCTTTAACCCCCATTGATTCGCGTTTACGGTCGACTGCCGCGGATGTTTGGGCACCATCAAGCAACTTCAGAACCGGTTCGAATTGTCCTTTCTCCTTGCAAAACTCCGCGACTTTTGCAAGTAACTTCTCGCGGGTCCCCCATCGTCGGAACACAGATTTACCGGGAAAGGTAGCATCTTCTTTTCGCTTGAGCACAAGATCGGGTTCCGTAGGAACACGATTCAACTCCAGGGCAACCTCCGCGAACCGTTGCAAAAGGGTTCCGTCGGGAACCTTTGCGGTGGGTGCGTTGGGCTTGTAACCGAGTTCAGTCTGGAAGGCTGAGAAAGAACGCCAGTACCCGCCCTTCCAATAGAAAGGTGATATTCCGCTCTCCGTCTTGAAGACCCGTTCGCCTATGAGCTTTCCGCAGTGACTCTTCACGAGCTCGTTATACGCTTCGATGATTGCCTGCTTTGTGAAGCTAGGCATTGCGATTCTCCCGAGTTGCTTTGTGCCCTTGGAAGGATTCCAGCACGACCCTGGGCTACGCCTTGACGCGCTTGGGGAGAGCTTTAATTACGGACCGCAGCAAGGAATTGACGGACTCCGACGAGCGAAAGACCGAGGCCACGTCGGGATCGAGCACAATTGCGACCGTTCTGCCCTTCATCAGCGGTGCAAAACGGTTTGGCCGGGATTTACGGTAATCGAAACGATATTCGCGGCGCATGTCCACTCGCCCTGTCCGTTTACCCCTGGATGTTTTCCTCATAATCCTTCCGTTCTCTTGAAGTCGCTCTCCGCGCACTGAATATTCTAGCCCACTCATCCCGCTCCGAGAAGCACACGACCAACAAACGACTGCGGGATGAATGCCCCACGATGATCTCTCGCCGTTCTTCGACTGAATGGTCCTCGTCGTCAAATATCCTAGCCAACGGATCGCGGAAAACTGTGAGGGCTTCTTCGAAGGAGACGCGGTGCTCGGAAAAGTTGGAGGCAGCCTTTCGGCCATCCCATTCGAATTTCACGCTCATTCTGAGAGGCGCAACTTATCATGGTCTACAGAGCTTTGCACGTCCTCCGCAAAAACGTGGCGGGAGGATAGATTGCGTCTTAGCGCTTTGGCTAAAACCGTCCGCGGAAATCGAAAAGGTCTTTAAGGGGAAGTTCCCAGCCAGGGAAAAGTTCGGAGTTCAAGGCTTGGTCTTTAGCCAAAATCGAATCCACCAAGTATTTCCGGCCTTCGAGCTTTAGCACTTCTACCGTTTTGGCCTGCGGGTCGATGAGCCAGACTTCCGGCACACCCGCTTTGGCGTAAATCGGCAACTTGGTCGCCCGGTCGTGTGCGGGGGTCGAGGGTGAGAGGACTTCAACCACTAGATCCGCAGCGCAGTCTCTTCGGACAACCTCACGTCAAGGGGAGCCGTGAGAACTTGCCCGAGACGGGTCCTTTCGACATGGGGGCCGAGGCTCAGGTCCAGATTGTGAACAACCCATTGGTGCGTTGTAGTGGGGGCTGGCGTCACATGCACCTCTCCCCGGATCAGTTCGTAACCTTTGCCGTCTTCAGGAAGCTGCCGGAATTGCTCGTAGGTCAGCTTGGGAATCGCTTCGGTGCGCACGCCGATATTATATAGCGGTTGGTTGACAAATCCCTAGAACTGCCGATAGTGTAGCGCGCGTTTATGAAGGTTTTGGTGATTGGGGCCGGAGGCCGGGAGCACGCCGTGGTTTGGAAGCTGCGCGAAAGCCAGCAGGTGACCGATATTTACTGCGCCCCCGGCAATCCCGGAATGGGGCAGGAAGCCGAATGTATCACTGTTGATCTGGCCGCCCCGGAAGCGATTCTGGACCTCGCCGGCCGCCTGGGCGCCGACCTGACAGTGGTGGGACCCGAGGCGCCGCTGGTTGCCGGTGTCGTGGATTTATTCGTGAAGGCTGGTTTGCGCATCATCGGCCCTTCAAAAGTTGCGGCAAGGCTCGAGGGCAGCAAGGCCTTCTCCAAACGCTTCATGGAAAAGTACGGCATCCCCGCCGCTCGATTCGTCGTGGCGGAAAAATTTGAGGACGCCCTTCGCGCTCTGGGGGGCTTCGGACTCCCCGTCGTGGTGAAAGCGGACGGGCTCGCGGCCGGAAAAGGCGTGGTCGTGGCGCACCGCCGGGAGGAGGCCGAGAAAGCGCTGGACGATTTCATGCGCCGGAAGACGCTTGGGCCAGCCGGCGAGCGCGTGGTTATTGAAGAATGTTTGGTTGGAGACGAGCTGTCCTTTATCGTCTTAACCGACGGGCAGGGCATCTTGCCGCTTGCGCCCTCGGAGGACTACAAGGCCGTTTTCGACCACGACGAGGGGCCGAACACGGGCGGGATGGGTGCTTACAGCCATGAGGGGATTGTCAGTCACCTCGGACGCGACGCCATCGTCCGCAGCATCGTCCACCCAACCATCGAGGGCATGGCCAAGGAGGGGGCACCCTACCGCGGGTTCCTTTTTTGTGGACTGATGCTGACGGCTTCCGGGCCGAAGGTGCTGGAATTTAATTGCCGCCTCGGCGACCCGGAGACTCAGCCGACCTTGATGCGGCTGCGCTCGGACCTGGCCGAGCTGTTGCTCGCCACCTGGGATGGTCACCTTGGCGCGGTTGAGGCGCACTGGACGCCCAATCCCGCTGTCTGCGTGGTTCTTGCATCGGGGGGGTACCCCGGCGAGCCCGAAACCGGTAAGGTCGTAACGGGGGTGAGCGATGCCGAGGCGCTTGGCGGCGTGAAGGTTTTTTTTGCGGGGACTAAGATGCGCGACCGGGAACTGGTGACCGCCGCGGGCCGCGTTCTAGGCGTGACGGCCATTGGGGAGGACCTCCCGTCGGCCGTGGAGCGCGCCTACGCCGCCGTCGAGAAGATTCATTTTGAGGGTATGCATTACCGGCGCGATATTGGCTCACGAAGGCGCAGGCGATTTTCCGGCC
>QHZO01000171.1:0-6825 GCA_003224695.1 Acidobacteriota bacterium
CATGTTTCGAGATTCCGCGTTCTGTCGAGCGCGACATGCGATTCGACCATCTCCGGACAGGGGAGGCGTTGCGTCGCGGCCTCGCGGCCAAGAACCGATGCGACCTTCAGACCATCGGCATTTTCCTCGTCACACGGTGGTTGGGCGTCTTCTTGTTCGCCTTCCTCTACCTGGCCGCCATCGAGCTTTACGACGTGCTGCCACACGGGGTGGACGCTGTGTTCTTCGCGCTCAGCGTGGTGGTCACCGCCGTCTTCCTGTGCGGGGTGCAGCGTTCGATCGTCGCGTTGCACCCAACGCAGCCGACCATTTGCTCCATCTACCACGCCGATTTCTGGTGGGCCGAGCGGATTTGGAAGGTGCATCCGATTCACTACCTGCACGCGTTCGATGGCACGCCGTTCAAGAACGTGCTCTGGCGGCTGATGGGTGTTCGGGTCGGCAGGAGGGTCTTCGACGACGGCGCGCACATTTCCGAGCCGACTCTCACCGCCATCGGGGACGAGTCTGTCCTCAACTACCGGAGCAAGATCCAGTGCCATTCGCAGGAGGACGGGACGTTCAAATGCGACCGAACCACGATTGGCGCCGGCTGCACGATCGGGGTGGGCGCATTCGTCCTCTACGGCGTGACAATGGGAGACGGTTCGTTGCTCGCCGCCGACTCCTTTCTCATGAAAGGAGAGGAGGTCCCGGCGCACGCGCGGTGGGGCGGGAACCCAGCGAGGGAGGTGTGAGGTGGGCCATTTCAATCTGCGCAGCACGTTGACCACGGTGGAGCGCGACCGGGAGTTCTGGCGAGGTGTTCTGCTCGCCGGTGGATTCACGGCTCTCCCGCGGTGGACGCTCGGTCCGGTGGTCGGCGTCAGCGAGCACGAGCTGAGGATCCCCGACGAACTCGTGGCGGCGTTGCGCCGGTTGGCAAACGAGCTGGCGGTGCCGCTCAGCTCGGTGCTGCTCGCCGCGCACGCCAAGGTGCTTGGCGCACTCTCGGGCGAGCGAGCGGTGTGCACGGGCTACAGGCTGGAGCTCGGGTCTCCGTTGCCACTTCGGATGACGCTTGAGCCCCGCACGTGGCGCGAAGTGTTGCTGGAAGCTGCAAGATGCGAGGCGGAGCTGTTGGCACACAGGGGTTTCCTGGTCGACGATCTCCGACGCGAGCTGGGCCTCAGCGAGCCATCGTTCGAAACCGTTTTCGAATTGGGTGTGCGCAGGGGTGGTGAGTTTCCCGAGCACCCCGTACTGTCGGTCGCCTTCGTGGAGCGTGAGGGGCTCGTGTTGCGGCTGCGCTCGAAGACGGACGTGCTAGACGCGGAGTGCGCCGCCCGAATCGCCGGCTACCACCGCACCGTGCTGACGTTGATCGCGGCTGATCCGGACGCCGAGCACGCGCGAGCAAGTCTCGTCTCCGCCGAGGAGCTGCGTTTCCAGCTGCATGGCCTTGCCGGACGGCGCAGAGAGCTGCCAGATCGTCCGTTCCATGAGCTGTTCGAGGAGCGCACTCGGGCACACCCCGACGCCATCGCGGCCGTGGGCAGCAACAGCCAGCTGACGTACCGGGAACTCAATGCTCACGCCAATCAGTTGGCGCGAGCGCTGCTAGCGCGGGGGCTCTCCCGCGAAGGGGTCGTGGGCGTCGTGACCGAGCGCAATCTGGACTGGATGACCGCCGTCCTCGCAATCTTCAAAGCTGGCGGCGCGTACCTGCCCATCGAGCCGCATTTCCCGGCCGATCGCATTGCGAGGACGCTCTCCCGCGCCGGCTGCCGGCTCGTGCTGACCGAGCGCGGCAGCACCGCCACGTTCGATCAGGCGCTCGCGTCGTTGTCCGGAGTCGAGACGCTCTTTATTCGCGCGGTATACGAGGAGGGCCATCCCCAAAACGATCTCGGAATTGACGTCGCGCCCGGGCAGCTCGCGTACATCTACTTCACCTCGGGGTCCACCGGCGAGCCCAAGGGCGCGATGTGCGAGCATGCGGGGCTACTGAACCACCTCTTCGCCAAAATCGAGGTTCTCAGGATCGGCGAGGGAGACGTGGTGGCCCAGACCGCACCGCAGTGCTTCGACATCTCGCTGTGGCAACTGGTTTCCGCGCTTCTGGTTGGCGGGCGGACGCTCGTCGTCGAGCAGGAGGCGATCCTGGACGCGAAACGCTTCATCGACAAGATCGTCGCCGCCAGGGTCAACGTCATTCAGGTCGTGCCGTCCTACCTCGAGGTCCTCGTGTCCTATTTGGAGCAGCATCCCCGCGCGCTGCCGGACTTACGGTGCGTCTCGGCCACGGGCGAGGCGCTGAAGAAGGAGTTGGTCGAGCGCTGGTTTGCAGTCCAGTCTGGGATCAAGCTGGTGAATGCGTACGGACTGACTGAGACGTCGGACGACACTAACCACGAGGTTATGGACCGCGTGCCCGACCGGGAACGGATCCCGCTCGGTCGTCCAATCAGCAATGTGTCGGTCTACATTGTGGACGAGCACCTTGCGCTTGTGCCGCTCGGCGCGCCGGGAGAGATCGTCTTTTCCGGTGTATGTGTCGGCCGTGGCTACATCAACGATCCCGAGCGCACGCGGCGAGCTTTCATGGCCGATCCGTACCGGGAGGGTCAACGGCTTTACCGGAGCGGTGACTATGGCCGCTGGCTACCCGACGGCAAGGTGGAATACCTAGGCCGTCGAGATAATCAGGTCAAGATTAGTGGCTTTCGAATCGAAATTGGCGAGATCGAGAATACCCTCCAGCGCGTGCCCGGCGTCCGCGAGGGCGCGGTCGTTGTCACGGAGCGGGCCGACGGCAGCAAGCACTTGGTGGCCTTCTATTCCGGCCAGCGGCCACTGGATGCCAACGCGTTGCGGGAACGGCTCAGCGCGTCGCTGCCCAAGTATATGGTCCCGACGGCCTTCCATTGGCGGGACCGTCTGCCGCTGACGGACAACGGCAAGATAGACAAAAGGGCGCTGACGGCGCTCGCCGGAGAACTCGATGTCGCCAAACAGAACCATGAGCGACCTAGTACGGCGACCGAACATCGGCTGGCGGGTGCGTGGGCGGAGGTGCTCGGCATTCCCCAGGAGCACATCGGCAGGCGGGATCACTTTTTCGACCTCGGCGGCACGTCGCTCTCCCTTTTGAAGCTGGCGATTGCTCTGAACCGTGCGGTGTCCTTTAAGGACCTCATCGCTCAACCGATCCTCGCCGATCAGGCGGAGCTGGTCGATCGTGGGCTCGAGCGGGGAGTCCCGGCAGCTTCAGTGCCTGAGGGAAGTGGCCGCCGCGCGGCTGCCGACGCGACTGCCGCTCGACGAGGAGAAGGGCGGCGCTGAGATGACGTACTCATCCCCAACCTCCATGCCCGACGTGGACCGCAAACCCGGCAAGCCGCCCATCCTGCGCGTCGAGGCAACCCACGATGCGGCGCGCTGGGCGTCCGAGCACCGCAAAGCGCTCAGCGCCGTGGTGGCCGAACACGGAGCACTCTTAGTGCACGGTCTCGGGCTCCGCGACGCGGCCGAGACCGAAGCGGTCTTTCGGCAGCTTGGCAGTCTGATGGCCGAGAAAGAGGCCTTCGCGCCCCGGCGCCGCTACGCTGAGGGCGTGTACTCCGCGTCGAAGTGGCCGCCCAACCAGCACATGTGCATGCACCACGAGCTCAGCTACGCAATCGAGCCCCCTGGGCTCATGTTATTCGCGTGTCTGGTTGCGGCGACGGGCGGGGGCGAGACGCCGGTGGCCGACTCGCCAAACGTCCTCAACGCGTTGCCAGCAGACTTGGTCGAGCGCTTTGAGCGGGTGGGCTGGCTCCTGATTCGCAATTACAACAACGAAATCGGGGCGTCGGTGGCTGAAGCCTTCGGCACCGACGACCGTCGGACCGTCGAGAGTTACTGCCGTGCCCACGCGATCGAGTTTGAGTGGCAACCGGACGGTGCGCTGCGAACCTGGCAGCGCCGCAGCGCCGTCGTGCGTCACCCGCGCACCGGCCAGCGGTGCTGGTTCAACCAAATCGCATTCCTCAACGAGTGGACGATGGACTCGGAGCTGCGCGAGTACCTCGTGGACATCTACGGCGAGGACGGGCTGCCCTTCAATACCCGCTTTGGCAACGGCGACCCGATCGGTGCTGATGTCATCCAGGTGGTCGATCAGGTGTATGAGGAAAACACCGCACGCGAGCGGTGGCAAAGCGGGGACCTGTTCCTGGTGGACAACGTCCGCACCGCGCACGGGAGGGAGAGCTTCGAGGGACCGCGGGTGACCGGCGGATGACGACCGCTTCCAAAGCAACGGAGTCCGCAGTGTCCGAGTCGAGCGCAGGGCCTGTAATTCCGAACCAGCGATCCTATGCCGCGGTTTTCGGCGACCCAGACGGCGGGCCATCGGTAAATGGCCGCCGTGCACGAACCTTTTGGAGGCGGATGCGGCCGTGGCTGAGAAGCGATAATATAGCGTTGCGCAACCTACGACCGCCGAGTCTCGCGACAACGAGCGTACGCGTCGGGGCGTCCTATACGTCTCTCGACATTTGGTACGTCGACCTGGACGTGAGTGCCGGCGCCCTCAGTTGCTTCAGGCATTGGCTCTCAGACGATGAGCTCGCTAAGGCGGAGCGTTTCCACTCGGATCTGGACCGAGCCCGCTACATTGTTGGACGAGCCGCCCTGCGACGTGTGCTTGCCGATCGGCTCGGTTGCTCTCCAGCCGCTATCCGGTTCTCGTATGGAAGGAACGGCAAGCCGATGCTTGAGGGCGGTCGGGGACACGTTGAGTTCAATCTCGCCCATTGCGGAGGCGACGCGGTCATCGCACTCGCCGGTAGTGCCGCCATCGGAGTGGATATCGAGCTCCTCCGACCGATTCCCGACGTCGAATCACTCGCACGTCTCGTGTTCTCGGATGTCGAGCGTCGCGAGCTCGAACACGCTCAGGACCCCGTGTTGGCGTTTCTGAATGGCTGGACGAGGAAGGAGGCGTACGTGAAGGCGCTCGGCCTAGGGCTCACCGCGCCGCTGACGGAGGTCATCGTTTCGCTCGCGGGCAGGGCGACACTCGTCTCAACGGGCCTCAGGGACCAGTTGGTCTCCAATTGGCGCTTGTTGAACGTGCCGCATCCACGCGCCGTCGTGGCCCTGGCGCTCGGCCCTCGGCCCGACAGCGCCAGGGCGACGTGACGTGAAACTATGGACGGCCAGCAGACGCAAGGCAAGATCCACTGAATCCAGAGCTCAATAGTGTGGGAATACGCGAGGGCAGTCGAGGACGAGCAGCCCATTGACGGTCGAAGAAGATGATGCAGAACGGACACGGTTCTTCGGATGCCCCGAGGCAGGGTCCTGATCTCGGGCCCGATTCCCGTCGAGGCAGTGCTCGTCTTTTACCTGGCGAGCCTCGGAGGCCATCGCGTTGAGCGGAGAGACGATAGAGTCGTGTGCCAGGCCTGTGCCCGCCACCCTGTTCCTGATTGTTCTGTAAGTCTGATTTTTATCTCCACTTTCGGGGCAAGTACCGCAGATTGAACAATCAAATCGGAACGCACAAGCCACCGCGATCGAACATCCTCCCAAGCTCGATGGAACTCTTGACGATGCACTGTGGCAATCCGCTATTCCGATTACTGATTTTCGGCAAGGCGCGCCTTACCAGGGTTACGAGATCGGATCGCAGAGGAAGGCTAATCATCGCCGAACCCTATCGCTGGACAGAGCCTCGAGAACGTTCCGCAACGACGGTAACTTGCATATCCCGGGCCAGCCGGACGACTTCTTGGATGAGGCCTCGGCCGAAGAAGCGCGGCACGGCCCTTTTCTGAGTACGCGCCAGGAAGATCTGGGTGACCTGATGGAGTCGGGCAAACCCCACCAATACCTCGGCAACGTCATCGCCGTGCAACACGCGCGTCTCGATGTGAAGGTTGCGGGCAAAATTCAAGTGTTTGTCGAGAGCCTCTCGTTCGACGGGAGGTAACTCTTGAAGCTCCGCGTCCCGTTGGACGGCCACAGCGAAACAATCCGCCTGAAGGTAATCTGCAACGCGCTTGCCGCGCCGGATGAGCATAGCCGACCAGGGGTCGGCCGTGACGTAAATCAGTATGCGATCCGGGTGGCTCGTTCCGAGGGCTGACGCAGCGCCGGTTCCTGCCCGATCAGGGCACGAAGCTTCCCCAGCATCCTCGACGGCCTGCCGGACCTCGACTTCGTGTGCGGTCTGGCGCAGCGCCAGCTCGCGCAGAACCACCAGTGTGGATTCTTTGAAGAAGTTTTGAACTGCCTGCTCGGCCTTGTCGGGTGCGTAGACCGCGCCCCGCTTCAGCCGGTTAAGCAACGCCTCAGGCGGCAAATCCACCATCACCACTTCGTCGGCTTGTTTGACCACCCAGTCGGGAATGGTCTCTCGCACGCGCACGCCAGTGACCTGCCACACCTGATCGTTGAGACTCTCCAAGTGCTGAACATTCATGGTGGTCAGCACATTGATCCCGGCGTGAAGCAGGACGTGCGCGTCCTCCCAGCGCTTGGCCCGTTCGGAGCCGGGAACATTGGTATGCGCGAGCTCATCCACCAAGCACACTTGCGGGTGCCGCCGCAGGATCGCTTCGGTATCCATCTCCTCGAAAGCAACGCCCCGATACTGCAGTTTCCGGCGAGGAACGGTATCCAGCCCTTCCGCCTTGTCGATAGTGTCCTTGCGCCCATGCGCCTCCAAATAGCCAATGACGAGATCAATGCCCTCTTCCCTCAGCTTTTGAGCCTCGTCCAGCATCGCATACGTCTTGCCCACGCCGGCCGCGTAGCCCAAATAAACCTTGAGACTGCCACGGCGGGAGGAGA
>QHZO01000171.1:6866-8689 GCA_003224695.1 Acidobacteriota bacterium
CAACATCCGAGGGAATTTCGCCGTGATAATCCGGGTTCTCCTGGCGGAATTTTTCTATTGAATCCTTCACGCGGTCAACGAGCTTCTGGTTGGTTGGGCCGTAGTTTGAACCGCAGGAGGCCGACGCTTCGTACCCGTCGTTGCCAGCAGCCGAAGGCCGCGGATGGAAGTACTCGGGTTTCGTGAACTTTTGGCCGATTAGAGACGACCCCACGACCCGCCCTTCAACTCGAACCAGACTCCCGTTGGCTTTATCGTAAAAGAGCAACTGGCAAAGAGCGGTCACGACGCCCGGGTATACAAATCCTGTCAAAACCGTCATGGCAAGTGCCATACGAAATGCGGGTGCGAATTGTCTCCACATCGCCAACCTCTCAGGCCAGCCTGAGCCTGACCAGCAATTGATCGATCAGCCAGATTCCCGGAAAGGCAGCGATGATGCCGCCCACTCCATACAATGGCTTCCGTGGCTCCCTTGCGCAGGCTGCGGCCGTCGAGATCTATGCCGCTCATGCGCGTGTACGCTGAAAATGGGACAAAATGAGCCCGCTGTTGAGACATTTCCCGTCCACGGAGGTTGTGCTTCTCCTTGGCGAGGACGACGATCGAACGGCCTTCAGGCGTTTCACGCCCTCTACGGGAATAAACTCCACCGCTTGCCGATTGCCGAGGGTGATTGTGCCGCTCTTGTCGAGTAACAGCGTGTTTACGTCGCCCGACGCTTCTACTGCCTTGCCGCTCATTGCCAAAACGTTGTGCTGCATCACGCGGTCCATCCCGGCGATGCCGATCGCCGAAAGCAAGCCGCCGATTGGGTAGGAATCAGGCAAACGAGCAGCGAAATGAGCACGGCCACAGAAGGTACGGTGCCTGCTGTGGCGGAGGCAACACTGTAGACTGCGAATGGCTGCAAAGTAACAACTGCCAGTAGGAATATCAGGGTCAGGCCGGCGATCAGAATGTTGAGCGCGATCTCGTCGTCCTCCAAAACGTTTCGGGCGAATCGCACGGCCTTTTCCTTGCTGGCCTCAAGCTGCTTTCGCGTCACAGTCTTCATAGGGGCAGGCTCGCACGGGCGGCAGATAAGGGTCTAGCCACACAATTCGACGCAGATAACGGCACCCTATTTCGAGGGGCCTTTGCGGTAGCCATTTTTTGCGTTTATGTATCTCTGGGAAGGGCCGCTTTGCAGTCGGAAGGCAGATGGCTTTTTCGGTTGGTCATTCACCTCTGATCGCGTGCGATACTAGACGCGATCCGATGCTAGACTCGATGATTTTTTGCCTCAACCTCTCTACGTTGTCTTCTCTTGAAACAGGGAGGTTTATGACGCGGGCGAGATGTTCGAGCTCCGTTCTCTTGAGCGCCAGTTCTTCTATCAGTTTTTGACCCTCTTCCCGGGACCGAAGCGTCTTGAGTTTCTCCTCTATGGCTAACCAGTCCCTCGTCGGAATGGGCGCACGGGGTTTGGGCTTGGCTGGTTGCGTTTGGCCGGGCGCAAATGGTCCAATCTGTAGGCGCCGCTCGCCAGCCAGCAAAGCATCAATGTCCTCAGTGCTGCTACTTTCAATGCACAGCGCAAGGTTGCGCAGAAGCGTTGCTAAAAGCTTTCGTTTGTCCATCGGGGTGGCCCCTCGTCACCAAAGCTTTATTGCACGTCCGAAATCCTCAGTCGCGCCTTCAAGCCCTTCGACGACGGTCCGGTGACTGCGAGAGGTGTGGCCGTGAAGGACAACGGGTACGCCATACTGGGGCGCGTCGGCGAAAACGGTGTCATTGCGCTTAATGTAGTGCGGAAAAACCGTGATGCCTTTCATCTGTTT
>QHZO01000171.1:8696-33220 GCA_003224695.1 Acidobacteriota bacterium
CCCTGACTGTCTATGGGGCCGCCGCCGTATTCCTGTATCATCGTGAAAACCACGCCAAGGATTTTAGGGTCTATCTTTGCTGTTTTGTCGCCGTGCTCGACGCCAGCGAAATCGTTGTAATCTTTTATCAAGCCGTTGACATTTCTAATCAGAAAGTCGATACCCAACGTAGAGAGATAGTCAGGGCGCGCTGGCACAGGGTATAGTCGCTGGCAATTATCGCCGTCTTCGTAACAATATTAAAATTCGGGGGGCAGGTCAGGTACGGTGCAAGCCCTCGCAACCAACCCTTCGGTTTCCTTTAAATTCCTTGTTGTCCTTTACGCAGGCAATCTCGCGGTCTTCGGCGTGTGATAACATGTTGGCCTTATGGGCCGCGAGACCTCGACTGCAACCCGAAATTTTGCTGTCAATCGTCAGGCGTCTCATCTTTATTTCCTTCTCGAAAAATTTGAAGCGGGCATGGAGCTGGCGGGGACCGAAGTGAAATCCATCCGCGAGGGCAAGGCCAGCCTCAAGGACAGCTATGCCGCGGTGAAGGGTGACGAGGTTTGGCTGCTGCACTGTCACATCAGCCCTTACACGTCGGGAGGCTACCTCAACCACGACCCGTTGCGTGCGCGCCGGCTGCTGCTTGGCCGAGACGAGATCGAGAAGCTTTCCGGGAAAACCGCTGAGCGCGGCCTGACGCTCATCCCGACGCGGCTTTATGCGAAGAACAATTTCATCAAGTGCGAGCTGGCCCTGGCGCGCGGCAAGAAAATCTGGGACCGGCGGGAGACCTTGCGGCGCCGGACCATTGACCGAGAAACGGCTGAAGATATTCGCCGACACCGCAGCCGGCATCGCTGACGTACTCCTTCGCGCTTTCAGCCCTCAGTTTTTAGTGCTCAGTTCAAGCTGTCGCGGACGCATGATAGCTGATGGCTGGCGCCTGAAAACTGAGAGCTGAAAACTGAAAGCTGAGTGCTAACCCATGAAAATCGAATTCATTTCCAGTTCGCTGGCTCAATTGCCGACGCCTGCCCTTGCCGTTACGGGATTTGAAGGGTCGCCCGCCTCAAGCGGGACGGCAGAGCTCTTGCCGCCTGAAACTCGCTCGCTTCTCGAAGAGTTGAAAGCCGGCGGGGAATTGACAGGCAAGGCGCTTGAAACCACGCTCCTCCATCGCCCGCCGGGACTCGCGGCAAAGAAGCTGCTGCTCGTCGGGGCAGGGAAGAGGGAGAAGGCCTCTCGCGACCTCACGCGGAAGCTCGCCGGCGCGGTGACGCGTTACCTTCGCGCACGCGGCTTGCACGAGCTTGCCTGGGCGGTAGATGGTGCTGGCGGGGCGGAAAGCATCGAGGCGGCTGTCGAGGGTGCGATTCTGGGTGACTACGATGCGGACCGCTATCGCACCGAGGGGAATTCGGAGCGGCGGATTGACCGTCTGGTGCTGGCCACGGGGGGCCTGGCCGCGAGCGCGGCAAGCCTGCCAAGCGAGGCGATGCGCCAGGCCGCCGAGCGCGGCCGCGTCATTGCGGAGGCGCAAAACTTCGTTCGCGATCTCGTCAATGAGCCCTCAAACCGCATGACGCCCACCTATCTTGCCGAGCAGGCGAGCCAGATGGCGGCGCGATTTGGGCTCGAATGCCGCGTCCTCGACGCCGAGGAAATTCGCAACCGCAAGTTGGGAGCCTTATGGGCGGTCGCGCAAGGGAGCGAAGAACCGCCGAAGCTTATCGTCATTCGCTACGAGCCGGCGGACCTGGCGGAGGTTCGGCACGCAAGTGCGGCAACTTCGTCCGTCATCGGGCTGGTCGGGAAGGGCGTCACGTTCGACACGGGCGGCATTTCCATCAAGCCCGCCGCCGACATGCACGAAATGAAGACGGACATGGCGGGCGGCGCCACCATGCTTGGTGTGATGCAGGCCATCGCGCAACTGAAGCCGCGCGTGCGCGTGATGGCCCTGGTTCCCGCCACCGAAAACATGCCGAGCGGCAAAGCCTTTAAGCCCGGCGACGTGGTTACCTCAATGTCGGGAAAAACCATCGTAATCCTGAACACCGACGCCGAAGGACGCCTGGTGCTCGCCGACGCCCTGACTTACGCCAAGGAGCTCGGAGCGACCGTACTGATTGACGCCGCCACCTTGACGGGCGCCGTCACCATCGCGCTGGGTAACATCACTACGGGCGTCTTCGGCTGGAACAAAGAATGGGTGGATAAGGTCCTGGCAAGCGCCGCCGCCACGGGCGAACGGATGTGGCCCTTGCCCGTGGACGACGAGTATCGCGAGCAATACAAAAGCATGATCGCCGACTTGGCGAATACCGGCGGGCGCTACGGCGGCGCCATCACGGCGGCGATGTTCGTCGGCGAGTTCGCAGGTGACACGCCCTGGGTCCACCTCGACATCGCCGGCACGCGCTGGTCAAACGAAGAAAAACCCTACCGTGCCAAAGGCCCCACCGGCCACGGCGTCCCCACGCTCGTCCATTTGCTGATGAATCTGGGAAGCTGAGAGCGGCGCGGGAAACCGGGACCAGAGTTTATCCTCTCGCATCATTGTTTGACATTGCGGAAAAGGGGGCCTAGACTCGCCTCATCCGGGGTAGAAAAAATTCTTCAGGAGGTAACGCCATGGTCGTCTTTATGGTGGACCGCAATCTTCCAGGCATCACGATGGACCAGCTCGCGGCGGCGCAGAAGGCCGCCATCGAAGCGAGTCAGAGTTTTAGCGCCAAGGGCAAAAAGGTTCGTTATATTCGCAGCACCTTTGTTCCGGCTGAGGGACACTGCATGTGCCTGTTTGAAGCTCAGAATCCTCAGCACGTCAAAGAAGTCAATGAAACGGCGAAGCTTCCATTCACCCGCATCGTCGAGGCAGCCGACCTGACGCCGCCGAAGTGATCCGTTGAGCCGGGTGCGACTGGCCCATTTGCGCGGAGCTGATCAGGTGTTGGATTCCCGCTTTCGCGGGAATGACGACGAGGTAAACGAGATAGAGCAAAAACGCCTGGCGCGAGGGGTCTGCTTCGCTCAAGATGTGGTGATGATGATAGAAATTGTTGAATGCCTGTGCCAGACGGAAAGCATACTTCGCGACCACGCCGGGTTCCTCGGAAGCGATTGCCTGGTCCGCGATCACTTCAACTTGCGCGGCGAGTATCACGATCTCCCAGAAGTCCTTCCCAGGCTCATCGGATAAAAACTCGGAAAGAAGCTCATTTGAAATTTCAGCAGCCATTTTCTGCGGCTCGAAACCGGGATGAGTCTCCTGGTATTTTCTGAAAATGTTCCGCGCGCGCACGACCGTATATTGGAGGTAAGGGCCGGTTTCGCCCTCGAACGCCAACGCTTCCTTGAAATCGAAGGCGATAATAACCCGGCGCGAGAACTTGAGGAGGAAGTAGCGCAGTGCGCCGACGGCAATCCTCCGCGCGCCCTCGGCCTGTGCGGCGGGGTCTTCGGTAAGCTGGCGCGCGCGCACTTCCTCGAGCGCCTTTTCGATGAGCCGGTCTATTAAATCGTCAGCTTTGACGCCCAGGCCCTTGCGGCCGGAGACTTCGATGTAGGGCCGCCCGCGATCTACGGCGGCCAATGCGACGCCAAGCTCTTCGGCGCAGGCTGGCGTGAGTCCCACGACTTCGTAGGCGAAATGATGAAGGTTCGCCGCCTGTTCTTCATACCCCAGCGCGCGGAAGGCTGCCGCGACCACCCCCTGAACGTAAGACTGCCGCGTGTCAATCACCGCGTAGGCCGTGCGCACTCCTCCGAATTTCGGCGCCCCCGGCTCGCCCGAGACGGCGGTGCGCCAGAGGGTCCGCCCGCTCGGATAATGGTAAAACCGGCGGTAGCCAAAGTCTTTGCCGAGCAGCCCGAACTTCCAAAGGTGATAGGCGATATCTTTTCCGACGTAGGTGACCGTGCCATTCGATCGCACAATGACTTTCGCATCCTCGCCCTCGGCGCTCTCGGCCGCGCCATCGCCTGAGTCCATCACCCAACAGCCGCGGTTCTTCCCGCGCTCATCCAGGCGGATGGCGCGCTTCGCCTTCATGAGCGCGAACGCGGCGGCCCAAAAATCCAGGCGCAGGATTTCGCTTTCCTGGGCTAATAGATCGTATTCGACGCTGACCCGCCGCATGGTCTCAAGGTGCAAGCGGACAATGGCCGTCGAAACCAGCTCCGCCATGGCGGCCGTCTCGCCGCGGCCCTCTTCGATGGCATGGAGCGTTTCCGCGCGGTACTCGAGCGCCGAAGGCTCGGCCTCGTACCACTGAAAAACTCGCGCGTACAGGTCCCAGCAGTAGTAGTCGAAGCGCACGCTCTCATCTGCTATCAACTTTCGTACGTCGTCCGCCGTCTTCTTTTCAAGGCGCTCGAAGCCCACAATCACATCGGCCACTTGGACGCCGGTGTTGTCAATGTAGTTTTGGATTTCGACCTCGGCGCCTCGGGCGGCGAGCAGCCGCGCGAAGGTATCGCCCAGGACGGCGTTTCGAAGGTGGCCGATGTGCGCCGCCTTGTTGGGATTGATGCTGGTGTGCTCGACCAAGACCTTTCCGTGGAGAGCCGTTTCGACCTGTCCGTCAGCTGACGGACCACCGGGCGCGTTGGGCAGGCCTGCGTGCGCTGCTAGGCCGCCGCTTCGTTCAATGAAGAGGCCTTCGGCCAGCGCGGGGCGATCGAGGTGGAAATTCAAGTACCCTCCTGCCGCCACGCTCACTCGTTCAATGCCTGCGGGCAGACGAAAACGCGCGGCGAGCTCTTCGGCGATTTTGCGCGGCGGGCGCCGGAGCGCCTTGGCCAGCTCGAAACACGCCGCAATCGAAAGCTCGCCAAGGTCGAGCGAAGGCGGAAAAGCCAGGGGCGGGTCGGTGGTTTCGAGGCCGAAAACCTCCTTGACGGTCTTGACGAATTCCCGACGAATGGACCGCTGAATTTCCAGAAGCACGAAGAGCCCTTTTTCAGATTGTTTTTGGGGCGGTCGCGCCGGGCTGAGAATCCGTTTCTTTACTCGCGCTTCGGAACTCGCCTGCACGGCGCATGAACGCCTGGGATTATAACAGGCTTGGCCGCCCTCGCCGTGCCTTGATTCGCGATGATTAACAGGTTAAAATGGGACTGTTTCCATGAAGGCGATTGTGCTTGCCAGTGTGTTTTGCCTCCCCCGCGGCGCCCGATCCTATTGCATTTGTTCCCTGGAGTAATGGCTCCCAAAGGAGCCAAATAGCTCGATGAAAACCGGTGTCAAGATCGGAAAAGGGGTTGAAGCGCTGTTCGGGACGCTCGATTCAAATCTCAAGATTCTCGAGCGCTGTCTGAAGGTTTCGACCCATTTGCACGACGGGACGCTCGAAATCGAAGGGGATGGGGAAAACGTCGGCCGCGCGGCGCGCGCGGTTGAGGAATACAACGAGCTGATTGGCCACGGATTGCATTTTGAAGCGAGTGAAGTGCAATCCTTCCTGCGCATCATGAGTGAGGACCCGCAGGCGACGCTCAAGGGCCTGGCGGAGGCGGGGCGGCCCCGCACGTTGGGAAAGAAGACCATCTCGCCGAAGAGCCTCAACCAGCGCCGCTACGTGGACGCCATCGAGACGCACGATATGGTCTTCGGCATCGGACCTTCGGGGACGGGAAAGACCTACCTGGCGGTGGCGCTGGCCGTGGATGCGCTGCTGACGCGCGAAGTCAGCCGCATCATCCTGGCCCGTCCGGCGGTGGAAGCGGGCGAGCGGCTGGGCTTTTTGCCCGGCACGGTTCAGGAGAAAGTGAACCCTTATCTGCGGCCGCTCTACGACGCGCTCTATGACGTGCTGGACCCGGAGCGCGTCGAACGCCATCTCGAGAAGGGGATCATTGAAATCGCGCCGCTGGCATTCATGCGCGGGCGCACGCTTAATGATGCCTTCGTAATCCTCGACGAGGCGCAGAACACGACGAGCGAGCAGATGAAAATGTTCCTGACCCGCTTGGGCTTTAATTCCAAAGCGGTCATCACCGGCGACGTGACGCAAGTGGATTTGCCGAACGGCCGCCGCTCGGGGCTCATCGAGGCCATTGAAGTGGTCAAAAACGTCGAGGGCCTCAGCTTCATATACTTTTCCGAACGCGACGTGGTGCGCCACAACCTGGTTCAGCGCATCATCCGCGCTTACGAAGAATTTGACCAGGCGCGGGCAGGCGAGGGGAAAGGCAAGGAAGAAGTCAGAAGGTAGATCGCAGAAACTAGAAATCAGAAGGTAAAAGAGAGAAGCCAGAAGCCGGGAGAAGAGCAGCGCCGAGCGGCAAGCGACGGGCCGGGCGATCCTCGACACTCGTTTTTTGTTTCTGATTTCTAATTTCTGATTTTTGATTTGCACGATCACGACGTGGTGTTCAATTTGCAAAAGCGTGTGCGCGTGAATGTTTCTGAGGCGCGCCGGTTTCGAAACCGACTGCGGCGGACATTGAAACTCGGCCGGCGGGAATTCACCGTGTGTTTGGTAGACGACCGGGCGATTCGGCGACTAAACTTGGAGTTCCGTGGCCGGGACCGGCCGACGGACGTGCTCTCATTCGCCTGGCAGGACGGCTCGAGAGGAATGAAGGGCCGAAGCGGGAGCGCGCGCGAACTCGCCGACTACCTCGGCGATATTGTCATTTCTGCCCAAAGGGCGCAAGAAAACGCCCGCACCGAAGGGCACAGCACGGGACGCGAGATTCTGTGGCTCATACTCCACGGGACTCTGCACCTGCTTGGTTACGACCACGCGGCCGACTCGGGAGAAATGACCCGCTTGGAGCGCCGCCTGCGGACGCGCCTGAGCATTGAGTGACTGAAAACAGACCGGAGATGAGGCGTAAAGCTTCAAGCGAGAAATGCTAGCGATCATGGGGTGGATGGCGGGACTGGGTTTGCTGCTGGCCGCCGGCTCGACGGCTTCCTACCTTCGCCTGCTCATCCGCCGTCTGAGCGCCATGGGAGCGCGGCAGCTCTTCGCCCGCCAGTCGGCGGGCGCGCGCCGCCTGCGGGCGGACCGCGAGCGCGTGGGCGTCTCGATCTCGGCGCTGCACGGCGTCTCGATGGCTTTGTTTTCTATCGGCTTGGTGGGGCTGCTCATTGGGGAGTGGCCGGGCCACTTGACGCAAGCGCTTTGGACAGCCCTTCTCCTCGCCGTCGGGGCCATCATTGTTTGCGACATCTCCATTCCGTTCCTGTTGTCGGCGCGTCACGACGAGCCGGAAGTCATCCTCGAGCGGTGGATGCCGCTCTTGCGGGCGTCGGTCTACCTGGCCGTTCCGTTCACGTTCCCTATCCTGATTTCGACCAGCGTCCGCCAACTGCTCGAGACGGCCGAGGAAGCGAAGGAACAGTCCGCTACCCCGCAACAGGAGTTGCAGGAATTAATCGAAGTGGGCGAAGAACAGGGGATGATCGAAAAAGACGCGGGCGAATTGATCCAGTCGGTGGTGGAATTCGGCGAGAAGGTGGTCCGCGAGGTGATGACGCCTCGGCCGGAAATCGCCGCTATCGAGATCAACTCCTCGCTCGACGACCTGCGCCGTTTGTTTCGCGAGCGCCGCCAGACGCGCTATCCGGTCCATGGCGGCCAGCTCGACAACATTCTGGGCGTGGTCAGCGTGCAAGACCTGATGGGGCTGCCACCCGAAGAGCAACTAAAGATGACGCTCGCAAGCCTTCTGAAGCCCGTGCCTTTTGTCCCCGAGACCAAGCCCGTCCAATCGCTGCTCAAGGAAATGCAACGGTCCACGACCCAGCTGGCAATCGTGGTGGACGAGTTTGGAAGCGTTTCGGGGCTGGTCACGCTCGAAGACTTGCTGGAAGAGATCGTGGGCGACATTCGCGACGAAGTCGAGCCGCACGAGCAGGATATCGTTCCTGAAACCGACCGCACGTACCTGGTGGCGGGCCAGACGGACCTCGCCGAAATTTCCGACCGTTTCCACGTCTCTATCGAAGGCGAAGAATACTCAACCGTCGCGGGCCTGCTGCTGGCCGAACTTGGCCACGTGCCGCCCAAGGGCGAGCGAGCGGATAAAAACGGCGTAGTCTTCGATGTCCTGGATGCGAATGACCGGACGGTGCTCAAGGTCCGGATGACCCTGCCTCAGCCTGCGCCTTCTCATGCCGACCGCCGAGAATCTTAAGTCCGGCTTCGTCGCCGTGGTTGGCCGGCCAAACGCCGGCAAGAGCACCCTGCTTAACCGGCTGGTGGGAACGAAAGTCTCCATCGTCACGCGCGTCCCTCAAACCACGCGCAACCGCATCCTGGGCGTCGTCCACCGGCCCGGGGCGCAGATTGTTCTGATGGATACCCCGGGAATCCACAAGCCCCTCTCGCGTTTGAACGAGCAAATGATGCAGTTCGTTCGCCAGGCACTCGGGGACTTGGACATCGCGCTGCTCATCGTGGACGCCTCCGTCCCCTTTGGCCATGGCGACCAGTTCGCCGTGGACCTCATCAAAAGGTACGGCCCCAAGACGTTTCTGCTTTTGAACAAGATTGACCTCATCCGCCGCTCGATGGCCCGGGCGTCGAGGAAATGCTCCAGGCGGTCATGCGCGAGCTTCCCGAAGGCCCCGCCTACTTCCCGCCCGAAATGATTACCGACCAGCCCGAGCGTTTTCTGGCCGGCGAAATCATTCGCGAGAAACTGATCCAACAGACGCGTCAGGAACTGCCGTTTGCCACGGCCGTGCTGGTCGAGGAGTTCGACAGGAACGAGAAGCTGACGCATATCCAGGCGACTATCGTGGTGGAGAAAGAGTCGCAAAAACCCATTGTGATCGGGGCGGGGGGATCAAAGTTGAAACAGATCGGCACCGCGGCGCGTCTCGACCTCGAACGGCGCTTCCCGCCCAAGGTGTTTCTCGAGCTGTTTGTCAAAGTCGCCCGGGATTGGCGCGACGACCATGCCATGGTTCGCACGCTCGATTATCGCGGGGAGGGAGGTGGGTGACCTCGTACGGTGGTACTGCGGGCTTACCTTCAGCTGCCCAACGGGCAGGCTATTCGTAGGGGCAATTCATGAATTGCCCCTACGGCTCGCCAGCGGCAATTCCCAGGGATTTCATCTTGCGGTAGAGGTGGCTGCGTTCGAGCCCCAGGACTTCCGCGGTGCGGCTGACGTTCCCGCGGTTCTCCTCGAGTTTGCGGAGGATATAGTCGCGCTCGTAAGCGGCGCGAGCTTCCTGGAGGCTAGCGAATCCGCCGGTCATACCGGCCCCGCGGGCGGCCGCTGGTTCATGGTGGAAGCCGGGGGGCAGGTGCCGCAGCTCAATGCGGTCTCCGGGCACCATAATCACCATGCGCTCGACCAGGTTCCTTAACTCGCGAACATTTCCAGGCCATCGGTAGCGCCCGAGCGAGCCGAGGGCCGCCTCGGAAAAGTGCTTTGGACGGCGGCCGTAGGCGCGGGCGAATTCGGCAAGAAAATAGTTGGTGAGCGCCGAGACGTCCTCGGCGTGCTCGCGCAGCGGCGGGACGTAAAACGGGATGACGTTCAGCCGGTAGAACAAGTCTTCGCGAAAATTTCCCTTTCCGATTTCCTCCTCCAGGTTTTTGTTGGTGGCGGCGAGCACGCGCACGTCCACCGAGAGAGTCGCGCCCGAGCCGAGGGGGGTAAAGCGCTGCTCCTCGATGACGCGCAGGACCTTGGACTGGCTTCGCAAGCTCATGTCGCCGACTTCGTCAAGGAAGAGCGTCCCGCCGTCGGCCTGCTCGAACTTCCCGACTTTGTCTTCGACGGCGCCGGTAAAGGAGCCTTTGACGTGGCCGAAAAGCTCCGACTCGATGAGTTCCTCGGGGATGGCGGCGCAGTTGACTTCCACGAAGGAGCGGTCGGCGCGGCGGCTCAGGCGGTGGAGGGCGTGCGCCACCAACTCCTTGCCCGTCCCGCTCTCCCCATAGACCAGAATCCGGCCGTTGGTCGGCCCGGCCAGCGCCAACTGTTGGCGCAGCGCTTTCATGGGAACGCTTTCTCCGACAATCTCATAGCGGCCGCCCAATTCCTCGCGGAGCTGCCGGTTCGAGCGGACCAGCTCGATTTCGTTGACGGCGTGCTGAAGCGTGAGGAGCGTTTTTTCGACCGAAAGCGGCTTTTCGATGAAATCAAAGGCGCCGAGCTTGGTCGAGCGGACGGCGGTCTCAATCGTTCCGTGGCCCGAGATCATGATGACCACGGGCGGGGGCGCCAGAGCGCGGATGGATTCCAAGGCCGCGAGCCCGTCCATGCCGGGCAGCCAGATGTCGAGCATAACCAGGTCGAACCGCCTGTCCGCGAGCTTCTCGAGTGCCGCCTCGGCGCTGCCTACGGCCTCGGCCGCGTAGCCCTCATCCTCCAGCACCGAGGCGAGCGACTTCCGGATGCCTTCCTCGTCATCAACAATGAGCACGGAATATTTCATGGCCGGAAGTTATTATGACCGATTTATCTAGAGCCCGCCAATTGGTGCGGCGGACCTAACCGCACCCGATATCGGCGGGCGACCTGAATGATATATTGCAATGGGCAGACCTTTCGGCTAACATGTGATTGCGTCTGGGATGAGTCGCCAAGCGTCTCGATTTGGGGTTTAGGCCCCAAAAGCCCAGTCGCTTTTTTATTCTCCTCGATAAAAGCCCAACCCGCGGAAGAGTCAGGCGCATCTTTGCTACGTGGACGAATCCGGGACATCGGAAATTCCTGGGAACTCGTCTCATTTCGTCCTCGCGGGGATCTGCATCCCCATTTGGCGCTGGCGATCCGCCGACCAGAGTGTATCCGCCGTCCTGGAACGATACGGTCTCGCGGGTCAAGAGCTCCACACGGCGTGGATCCTTCGTGCTTATCTCGAACAGTCGCGCATTCGGGATTTCGTGCATTTAAGTTGGGATGCCCGACGTAGAGAAGTCGAACGCCTGCGTAATGCGTACCTGCTTCACCTGCAAAAGGAACAACAAAACAAGACTTACAGACAGATAAAGAAAAACTTCGCGCATACACGGCCGTATATACACCTGACCGTGGACGAGAGGAGACAACTTGTTCGCGACGTTGCGGACCGGGTGTCGAATTGGGGATATGGCAGGCTGTTCGCCGAATGTATAGACAAAATTCATTTCGATCCTTCCCGCGCAGGGCAATCAGTTGACGAGCAAGCCTTTGAGCAGATCGTCTCCCGATTTGAGCAGTACCTCGTGAATACCGACGAAGGCGGGCCCCAGAGGAATTTCGGCCTTCTGGTTCACGACAACAACGAAACCATCGCACGGAAGCACACCAACCTGATGCGCCGGTTTCAACGCGAAGGGACTTTGTGGACCAGGATCGAACGAATAATCGAAACTCCTCTATTCGTTGACAGCACACTCACCAGCATGGTCCAAATCGCCGACCTGTGCAGCTACGCCCTGCGAAGGTATTTGGAAAATGGAGAAACGGACCTCTTTGGACGGATTTTCACAAGAGCCCATCGAATCGGAAACACAGTCGTGGGTGTTCGCCATTTCACGGGCGCGGGCTGCGGCTGTGAGATCTGCCTGTCGCATCGCGCTCCACCCTAACTCGGCGCGCCCACCGATCCTTGCTAGACCCCCGTCCGCTCGACGGGCAGCTCGATGACAAACAGAGCGCCGGTGGGGCGATTTTCCTCGGCTCGAATAGTCCCTTCGTGTTCCGAGATGATTCGGCTCACAATGGCGAGGCCGAGGCCCGTGCCGCGCCGCTTAGTCGAGAAATAAGGCAAGAAGAGCTTCTCAGCGGCCTCGGGCGGAATTCCCGGTCCGCTGTCGGCGACCGCCAGTTGAACCACTTCGCGCTGGGCGTCGAGCGCCGTACGCACCCAAATCATCTTTCGGGGGGCACCGTCCAGCGCTTCGGCGGCGTTATCAACCAAGTTAATGATCGCGCGCTTCATCTGCTCCGGATCGGCTTGGACGGCGGGCAGGCCGGGCGCAAGCTCGCGATGGACCTCAATGCCTGCCAGGCGTCCATCAAAAACATTGAGCGCATTCTCCACGATGACGTTCAAGTTGGAGGGCACCAGCTTCGAGCCGGGGAAGCGGGCGAAGTCCGAGAATTCATCCACCAAGGTTTTTAACGTCGCGACTTCGCGGCCGATTAGAGCCGCGCTTTCGGAGACGCGGCCGGCCAGCTCCGACCCCACGCCGGGAGCTGACCCCATGCGCTCGATCAGCCGTCCGATGCGCTCGCTCGAAAGCTGGATGGGCGTGAGCGGGTTCTTGATTTCATGAGCGATGCGTTGCGCCACTTCACTCCAAGCTGCTGCGCGCTGGGCGCGCACGAGGTCGGTCAAGTCTTCGAGCACCATCAACGTTCCTACCGCCCGCTCGCCAGCGCGAATGGACGTCACCGTCAGGGCCACCGCCGCCTTTCTTCCGCCCAACTCCAATTCCATCTGGCGGGTGAACGTCCCCTGGCGCGAGGCGCGGCGAAGCAGGCGCGCCACCTCCCGCGCGTCTCCGGGCGCGAACAAGTCCGCCAGGACGCGCGCGGATCGCGCCTTTTCGCCGAGCAACCGTTCCCCCGTGGCGTTGATTTGGAGCAGACGGCCCTCAGGGTCGAAGGAAAGAACACCCGTCGGAATGTTGGACAGGATGGCTTCCATAGTGCGGCTATGTTCTTCCAGTTGCCGGTTGGCCGTCTTCAACTCTTCCGCGGCACGCACCAGGGCGAGGCGGTTTTCCTGAAGCTGCCGCGTCATCTCATTGAACGACTGGATGAGAGTGCCGAGCTCGTCGTCGGAACGGGCGTGGATTCGAAACGCCAGGTTGCCCTTGGAAACTTCTTCGGTGGCTTCGGCAAGCGATTGCACGGGCACGGTCACCTGCTTGGCCATAAAATCCGCGAACCAGGTGGCGATAAAGAGAATCACCAGCGTGACCAGCAGCAGCCATGAAAGGTAAGCGACGCGGACGGCTTTGCGCTCACGCGTAATCTGGTCGTACTTGGCGGCCTCCTGGCGGATTTGCTCCGCCATTTGACGAATGGCATAGCGGGATCGCCTCACCACCACCACCGTGCCCGCGGGTTTCCCAGCCCAGGGTAGCGTCTGAGCGGCCAGCCGAAACTCCCCGTCGCCGGTGTCGAGCCGCCTGTAAACTGAAGCTTGGGGCGATTGGCCGATGGCAAGGGGAGGGAATTCTTCGGCGAGGAGCGGCGAGTCTGGGAAAGGCTCGCCGGCCCGCGCCAAGGCGCGGCCGTTGGCGTCGAAATAGACCGCAGCGACAAGCTCGCGGGCCGCCACTTCGTCGGCGAAACGCGCCTCGACCGCCCGCTGGTCGCCCTTGAGAAGCGCTTCGCGCAATGCTGGATCAGAGGCGAGGTCGGCCGCGTCGTGGCGGGTGCGCTGCTCTGAAACCTCGTCAAAAGCCTTCACAATGCCGTCGGCATCCCGGCGCACCGTGTCGAAAGGCATCCCGAACCATTTGTCAATACTGCGGTTAAGGAGCCCGTATGCAAAGGCGAAAAGGAAACAGACAGGGACCAGGGAAAGCGCAAGAAACGCCACCACCAGCTTGGTTTTGAAGCGTGAGCCCAGTTGATGCTGGCGGCGCTCGACGTAGAGTTTCAGCAAAATGCGGGCGAGGATCAGGCCAAAGATGACTAGCGCTAAAAAAATGAGCGAGGATAGGGCGAGAAGCAGGATGGTTTCATTGGCGCTCGTCGGCCGGAGCGGGCTCAGGTTAAGCGATGCCTGGCTCCAGGCGAGGATCAGCAGAGCCGGAACAACTACCAGCAGAAAAATTAAGAGGCGCTTCCGATTGCGTCGCCGCTCCTCCTTCATAAGCGTCCTTTCAGCACCCGGCTAAACCCATTCGCCCTGACGCGCGGTTGCCGCAGTGGGCAGGCCGGCTCGCTCCGTCCGGCGCGGAAGCCACGGCTCAAGCGGACAGGCAGCACACTCTGGCGCCGAGCGTTTGCAGTAGCGTTTGCCAACCTCTACCAGCAGCGCGTGATACTCATTGAAGAGGCCGGAGTCCCGCGGCAAGTGCTGGTGCAGGTAGGCTTGGGCTTCTTCATAGCCGGCCCGCGGCCTCAGCAATTCGTGACGCGCGAGGATGCGCCGCGTGTAGCCGTCGGCAACGAAGAATGGCTTTCGTCCAGCGTAAAGGAGAATTGCGTCCGCTGTTTCCGGGCCGAGACCTTTAATGCCCAGCAAGGCTCGACGCAGCTCTTCGGGCGGCCGCCGGAACATGCGGTGGAGCGAGCCGCCGTAAGAACGGTCAAGCCAGGAAACGAAATGTCGGATGGTTCGGGCCTTCTGGCGAAAGAAACCGGCAGGCCGGATCGCCTCTTCAAGCTCCGATTGAGAAGCTCGGCCGAGCCTCCGCTGATTGAGCAAACCCGCCCGGCGGAGTCGTCTGATCGCTATCCGCACGTTTTTCCAAGACGTATTCTGCGTCAAGATGGCGCCCAGAATTACTTCCAGACGTGTCCGGGCAGGCCACCAGCCTTGAGGGCCAAACCCTTCGAGCAGTTCCCGATAATAACTGAGAAGTTCGACGCCCGGCTCCGGGTGCCTTGGCCGTGCCAACCCTTCCATCATAGCCACATTATACATACCGCGAAGGCTTACGCGAGGGACTCGGTGGAAGGTTGACCTTGGGCTATCCAGGCCAGGGTGACGGCGACGCACTCGGTAATCTTCCTTGACGAAAAATTTTTATATGTGTTATAAAAAATTGTCTTGCGAGAACCAATGTTTTCTGTCGAGGGAACCCTACCCAAGAACTGAATACTGTTCTGGCCTGCCTCGAGGGCCGAATAACGAAGGACTTAAGGAGCGCCATTGAACTTTGCCGTCGTCTTTGCCTTGCCCGACAGCTTCTTTTTGCCTGCCATCCTCACCATCAGCGTGCTTTCTCTCCTGGTGGCCGGATTATTCGCGCGGCAGGTCCTGTCTGCTGATACCGGGACAGAAGCCATGCAAGAAATTTCGAACGCGATCAAAGAGGGTGCGGAGGCTTTCCTTCGCCGCCAATACAAGACGATTTACCTGATGAGCGCCGGCGTTGCCGTCATTCTGTTCCTGCTTTATGTCCGCTCGGATTTTGAATTAGCTTGGAAGACCACCGTGGGGTTTCTGGTTGGGGCGGTGTGTTCGGGTTTTGCAGGATTCACGGGAATGTACGTGTCTATTCGCGCCAACATCCGGACGGCCAGCGCCGCTCGCAGCAGCCTGAACCGGGCTTTGCAAATCGCTCTTCGAGGCGGGGCTGTTTCGGGATTGACCGTGGTGGCCATGTCGTTGCTCGGCGTCGGATTGTTGTTCCTGTTCTACGGCGGGCTAGAGAGTCCCGAGCAAGTTCCGGCGCAAATTGTGGGGTTTGGATTTGGGGCGAGTCTGGTGGCGCTGTTCGCGCAGCTCGGGGGCGGGATTTACACCAAGGGGGCCGACGTCGGCGCGGATTTGGTGGGGAAAGTCGAGGCGGGAATTCCGGAGGACGATCCGCGCAATCCCGCCGTCATCGCCGACTTGGTGGGTGACAACGTCGGCGACTGCGCGGGCCGCGGCGCAGACCTGTTTGAATCCACGGCGGCCGAGAACATCGGCGCCATGATTTTGGGCGTGGCGCTCTATAAGCAATTCGGCTTACTGGGGATTCTGTTTCCGCTCATGGCTCGCGCCTTCGGTCTGATCGCGAGCGTCGTGGGCATCTACATTGTGAAGGCGCGCGAGGACGAAGACCCGATGAAGGCTCTCAATCGGGGGTACCTGGTGACCACCCTTCTCGCCATGGCGGGATTCTATGTGGCGGTCCACTTGATGCTCGCCGCAAACCTCTGGCTTTTCGCTGCCGGCGTCGCGGGCATCCTCACGAGCTACGCTTTTGTCTGGATCACTCAGTATTACACCGAATATCGCTACCGGCCGGTGCAGTCCATCGCCTTAGCCTCCAAGACCGGTCCCGCGACGAACATTATTACGGGCCTCGCTGTGGCGATGGAATGCACGGCACTCCCGGTGCTCGCGATCTCGGCCGCCCTGCTCATTAGCTATTACCTCGGTTACGAAGGCTTGGGCCGGACCTCCAGTGGCGGCTTTTACGGCACGGCCATCGCCACCATGGGCATGCTCTCGACCGCCGCATACATTCTTGCCATGGACACCTTCGGGCCGATTACAGATAACGCCGGAGGCATCATCGAAATGTCGAAGCAGCCGGAGGAGATTCGGGTGAAGACCGACCGGCTCGACGCGGTGGGAAACACCACGAAGGCGCTGACCAAAGGGTATGCCATTGGTTCGGCGGCGCTCGCCGCTTTCCTGCTTTTCAACGCTTACATTGACCGCGTGAAAGAACTCCTGCCGAGGTATCAGGGAATCGTGGACATCGGGCGCGTGCCCGTCTTTGTCGGGGCGCTGCTCGGCGCCATGCTGGTATTTCTATTCAGCTCGTTCGCGATTAAAGCCGTAGGCCGTGCGGCCTACTACGTGATCGAGGAAGTACGGAGACAGTTCCGGGAGAACAAAGGCATCATGGAAGGCACCGCCAAGCCCGACTACGGCCGCTGCGTGGACATCGTCACCATTGGCTCGCTCAAGGCGATGGTGGTGCCCGGCCTGCTCGCGATCGGCATGCCCACGGCCGTGGGATTCTCGTTCCGTTATTTCCGTTCCACCTATGGGCCCGGCATCGGGGCGGAATCGGTAGCCGCTCTGTTGATGGTAGGGACCATCGGCGGCATCCTGATGGCGACGTTGATGAATAACGGCGGCGGCGCCTGGGACAACGCCAAGAAGTTCATCGAAACCGGCCAGTACGGCGGCAAGCGCTCGGAAGCGCACAAAGCGGCGGTGGTCGGAGACACGGTGGGCGACCCGTTCAAAGACACGGCGGGGCCCTCGCTCCACGTCCTCATCAAGCTTCTCTCCACGATCACACTCGTCCTCGCCCCACTTTTCCTATAGAGGCAGCTACCGTCTTCCGTCGGGTAAAGGTTCGGGGGGTAATTCCTTCGCGGTGGATCTTATTTTCTTCGCAAGTTTTTCAATCTTTTCGGCTTTCGAGATAACGCCAAGTGAAAGGACATTCTGATTGGAATGTTCGAGGTCGTCTTCAAGCGATTTGGCCAGGGTGGCGAGTTCTTCCGCGTCCTTCTTCATTTGTCCGAAGTTATATTTGAGCAGGTCGCGCTTTTGTTTCTCGGATATGGCCGGGGTCAACGGCTCGATTCCCTGCGGAGCGGGCTGCGCGCTGGCCTGCGCAGCGAAGTCCCGGCGGCCCGGCGAAATGTCCTGACCGGCTAAGACATGCATCGCGGCCACGCTCGCCATCGCCAGAAACACCACGCACGCGGCCTGGCGGACTCTCTTTGCATCCAACATTTCCGGACTCCCTTCCTGCCTTCATCGGCGGCGCGCATTTCGAAACTACCCACAGCGAAAGAGCCTCGAACGCCAGGCATCTGTTTGTTGAGATTCGATCTTTGCCCAAGTGGTTGACTTCTTGCATGGGGACACTTCCGTATTAAGGAATCCTCGTCAAACATCCGATGATCAAGGGGAGGGAAGCTGCCGGAAATCGGCCCCGAGGAATCCGAAGAAAGGGAGTGCTGATGAACATCTTTGACCGGATGGACCCTTCGAAAATCGACCAACGGGACGCGCAGCTTTGGATTCTGGCCATCGCCATGATTGTCATTTTTTCAGGAGGCCTCGCTCTGCTGGCTTATCCCGCCGCTTTCTCCACCCCTGTCCCGCTGAGCGGCCCATGGGTGCGCCGGGCCTTTATAGGTTTCTGCACTCTGAGCTTGCTTCTGATTGGCTATCTCATCGAGCGGCAAGTGATGATTCGGCGGCTGCGCGCGCGCCTCGAAGAGGAGCGCACAGAGGCCACGGGGCTGCTGAGGCAGGCCAGCGCCGATTTGCTCGAGACCCTTCCGCGTTTTGAGCACTTCCAGGACCGGCTGGCGATGGAGTTTCGGCGAGCCGTCAGCCTTCAGCGGCCCCTTTCTCTCGTAGTCGTTCAACTCAAGTTCGCCCCCGCACTCGAAGACCCGAAAGACTGCTCGACGGCAATTGGGGACGCGGCCAAGGCCATGATTCGTAAATTACGCGGAGAAGATTCGATCTACCTGTTCTCTTGGGGAGTTTTCGGGATTCTGCTACCGGCTGTGCGAGGCGTGGACGCTCAACGCGTCGCCGACCGGCTGACTGACGGCCTGCACGATGCCTCGGGGGCCGGCAATCGGTTTTCCTTCGAGTTGCGTGTTGTGAACTATCCGGAACACGTGGCTGCTGCGCGCGAAATGGAGCAGACGGCGCAAGCGGCCGCCAATTGGCAGGAATGGGCCGGCTTGACGGCGCATTGAGCCGCTCGCGGCGGAAAAGGCGCCTCAAGCGCCGATCAGCGCGGCTGCTCGTACCGAACTCCATAAATCTTGGCTTGGGTGTCGGAGACTTCCCTGCGCCGGACCACCCGGGCTGGGACTTCGATCGCTTCCTCGGTGAAACTGTAAGGGCAGACGACCATGATGCCTGCCCCCATTTGGTAATTCTTTTCACTCACGAAGCAGAATCCGCCCTTGGACATGTTTTCACTCTTGGTAATCTCCACGCCCCCGTAGTAATCCCGTACCAGGATGGGAAGTTGCATGGAGACTCGGGTGTGGCGGCGGAGGTCGGAGGGCCGGGTGAAGCCGGATTCCTTAAGCATTTGCGCTTCGCCGGCTGGCGCGGACATGGAGAGCTGCTTCTCGGCATATCCCCAGGGCGTGTTGGAGCCGCATTTTTCGCACGCCTTGTTAAGGATGCCCGACGTTTCCAAGACCTCGACTTCTATCAAGGAGAGTCGTTTCAGCTCCGCCGTGTGGCACTTGCGGCATTCGAGCACGCCGGACGGCTCGGCGCGGTCGCCCGAAGGAGGTGGGAACTGAATGCCCCAAATATTCTTCTGCCCGTTCAAATATTCGACGCCCCATTGGCCTCCCTTTTCGGTGCGGGGAGATACGGGGCCCACCACCGAAAACTCGGCTTCGAGGTGGCACAAGGCATTGACGATCCGAAGTTTCTGGCCAGACAGGAGTGGACGCGTGATTTGAATCAACGCTCCATGGCGATTGAGGATGACCGTACGGGCATCTTCATTGAATCTTCTCCCTTGCGAGTCTGTCCCCGTGACCAGCAGCGGGACGGTGAGCATCAATCGTTCCGACCGGCGTTTCTCGGCAGGCATCAGGCGGCCTCTGGTTCGCCAGGGTCCTTAAGCTAAACAAGTTTACGCGCAGCGGCCTCGCCCTGGCAACAGCTTTTGTCGCATCGCCGGCGCAGCTTCGTTTCTTGAATGTGAAATGGACCGGCCGTGATATCCAGTTGAGTAATTTCGCGAGACGGCCAGCCTGGTCGCCGATCGAGCCAACTTTCATTGGCGCGCTACGGCGTTTCACCGGCGGGCAATTCAAAGTATCATGGCTCGTATCCCGACGCGCTTGTGGAGGCAGATGACCCGCCCTCGCTTTCGACTCCTTCTCGTTCACAACGAGCCGCGACTGCTCGAGATCTTCGAGCAGGCAGCGCTTTTCGCAGGCGGCGAACTTGTGGAGGCCGGGAGCTACGAACGCGCAGTCGAGCGCGTCAGCAACGAACACTTCGAGGCGGTGGTCATCTCGCCCGTGCTGCCCAATTTCTCTCGTCAGGGGTTTGCCCGAGTGGTGCGAAACTCCAGGCTGAACAGCCAATCGAGTGTGACTCTTCTGACGGGCACGCGAGGCCGAGGAAGAGCCGCGCCGGAGGCAGGGGAGATCTCGATGCTTCAGCGCCCCATGCATGCGGACGACCTGGCGCCCTTCTTCAAGCACCTGACGCGAGCGCTTCGAGCCGAGCGGCGAGGCCAGCGGCGCCTGAGTTTCCGCACGAACGTCCAATGCGTCAAGGGCCTTACGCGCTTTCAGGCGACGAGCGTCAACCTTGGAACCACGGGCATGCTGCTCGACCTACTGGCGCACCTCCGGCTGAATGAAGAAATGGAATTGCATTTCAACTTGGAACCTACCCGCCCGGCGCTGGTCCTTAGAGCGCGCGTCCTTCGCATGGACACCCCGGGCCGCGTAGGGGTGATATTCCAGGGGCTATCGTCTCAATCACGCCAATTAATAAGCCAATTTATTGATCAGCATCTGCCGGATCGGACCTGATCATTTCAAACTTCTCCGGTCCAGGGCCGAATCGGCCCCGGCGAGAACCTTGCCTTTTCGCGGGCGGAAGCTGCTTCGGAAAATATCTGGAACGGGAGAGGCAATCTGCATTACTCTTCTGCCGTCGGGAAGTACGGAAGACCGGAAACGCCGTGATCGTCCGCGGCGGGACGCGCTCGGATGTGAGAATCCTCTATGGCGCCCGGTGGAGCTAGGGCCCCCGCCGCTCCGGCACGCCTGGTTTCCCTGCCTTTACGTAGAACTCGATACGGCCACGGTCCTCGGGCGAAACCTCGCGGAATTCCACTCCCATGCCGAGCTTGTGGATAATGTATCGAATCTCCGCTGTGGCAATGACTATCCGGCCGGAGTCGTCCACGTGAAATCGCAGGCCGACGGAGGAATTTGGGTCGAACTTCTCCGAAGTCTCGATGAACATTCCCCCGAGGCTAATGTCGCGGGAAAATCCAATCGCCACTCCACCCGGATATTGGACCTGGACCGCAAGTGGCGCGCGTGGGAACTTGCGGTTCTCTTCCATCTTCTGGTGAATGAAGCGAAGGATCGCCTGGCGGTGCTCGCTAGAGATCTGTGTGAATTCAAGCCCAATCCCACGCCCAGGGACATGGTACAGGATCTTAGCCTTGGTCTCGACGAAGTGCAGCCGGCGTCCCGGGCGGAAGCGGAGGGAAACCTCAGTTCCAGGAGCGAGGGGCTCTGCCACGCCCAGGAAAAGGCCTCCGCCCCCGAGCGTCAAGACCTTCATCGGCTTTGACGCAGCCGCCGACCCAGCCTCGTACTCGGCGGTGAACTCCACGTCCAGCCGAGGGTATTTGCGCAGTGGCCGGCTAGCGCCCAACCCACGCGACCAATCAGTCCTGTTGTCGGATCCCATAGGCATTCTTGCGGGGAACGCCTGCCCGATAATTAGTCTATCGTGCCGAACTGTGTCTGTGCAATCTCTTTCATTAAACCTTGGACGACGTTCACCGGGAACGGGCTCAAGCATCCTCGGTGGCTCCGCAGAGCGGAGCAGGCGGAGAGGAGCAAGTGCAAAACTAGAGCAGCCACGCCGTCCTTTCAGGGCCGTCGCCCAGAACTGGACCGGGGCTTGGGGGCAAGAAATCTTCCAGTCGGAAGATTGGAGGCGCGGGTGGGAATCGAACCCACGCGTAAAGGTTTTGCAGACCTCTCCCTTACCACTTGGGTACCGCGCCTCAACAGCAGTGGCAAGCGGTGAGTAACAAGTGGCGAGCAAAAAAAGGGCCTAAAGCGGAGTCTTGCTTGCCACTCGTCACTATTCACTCGCCACTGTACTTATGGAGCGGGAGACGGGATTTGAACCCGCGACTTCGACCTTGGCAAGGTCGCACTCTACCGCTGAGTTACTCCCGCTCGACAGCCAAGATAATCTATTTCTCCGCCTTGGGAATTATAGAAACCGCGGTCGAGCGCTGTCAAGTTCGCGTGCCGCATGTTAAGAGAGTTTCGATAGTGGTTCAGTTTGGTGTACAGGCGGTCTGCCCTGCCCGCCGTCAGGCAGGCTATAATGGGGCGATGCTTGAAGCCGTGGCTTCCCGATGAGGAATTCTGACCAGGAGATTCGCACGGCGTACGCGGAGTGCCGGAAACTGGCCCGGCGTCATTACGAGAATTTCCCTGTGGCGTCCCGCCTTGTCCCCCCCGACAAGCGGGACGCGTTGGCGGCGATTTACGCCTTCGCCCGCGGCGCCGACGATTTTGCCGACGAGCCGAAGGCCGTAGGGGCGATTCAAGTCCGATGTCGGGACTCCGATGGTGTCCATCGGACTCCAGCAATCGGAGAATCGCCCCTCCAAGCGCTGGCCGATTGGCGCGCGCGGCTTGAAGCTTGCTGCGCCGGGAACCCCCGCCCCAACGACACGGTGTTCATCGCTCTTGCGGACGCGGTGCGCTGCTTCGGCTTGTCGAAAATGCATCTGGTGAATTTGCTCGAGGCGTTTGAATCCGACGTGCGATCCAACCGGCACCCGAATTTCGAATCGCTCCTGGCTTATTGCTCATGCTCGGCGAATCCGGTCGGCCGCCTGGTGTTGGAATTGTTCGGTCACCGCGACCGCAGGCTTTTTGAGCTCTCCGACCATATTTGTACGGCGCTACAGCTCACCAATTTCTGGCAGGACGTCGGCGTGGACCTTGCCCGCGACCGCGTTTACCTGCCGATGGAAGACCTCGCCCGGTTTGATGTTTCGCTCGACGACTTGCGCACGGGGCAGCTCGACGGGCGCTTCCGCAGCCTGATGGCGTTCGAGGTGGCGCGAACGCGGAATTTCTTCGACCTCGGCCGGGGCCTTCCGGAGGAAGTCGTGCCGGAACTCCGCCGCCAGCTTCGGCTCACGTGGCTTGGCGGGTGGACGATTCTCGAACGCATGGAAGCCGCGAACTTCGACGTATTCAACCATCGGCCCCAACTCACTAGAATGGATTTTGCGCGTCTGTATTGGCGTGCTCGCCGGCCGCTGGGCGCCGCGTCGGGTCCGCCGACAATGCAGGCGGGCCGCGAACAAGTTGAGCCCGCGGGAGCATCCCGCACGGGGCCCACGCGTACCCGCTGAACGGTTGCGGGACGGAACGGCCTTCTGCCAAAAATCATGGCGGTTTCGAGCGCGGCAACTTCCAACCCTCGGTTGACAAACGCTCTGGCGACAAATTTCTACTATTCTTTCATCTTCTTGCCGCGCGAAAAACGGGAGGCCGTGGAGGCGGTCTATGCCTTTGCCCGCCGGGGCGACGACTTGGCCGACGGCGCCTTTTCACCCGAGCGCGCGGCGCGCGAAATCGCTCTTCACCGCGAGGCTCTTGACCGCTGCTATTCGGGCGCCGTTCCGAATCACGGCGAGGCTCGAGCGGGGCGGGAGCTTTCTGCCCTCTCCCACGCCATCCGCCGCTATCGCCTCCCTCGCCGGCCGTTCGAGGACCTCATCCTCGGTCTCCAGATGGACCTTGCCATGGACCGCTCGGCAGTTCGCTACCATACTTTTGACGAACTCGAGGTCTATTGCCACCGCGTCGCCGGGACGATCGGCTTGATTTGCATTGAGATCTTCGGCTATCGCGATCCGCGGGCGCGCGACTACGCGCTCGATCTAGGCACAGCCTTACAACTTGTCAACATCCTCCGCGACCTTCAAAGCGACGCCCGTCGCGGCCGGATTTATCTGCCGCGCGAAGACCTGGAACGCTTCGGGGTCGAGCCAACGTCACTCGTCGAGGGCCGGATGAGCGATTCGTTCGTCGAGCTGATGCAATTCGAATGCGATCGGGCGCGGCAGTTCTTCCGAAACGCGCGCCGGAACTTGGCTCAAGAAGACCGGCGGTCGCTTGTCGCGGCGGAAATCATGGGCGCCATTTATTGGCGATTGCTTCGGCAAATCGAGCGCCGGGCCTATAACGTCTTCGGCAAACCGATTCGCCTCTCGCGCCCTGTCAAATTCTGGACGGCGCTTTCGGTTTACGTCGGCGGCGAATGGCACAAGTGACGAGAGGTTGATTCGTCGCTCCTGGCATGTCCCGTGGCGGATGATGTTCTCATTGTCGGTGGGGGATTTGCGGGCTTGGCGGCCGGTGTGGCGCTTGCCGAGGCGGGCCGGCGCGTGCGGCTCTTCGAGCAGAAGCCCTATCTCGGCGGACGCGCCCGGTCGTTTGTGGATTCGGCCACCGGCTCGGTCGTGGACAACGGACAACACTTGATGATGGGCTGCTATCATGAGACTCGCCGGTTCCTCGAAACCATCGGCACAGCCGACCGCGTGGCGTTTCAGCCGCGGCTCCACGTCCCTTTCATCGAACCCGGCCGCGGCGTGACCTCGCTCGAATGTCCCGATTGGCCCGCGCCCTGGCATCTCGTGCTGGGCGTGCTGGCCTCGGATAGTTTTGCCGCCGGAGAAAAGCTCGAAATTGCTCGCCTCGGGCGATGGCTTTCATCGGCTAACGGGCTTGGCGCGCCCGCTTCGCCCCGACTAAGCCGGCCGGAGGAGAGCAGCGAGCGCCCCAGCGGCTTGACGGTCGCCCGATGGTTGAGGCAGCTCGGTCAATCCGAGGATGCTTGCCGCAAATTCTGGGACTTGATTTGCATCGCGGCTATGAACGAAGACCCGAGAGTGGCTTCCGCCAGCATTTTCGAGCGCGTTCTTCGCCTGGCGCTTTTTCAATCGGCGGAGGATTCCTGCCTGGGCATCCCGCGCATGGGGTTGAGCGAGTGTTACGCCGAGGCGGCGCGCGACTTTATTACCTCTCGGGGCGGGCGCGTTGAGGTCGGTCGAAGCGTCACCAGCATCTTGCTCCGTCCCGCGTCAGCCGGCGAAGCGAGGAGCATTTGCGAAGGAGTAGAATTGGCCAATGGAGAAAGA
>QHZO01000172.1 GCA_003224695.1 Acidobacteriota bacterium
TCTTACGATTACGAGAACATCGTCAAACACTCGGCCCTGGTCGTGGATACCCGCCACGCCACCGCTCGGGTCCAGCATCATCGCGAGAAAATTGTGCGTTGTTGATCCGCCGGGCCGCGGCTGTTTCCCACGCAGGGGAGAGTTCAGAGTTCGGAGTTGAGAGTACGCAGTCGCAGGCTTCGACTTTCGACCTTTGACTCTCGACCCTTGATGAGCGGATCCAGGTCTCCATCGAGGACGCGGTCGGTGTCCCCGATTTCAACTTTCGTCCGCAAGTCTTTCACCAGCCGGTAGGGGTGGAGAACGTAAGAGCGGATCTGGCTGCCAAAATCAATGTCGAGCTTGGACTTTTCGAGCTTCTCGGATTCCGCTCGCCGCCTGGCGATCTCGAGCTCATATAGTTTCGACCGCAAGACCTTCATGGCCATCTCGCGATTGCGGTGCTGGGAGCGCTCGTTCTGGCATTGCGCCACGGTCTTCGTCGGCAGGTGGGTGATGCGCACGGCGGAGTCGGTGGTGTTGACGTGCTGGCCGCCGCGCCCGGTGGAGCGATAGGTCTCCACCCTCAATTCATCGGGCTTGATATCAATATTAATCGAGTCATCAATTTCAGGGCTGACAAAGACGGATGCGAAGGAGGTGTGGCGGCGCGCCGCCTGGTCGAACGGCGAAATCCGCACCAGGCGGTGCACGCCGATCTCCGAGGTCAGCAATCCGTACGCGTAGTCGCCCGAAACCGTAAAGGTGACCGACTTCAGCCCCGCCTCTTCCCCCGGCTGGTATTCGAGCACCGTGAATTTGAACCCGTGGCGCTCCGCCCAGCGGCGATACATGCGCAGCAGCATCTCCGCCCAGTCCTGCGACTCGGTCCCGCCCGCCCCCGGGTGAATCGAGACGATAGCATTGAGCGGGTCTTGCTCGCGGGAGAGCAACAGCGCGGTCTCGAGCGCTTGCACGTCCTCCCGCAAGACGGTGAGTCCGGCGCGGAAGTCGGCGGAGACTTCTTCGCCCTCCCTCGCCAGCTCGAGATAGGCTTCGAGGTCCGCGAGCTGCCGCCCGAGCTTCGCGTCTTTGCCAATCAGCCCTTCGAGGCGCGTTCGCTCGGCAAGAGTCTTTTCGGCCGCTTGCCGGTCCTGCCAAAAATCCGGCTGCGCTACCTTTTTCTCGAGGATTTCAAGTTGGCGGCGTTGTTGGGGGACGTCAAAGAAAACTCCGCAGGTCGCTCGCGCGGCCCTTGAGCTCCGACAGCTCTTTTTCGAGTTCTTCTACGCCCTGAATCATCGCAACACCAATCATCAAATTATATCATGGCTGCAACTGTAGCGGTGAGCTGTGCCTCGCCGCGGTAGTGTCTAAGTTTGCTGTAGCGGCGCTTGGAGTTTACCCCGATTCCATCGGGGAGCGCCGAAATGATTAAAAGGAAAGGTCGGCGGTCACGGTTCGACTTCGCTCACCGTCCCGAGCGTGTCGAGGGATAGACCGCCGCCACAGGATTTTCAAATTGAGACACTACGCTCGCCGCAGTTTGATACGCGAAAGCGGCGAGACGCAGCTCGCCGCTACAGCTGGCGTTCGATGACCGCGGCGAAGAAACCGTCCATGCCGTCGCGGTCGGGGCGCGTGCGCAGGAAGCCCTCTTCGCCGAGGAGAGCGCTCCAGGCGGGAAATTCCACGCAATGTTCGTCACGCGAGACGATCCGAAACCCGCTCAAATTGGAGAGGACTTTTTCGACGACCTTTTCGTTTTCTTCCGGCTCGAGCGAACACGTTGCATAGACCAGCCGCCCCCCGACTGCGAGAGCTTCGAGAGCCTGCCCAAGCATCCGCTCCTGAAGCCGGGCCAGCCGGGGCAAATCCTCTGGACCGAGCCGAAGCTTGATCTCGGGATTCCTGGAGAGCGTTCCGGTTCCCGAGCATGGCGCGTCCACTAAAATGCGGTCAAAGAGGACTTTGAAAGGGAGCTTCGCCGAAGCGTCGAGGCGGACGGACAAAACCTCGACCTCTGGCGGAACAATGCCCTTGAGCAGGCGGCGCATGGTCCGGACGCGCGCCACGCTGCGGTCCGCGGCGACAATTTTTCCCTGCCCGAGCGCCTGAGCGATTTGTCCGGTTTTTATTCCCGGCGCCGCACATAAGTCGAGAACAAGTTCGCCCGGCCCCGGCTCAAGCAATTGCGCGACTAACTGCGACGCTTCGTCCTGAATGACGCCCGCTTCCCTGATGGCATCGTAAGGATTTGCTTCAAGCTCCGCTCCGCGATTTCGAGACGCCTGGTAATCCACAACCAGGGCGAGTGGCGAGAACTTTGCGCGATGCGTGCGCACGCCGCCAAGCTCCAATCGGCGCGCTGCCTCCTCGCACGCTTCGGCGCTTTTGACGCGCAGAACCACAGGCGGGGCGGCAAGGCTCGCGCGAGCGAGCGCCTGCATCGCTTCCCTCCCATAATTCTTTTCCCACCGCGCTCGAAGCCATGAGGGGAGCGAGCGCAAGGCTCGGCGGGTCCATTCCTCTCCGGCCCTTTCCACCAATCCTTCGGCGCCGCCCGGTTCGCACTTGCGCAGCACGGCGTTCACAAGGCCGGCAGCCGAACGCCGCTTGGCAAATTTTGCCAGTTCCACGGCTTCGTCCACCGCCGCGCGCTTGGGAATTTTCGTGAGGTAGCGGATCTGAAATATTCCGAGGCCGAGGACCGTCGCGATCTCAGGGTCGAAATGTGAAAGCGGCTTCCCGGAAATTTCTTCGATGGTTCGGTCGAGGTCCCCGTGCGCGCGCAACACGCCCATAACCAATTCCGTAGCCAAGCGGAGGTCCCTGGCCGAGAGCGCGGCCGCCTTGGGAGCTTGGAGCAAATCCACCGCAAAGCCTCGGCCGGATTCGACCTGGCGAAGAACTTGGTAAGCGAAAACTCGGGCAGGAGAGACTATTGGTTGCGGGTTCTTCCCGACGTCATGTCCAAGTGATGAGCCAATCTCGCCCTTAGCGCCTCGTAGCGCAGCCCCTTGCGGGCTGCGGTCCTTCGCGAGGCTCGATCACACGCGGATCAAAATGCCGCGGCCCGTAAAGGGCCGCGCTACGACCCGAATTTCTCATTTGGCCCGAGGCGAACCCCGTTCACAAAGTCGCGCGCGGCCAGCCGCTTTCGCCCTTCAAGCTGCAACTCCCGGACGTCGAG
>QHZO01000018.1:0-1092 GCA_003224695.1 Acidobacteriota bacterium
ACAGGCTGCACCGGAGAAGTCCCACGCGGGAAGAATGGGATGAGGATTCGTCCCATCGGCCGAAACTTCCCAAAGAGTATTCGACTTGAAATTGGCCAGGCTAAAGTTGATGCTGTTTCCGTCCGGAGACCAGCGCGGTAAATACGGTGCGCCGGGCGGGCTCAGTAACTTGCGTGATGCCGTCCCATCGCTGTTCACAACATAGAGGTCACCATTATCCTTCACATAGACTATGGCGCTCCCGTCTGGAGACCACGCTGCATCTTGCGAGCTTATCGGGAGATTACCCAATCGGCGTGGAACACCACCAACCGTCGGCAAGGCCCACAATACATTGTCCTTGCGCTGAGATTCCAGGCTCTCTACCAGCAATTCGGACCCGGAAGACGATATGTCCAAAACGAAGGCATCGCGAAAAGGCGTCGAGATTGGGACCGATTCTCCCCCGGCCGCGGGAGCAACAACGGGCGTCCAATGGCCATCCACTATCTCCGAAAAATAAATCCGCAATCCNACCATCGCTTGTTATCTGGACCGTGCGCAATACCTTGGGGGGAGGTATCGTGGGCCTGAGCAGATACCCAACCGCAGCAACCATAACGATTATCGTTGTCGGAATGGCAAGCTTCCATACCGGACGACGTCCGGCAACCGGCGCCTCTGCGGCCTGCGCAGGCGGCTCACACGTTTCCGTAGCGGCTTGATCTACGTGGCCATTCACCGGAGCAATAAAGCGATAGCCTCGCCGGGGAAGCGTTTCAATGTATCGAGGTGAGTCAGCATTGTCTCCGAGCACGGCACGGATCTTATTGATGGCATAATTCAGGCCGTTCTCAAAATCTACAAAAGTATCGTTGCCCCAAATCTGTTCTTGAATTTCATTTCGTGTCACAAGTTCGCCGGGGTGATTGACTAAGAGGGTAAGAATTCTTAAGGGCTGAGGCGGTAAGATGATGACGTTTCTGCCCCTGATTAATTCTCCGGTTCTGAGGTCCAGTTCAAAAGCCCCAAACCGAAACCGAGAAACACTAGCGCTTTCCGTTTTCACGTTTCACACCCGGGTAATGCTTTGCAAGTGGTCCGATTATACAC
>QHZO01000018.1:1283-2388 GCA_003224695.1 Acidobacteriota bacterium
GTGCAGAATCGTATTGTTGGCAGGAATTCTTGGGATGAGTTCCGGTTCCGCATCCGTTTGGGGGCAGAGCAGTTCTCCATCGTCTTGGGAGGAATTGAATAGTGCCAGTGAAAGAGCCTACGAGGCGGGCCATTATGCTGAGGCTGAGATGTTTGGCTTAGACGCACTTCGCCTCGCAGAGGCATTTGTAGCCCCCGATGAGCACCTTGCCACCAGTCTGAATAACCTGGCGGTGCTCTATCGCGTCATGGGCAAATACACCTCCGCAGAGCAGATGGGGTGGAAGGCCCTGACGCAGGACGAAAAAAACCTGGGTGAAAAGCAACCCTCGGTGGCGCGGGACCTCGAAAACCTTGCGGAGATCGATGAAGACGAGGCCCAGTATGTTGAGGCTGAGCCGCTGCATCATCGAGCCATCGCGATCCTTCAAAAAGTTTCCAAGGCGGATGATCCCGCTCTCGCCATTGCCGGCCTGAATCTAGCGCGGTGCCATGCCAACCGCGGCAGCTTTTTAGAAGCTGAGCCCCTTTATCTCCAGTCGCTTGCCAGTTTGGAAAATGTTTTGGGCCCGGAACATCCCACGGTGGCAATCGGACAGGGAAATCTTGCGCTCCTTTATCAGATGGAAGGCAAATATGCTAAGGCCGAGCCGCTGTTCATCCACTCGTTGGGAATTCTGAAGAAAGTGCGTGGCCCTGAGAGCGTTGAGACTGCCAGAGCGTCGAAGAATCTGGCAGGACTGTATTCGCTGCAAGGTAAGAATGAAGCAGCCCAGCAACTTTACAACCAGGCGCTTCCGGTCTTCCAGAAAATCCTTGGGCCTGAACACGCTGAAGTCGCGCTCGTCTTCAACAATCTCGGCACTCTCGACTACAAATCGGGCCGCTATGCGGAGGCTGAACGCTCTTTTCGGCCTGCCTTGGCGATTACTGAAAAAGTCCTGGGGCCTGACCACCCTGCTGTTGCCCCGTGCTTGATGGACCTTGCGGACATACTGGCAATTCAGAGTCACCAAGTCGATGTTGAACCGCTCTATCTTCGAGCCGTAGCGATAACTTAAAGGGCTTTGGGGCCGGACCATCCTGGCATTGCCACCTATCTCAAT
>QHZO01000018.1:2398-15168 GCA_003224695.1 Acidobacteriota bacterium
AACTCTTTAAGCGCGTGTTGGCAATTCAGGAGGCCCGCCCTGGTACTGAGAATTCACGTCTGGCTGATGCCTACGCCAATCTCGAGCGTTTTTACGCACGGCACGGCAAGAAACGGCAATCGGCGGAGATAGCCGCCAGGGCCAACGTCGTCCTCGCCCGGTCCGCACTGGTAGGCACGAAGAAGTAGAAATGCCCGCCACGGTGGAATTTTGGTTTCAGGCGGACCTAAGAATTAAACTCATGGGGAACTCAAATGAAAACCAAATCAGTGCTCAGCACAAAATGGGATCTTGCCATGGGAATTGTCTTAGGGCTGCAGGTCATCGGATGCCCCACCTTCTGCCTGAAATGGCGGATGCACAGGACCATGGACACTGGCCTCTTGCAGCGTCCACGGCCGCGGATAAAGATCTAGAACGAGGTGAAAAATGAAACTGCGTAATTTCCTGTTGGTACTTCTTGCGGTCGTTTCGTTTGGCTTCGGCAGGCAGGTGCTCCAGAATTTGCCCATTACCACAAATCTACTGAGCGCCGACGCCTCTGGCGCCATCACGGACATCCAGAGTGACGGCGCGGGTTACTATTTCAACGGAGTGGATGGCATCACCAGCTTCCTGACCACCAATGGTTACAACGGCATCGTGTGGGGAGATTGGCAGTTTGACGCGCTGAGCTCGCTCAACCGGAAGGTCAGCATCGCCTTTACCAGTCCCATTCAAGTGGCCGACGGTGGAACCGCTGTGCCCAATCCGCCTTTCACCATCAATAGCGTCAACGCCCACATCGAAGACAAATGCACGGCGATTTCCTACGACATGATCACCATGTCCGCCGGACAGAGTTTTCCATGTCCCGCCATCGTGCACTTCTTCAACACGGATGGCAACGAATACCGGATCTACATGGCGCCCGACTGGACACAGCCCGCCACGCCGGAAACCACTTTCGTCGAGGTCACATGCAATGCCGTTGCTTCGGATGGGTGCAAGGACTGGTTCGTTGACCCTATTCCAGCCGGCTATGATGCAAGTGGAAATCCGATTCCTGGCGCTGCCGTCGGCCGCCTCGTGTACTTCGGTTGCCCCTCATGCCCAAGGACTAATGGCGGGGGCAAAACAACGGATGATGGAAACAGAGGCGACTATCACTTCAAATTCCATTTCCACCTGACCCGACCGTAGATGAGCCCAGCGGATTAGTCGATTCAGGTGGCTGCAGCCATTGGTCCATCGATCCATTTCCGCTAATCAACCTTGACCGGGACACCAGCCCCGGTCAGGCCAATTCCCAATTGGGTTTGATCAACACGCAGGAGAAGAGCAGCTTAACGGACTGAGGCGATTTCTATTTGGCTTTCCAAATTCATGCTACGCGGCCTAGAGGAATCCTGTTGCAGCACTTTCGATGGTACGATATTACTATAACCCAATGATTCTAAATGACTAAGTTGGAGGCGGGGGGAGTCGAACCCCCGTCCGAAAAGCCCTGCGGTCAGGAGACTACATGCGTAGCGCGTTCGCTACTGATTTCGCCAGCGTCCCTCAGGAGCGCGCAATAACGGGGCGCCGGCTAGCCTGATAACCGCCCGTCAAACGACGAACGGCCTCTCGCCCCAAGCCCCCAGGCAGCTAGCTCCGGGCCAGCCCGCTATGATGACATCCCTTTCCGCCCCACGGGCTGAGCGGAGGAGACGCGCCGCCTTTAATTAGGCAGCGTAAGCATACTGCGCATTGGCAGTTGTGTTGTTCCACGCCGATTGCGGGTGGTGTGGTCCCCCGGCATGCCTCCTAAGCACAAATGCTTCCGTCGAAACCGGTACGCCCCCTTTACAATTCTCAGGTTACGCCCGCATGATGCGACAGTCAAGGTGCACGCAGGCGGCGGTAGTGTTTCAGTTTGCTGTAGCGGCGCTCTATGAGCGCCGAAATGATTAAAAGGAAAGGTCGGCGGTCATAGAAGACCGCCGCTTGTATCTTCATCCAGCAGTGTTATTAACCTCTCTCGGGAGGCTCGAGGAGTTTCGGGGAGGCCGAACGCCGCTGAGGCCCGACCACGCGTCGAGAGCCTGTTCTGTAGATCGGCCCCCCGCCCTCTACAGGATTTTCAAATTGAGACACTACCCAGGCGGCTCACCTGGCGCGCGAGGGGGCCGCGAAAGGGTTAGAGCAAGGAGCGGAGCTGGCGGTAGGCAAAAATGGACCCCACTTCAAAACGGCAAAAGCTCGTAGCTTTGTTGGCGCTGGCGAGCAGCCCGTTGATCTTTTCGAGCCTGGCATGGCCGTGGGGGCGGCGCGCGCACGAAGTGGTCAATGAGCTCGCGAGCAAGAATTTGCCCGAGCCGCTTCGCACCTACTTCCAGTCGCGCCAGGCGTATTTCGTCGAGCACTCGACCGACCCCGACCTGCTTGCGAAAGACGACCCCAGCGAGCGTCCGCATCATTACATCAATGGGGATGCGAACGAGCGTTATCCGTTTCCCCGCCTCGAAGAGCATTTCTTTCGCGAGCACCGGGCGCCGACGGCCCTGGAGAAACGGAACGGCGATGTCATCTGGCAAATCGAAACCTACGTGCTCCGCCTGACGAAAGATTTCAAGGACAAGCGATGGGACGACGCGGACCACGACGCGGTCTACGTGGCGCACTATGCCGCCGACCTCACCCAACCGCTGCACACGGTGTCAAATTACGATGGCCAGTTGACCCATCAAGCGGGCATTCATGCTCGCTTTGAGACTGAGCTCGTCAACGCATTAAATGGGCGCCTGAAGCTCGCGCCGCAACCGGCGGCTGCCATCCTGAACCTGCGGGCGCGCATTTTCGGCGAATACCTGGCGAGCTACCGGCGCAGCAAAGACGTTTTGGGCGCTGACCGAAGCGCCGTCGCCGGGCGCACGTATCTCGACCCGGGCTTTTTCCCCGCGTTTTCGAAGGCGGCTCAACCGCTCGCCGAAGAGCGGCTGAGCGCGGCCATCTCGTTCGTCAGTTCGCTTTGGTATACTGCCTGGGTCGGCGCCGGCCAGCCACGATTGCTAGGCGCGGCGCGCTCGCCCTCGATGCGTCGGGAAGAGAAGTGACCCTCGCGTGAAGCGGAAAACTTTTCTCCTATGGGTAATTGCGGCGCTGATTCTTGCCCTCATCGGCGGTTTGGTTGGCTACCGGCTGGGCGCGAGAGGCGGGCCTGTGGGCGCATCAACCTCGGTCCGGGCAGGGTCGGGAACCTGTGTTGATTTTCACGACGTCGCCGGGCACGTCGGCGAAACGGGGTGCGTCTCGGGGCGCGTCCTGCGCGTTTACACGTCGCGCGCCGGCCACACCTTCCTTGACTTTTGTCCCGACTACCGCGCTTGCAACTTTACCAGCGTGATTTTTTCCTCCGACCGGGGAAAATTCGGGAACCTTCAAACGCTGGAGGGGGAGACCGTCGAAATCCGCGGCTCCATCACGAGCTATCAGGGCCGGGCCGAGATCATCATCCGCGACCCTGGCCAAATCCGCTCGGCTCCGTAGCGCGAGGCGGCATCCTCCAAATGTCGAGACTTCACACGAGAATGGCGTTTTTGATCATGGCCGCCTTGGCCCTTACCCCCGGGCTTTCGGCGCAATCGCCAGCTCCGGCGCCGGCGGCTAAGCCGGCGGGCAACCCGGAAGATGCGCGCGAAGCGGTTGAACTCGTGAATCATGCCTTCGACTTGCTCTCGACTCACGACCCAAACAACGCCGAAGCCGCCTTTCGCAAAGCGATTGGCCTCGATCCCGGCCTGGCGAGCGCGCATCACGGGCTGGCTCTTTCGTTGTGGAGCAAGGGGCGCGGGGTGGCGGCTTTCGAAGAGTTGAACAAGGCCGTGGTGCTTGACCCGAACGACGCGGACGCGCACTTTGACCTCGGCAAGCTTGCCTGGGACTTGAGCCGGCAGGGACCTCCAGCGGGTTCGGCCCGTCCCCGCAATGCCACCGAGTATCTCGAGCTGGCGGCAACCCAATTCGCTCTGGCGGCGAAGCTCAAGCCGGCCGAGGTGGAGATTCGGCTGAGCTTGGCCGAAGCGGACCTGGAAGCGCGGCGGCCTCAAGAGGCTGTGGCGGCGGCCACTGAAGCTGTCCGCCTCACGCCGCAATCGGCTGCAGCGCACGTGGCGCTCGGGCGTGCCGACCTGGCGGCGGGCGAAGACGTGGGAGCGGTTACCGAAGCAAAGGAGGCCCTGCGGTTGGATCCGTCCGACGTGGAAGCGCATTATTTGCTGGGACAAATTTATTCCGAGAGAAAAAATCCGTCGGGCGCAGAAGTGGAATTCCGGGAGGCAATCCGGGTCAAACCGGATTTCGCGCCCGCTTATTCGGCGCTCGGACAAATGGCGCTCGGGGCAGGGAAGCCGGGCGAGGCTCGGAAGCTCTTCGAAAAAACCTTGGAACTCGACCCTGGGGATTGGCAAAGCGAATTTCAGCTTGCCAGGCTGGTGAATGAAGCGAGCGATTCCAAGCGCGCGGTGGACTTGCTCACTGATGTCTTGCGCCGCGCGCCCGGCTTCGCTCCAGCCGAGGAGCAGTTGGGGATGGCGTTGCTCGCCCGCGGCGACTTTGCGGGGGCGACCGCCCAGGCGGAATCGCTTGAATCGCGCCAACCGGCCGCCGCCGAGGGACACCGGCTGAGGGCTCTCATTCTCTGGAAGCAGCGCGACCTTGACGGCTCGCTCGCCGAATGTGCCCAAGCGCTTGGCGCCGAACCCAATTCGCTCGCCATGCTGGCGCTTCAGGCCCTCGAGCTGTGGCGCCTGGATCGGAAGAAGGAGTCGCGCGCCGTTTTCATTCAGGCGGGCAAGCGCGAGCCACGGGTGGCTACCGCCGAAGTATTTTGCCGCCTCATTCTGTGCGATGCGCACGACATTGGCCCGGTCGAAGCTTTCCTTCAGAAGAATCGTTCGGCGCTCGCGCCGGCGCCTTAAGGACCCTGGCGACCGCGGAGATGAAGGAGCGATGCCTGGCGCGACGGGAAGGATCTCCGCCAATTTTTTGACTTTCTATTTCAGCCCTTTGAGTTCAAAATTAACTGTGATGGGCCCTTCAGAGGAATACACCTTTACAGTGCTATTTGAGCCTGCCGAAGAAGGCGGCTACGTTGTTACCTGCCCGGCTCTCCCCGGGCTCGTCACCGAAGGGGACACTTTGGAAGAGGCGCGCGCCATGGCTGAAGACGCCATCCGCGCCTACCTCGAGAGCCTTCGCAAAGACGGGCTCCCTGTCCCTGCCGACAAGAAACCGGCCCTCCCTGCCGTTCAAGAGGAAATCAGGGTCGTACTCGAAACCGCATGAGTGCGAGCCTCCCGGCGCTCAAGCCTCCCGAGGTTTTACGAGCCCCCGGCAAAGCAGGGTTCTACGTTCATCACGTTACTGGGAGCCATCACATCCTCAAACATCCCAGCAAACCAGTTTTGAGAATCACAGTCCCCTTTCATAGCAGGGACCTCAAGTGTGGGACGCTTGCGTCCGTATATTAAGCAGGCCGGAATGACCGCTGAGGAATTCACCGCCTTACTTTAATCGCGCCACGGCGAAGGTATAATGCCGCGTCATGCCGGATCCTGAGAAGCATCACATCCTGCGCAAGACGCCGCTCTTTGCCGACCTCGCCGAGGACGAGCTGAGATACATCACCGAGCGTGCTGCTTCGCGCAAATTCCAGGCCGGTCAGATGATTTTCTCCGAAGGCGAACCGTGCCCGGGCCTGTGGGTCGTGGAATCGGGCAAAGTGAAGATTTTCAAAATGGCCGCGAGCGGACGCGAGCAGGTTCTCGCTTTTGAGGGGCCGGGCAGTTCGATAGCCGAGCTTCCGGTTTTCGATGGCGGCAATTATCCGGCCTCGGCAGCGGCGGTGGTGGAGTCGACCCTCTTATTCGTCAGCAAACAGGATTTCCGGCTCCTGTGCCTGAAAAGCCCTGAGGTGGCTTTGAAGGTCCTGCGTGTGGTCGGAAAGCGGCTGCGCAATCTGGTCTCGATTATCGAGGAACTTTCTTTCGGCACGGTGCGGCACAGGCTGGCATCCCTGCTGGTGCGCTTGGCCAGCGGGGGCCAGCGCACACCGCGCGGCGTAGAGGTCGAGCTTCCTGCCAGCCAGCAGGAGATCGCGGCGCAGATTGGCACGGTGAGGGAGCTCGTCTCGCGGGGTCTCGGCCGGCTACAGGCTCAGGGCATCATTGAGCTCGAGGGCCGGAAGATCAAGATTCGGGATGTGAAGGCGCTGGAGAAAGAAATGGAGGATTCGCAATAAGAAGTAGGGGCGACCCTTGTGGCCGCCCCAGGGCAGGCGCAAGGCCTGCCCCTACGGCGCTCACATCCCATCGCCGCCCGAGGGCAGGCGCAAGGCCTGCCCCTACGGCGCTCATCGGGTTGTGACAAAAGTCATAGTGGCCCTTGCCGGCTCCGCCTAGTGTATGTGCTAGGCGGCGAGTGAGTCGCCGGGAACGATTCCAAGGGAGGGCGAGGTGATGGAGACAGCAAACAAAACGGTGAAGGAATTGGCGGTCGAGGTGCCGGGCGCGGCCCGGCTGTTCGAGAAGTTGGGGATCGATTATTGCTGCGGCGGGGGCGTCGCGCTGAGCGAGGCTTGCGGCAAAGCGGGGCTCTCCGTCGAGGCGGTACTGTCGTCGCTCGAAGCGGCGCGGCAGGAACCCGCGCCCGAGAACGATTGGTCTCGCGGGCCGCTCGCGGCCTTGGCCAACCACATCGTCGAGAAGCACCACACGTTCACCAAGGCCGAAACGATTCGCCTGGAGTCGCTGTTCGCCAAGGTTTGCTCCGTGCATGCCACGCGCCACGCGGAGCTGGCCGAAATGCAAGCGAGGTTCAGCGAAATGGCCAACGAACTGCGGACCCACATGATGAAGGAAGAGCGCATTCTTTTCCCGTATCTCGCCGCCCTGGAGCAAGCGGCGGCAGAGAAACGCGCCCTGCCGCGCGCCATGTTCGGCTCCGTCGAGAACCCCGTGCGGCAAATGATTAAAGAGCACGATTCCGCGGGCGACGCCCTGCACGCCCTGTGCGAAGCCAGCCGCGGCTACACCGCGCCCGATGACGCCTGCGCGAGTTATCGCGAGCTCTACAGGTCTCTTGAAGCCTTCGAAGCCGACCTGCACACGCACGTCCACCTCGAGAACAATATCCTTTTCCCGCGGGCGCTCCAGATGGAAGCGGCGGCGGCATGAGAGGCGCCAGCCCACCCGGAGTCGCCGTGGAAATTCTTACCAATCCGGCCGAGGATCCCCGCCGCGCGCCCGATCTTTCGCACCTGGAAGTCTTTAACCTGACCCGCGCCCGCGAGGTCGCTCTTTCGCGCCTGGTGATGGCCTACGTCAGCACGGGACTGGTGTTCATGCTTTTGCCGGGCACTTTCCTTGGCGTGTGGAATCTCATCAAGATCAGCGGACGCGAGAGCCTGGCTTCGATTTCGCCCGCCTGGTTGCAGGCTCACGGGCACGCGCAGGTATTCGGCTGGGTGGGCAGCTTCATTCTGGGCATCGGTTTCTACTCTGTGCCGAAGCTTCGCGGAACGGCCCGCGGCGCCTTTGCCGCGGCGTGGGCCTGCTGGGTGATGTGGACCGCGGGCGTATCGCTTCGATGGTTCGCGAACATCTACGCCTGGCACTGGCGCGCGCTGCTGCCCCTGTCCGCGGCGCTCGAAATGGCAGCCTTCGCGATCTTCTTCTACGTGGTTTCTCGGCACCGGCCCGCGCCGTCCGGTACGGGCCGGCGGCCGCAAGGCTCGTGCCAGGCCTCCCTTGACCCGTGGGTGTGGGTGGTCGCGAGCGCCAGCACCGGCTTGGCCCTGTCGCTGGTGGGGAATTTGGCCGCATGCCTGGGTCTGGCGCTCCACGGTGCGGATCCCGCTTTCGCGCACGGCTTCGACCAGCGCTATCTGGCGCTTGTGGCTTGGGGATTTCTGGTGCCTTTCGTCTGGGGTTTCAGCGCCAAGTGGATGCCGACCTTCCTCGGCCTCGCGCCGACGCGCCCGCGCCTGTTGCTCGCTGCCGTGGCCGCGAATGCCGCGGGCGTCCTCGTGACGCTCGCCGGCTGGGGCGGCGCCGCAACCTGGATCTTCGCCGCCGGCGCGGCCCTGGCGATCATCGCCCTGCGGATTTTCGAACCGTCGCCGAAGGAACCGAAGACACGGGGAGTGCATTCTACCTTCCCGTTCTTCATTCGCGCGGCTTACGGCTGGCTGCTGGTGGCGGCTCTGCTCCAAGTGGCGGCGGCGCGCTGGGACTTCTCCGGCGGGCTCTGGGGCGCCTCTCGCCACGCGCTCACCGTGGGATTTATCGCGGTCATGGTGCTTTCGGTCGGCCAGCGCATTCTGCCGGCGTTTGCTGCCATGCGGTTGCTGTGGAGCACGCGGCTGATGTTCGTCGCCCTGGCGCTCGTCTCGACCGGCTGCGCGCTGCGCGTCTCTTCGGAAATCCTGGCTTACCAGGACTACGCCGCCTGGGCTTGGTCCGTGCTGCCGGCTTCGGCACTCTTGGAACTGGCCGGTCTCACCGCCTTTGCGGTGAACATTTTCGGCACTTTCCTTTTCGAGCGCAGCCACTTCGCGACCCAGCCCCTGGTGGTTGGTATCTCGCGAGAAAGCACGTAGCGGCTGGGCTTGGTCTGCGCCTGGACACACAGGGTGACCCACAAAAGCAGACTCTTCGCGATTTTTTTCATGGACAGTGAGTGCCCCCTTCAGATACAAGGACACACGATGCCTTCGACCCGCACTATCCTCTGGGCTGCAACTCTTCTCAGCGCCTTGGCGTTCCTCGGCATGACAGTAGATTCTTTGCGCAAGCTGGGGGCGCGTACGCACGAGGAACGACTCTCGGCGGAGGTGATCGAAGGCAAGCGGCTCTGGCAGCACTACGATTGCAACGACTGCCACACGATTCTGGGCATCGGCGGCTACTACGCTCCCGACGTCACCAAGAGCTACGCCATCCGCGGCGACGCCTGGTTGCGGCAGTTCCTGAAGGAACCGGCCAAGATGTACCCTGCCGGGCGTCAGATGCCGAACTTCCACCTGGCGGACGAGCAGGTCGGCTCGCTAGTTGCCTACCTCGAATGGGTGAGCGAAGTGGATACGAACGGCTGGCCGCCGGCGCCCGAGGGCGTGGCGCGCGCGGAGTCCGGCGGCGCCAAGGTCTTTCTCGCGCAGCATTGCAACACCTGTCATTCCATCCAAGGGAGCGGTGGAACGCTGGCGCCCGACCTGTCGCACGAGGGCAGCCGGCAAACCAAGGAGTGGATCCTGGCCCAGCTCAACGATCCACGCAGCCACAAGCCGGATTCGATCATGCCCAGTTTCAAGCAGCTCCCGGAGGCTGCCAAGCAAGAACTGGCCGATTATCTGGCCGGCCTGAAGTGAGGAGAGGCGATGCGGTACAAATCGCAGATCGTTGCCCGTGAGTACTTCCTGGCCGCGTTATTGCTTTTCTTCCTCCAGGTGGTGTTTGGAATTCTCAGCAGCGTCAAATACGTCTGGGACACCGACCCGCTGCTCGCGATCCTCCCCTTCAACGTCGCCCGCGCCATTCACATCAATCTGCTCGTTTTCTGGCTGCTGCTGGCCTTGATGGGTGCGACGTATTACATGGTCGCGGAGGAGATCGAGACGGAAATCTACAGCGTCAAGCTCGCCCGCCTGCAACTGGGCATTTTGCTCGCGAGCGGGGTCGCGGCGATTGTCGGATACTTATTTCAGTGGAGTTTCGGGTTGCCCTTCCTTGAACAGCCGACGGTCATCAAGCTGGCGATCGTCGTGGGTGTTTTGGTCTTTCTCGCCAACGTCGGCCTCACCATGTTCACCAACCACCAGACGCTGACGCGCACCACCGCCACTCTGCTCGGCGGGATGGTGATGCTCGCGGTGATGTTCCTATTCGGCATCCCGTTCATGTCCAACCTGAGCACGCAGTACTATTTCTGGTGGTGGGTGATTCACCTCTGGGTGGAAGGCGCCTGGGAACTGATTGCGGCGTCGCTGGTGGGCTGGGCGCTTATCAAATTGACCGGAGTCCCGCGCCAGCGTATCGAAGGTTGGGTTTTTGCGGAGGTCTGTCTGGTGCTGCTGACCGGCATCATCGGCACCGGTCACCACTACTACTGGATTGGCACGCCGCACTACTGGCTGTGGTGGGGCGCGATCTTCAGCGCCGCCGAGCCTATTCCCATTATGATGATGCTCGTGGATACGGTACGCCACATGCTCAAAGCGCGGAGGCTCGCGACCGTGAACACTCTCGGCCTCGCCTGGCTGGGCGCCAGCGCATTCGTGCACTTCATGGGCGCCGGGGTGTGGGGGTTTGGCCAGACCTTGCCGCAGATCAACCGCTGGACGCACGGCACGCAGATCACCGCTTCGCATGGCCACTTCGCGTTCTGGGGTGCCTATGGCATGCTCGCCATCGCGCTGATGTACATCATCCTGCCCGAAATCGGCGGCCACCCCACCGAGAAAGGCACCAAGCTGGGCTTTGCATCCTTCGTTACACTCAACTTCAGCATGATTTTCCTGGTCATGTCGCTGCTGATCGCGGGCATCGTCCAGGTCTACTTGCAGCGCATTATGGGCATGGACTTCCTGGAAGTGCAGAACCAACTGCGCCTGTGGTTCGAGGTGCGTCTGGTGTCGGGATGCATCTTCCTCATTGGGACTGTCCTGCTTCTGTGGGACCTTTTCCGCCTTGCCCGCACGCTCCCGGCAGGAGAGCGCGCTCCCGAACCCCAGCCTGAAACCGTTCCCGCCGCTTAGAGAAGGGGCGCCCCTGGCGGTTGACATGCACGATGGGGCGCAACTATGCTCTGCGCATGGTGGCGATCGAAGACTTTGCCGAGCGGCTCTCCGCCATTCCCGCCGAGCGCTTCACCCGCGAAAACGTTTTGGCGTTCCTCGGGCAGAACCGCGTGGAGGTGAAAAGTCTGGCCCCATACCTTTACTTCTCGAAGGAACACTACACTCGGAACCTGATCCAACGCACGCCGATGTTCGAGCTGATTGCCATCTGCTGGGAAAGCGGGCAGGGAAGCGCCATTCATAACCATTGCGACCAGCGCTGCTGGATGGCGGTGCCATACGGCAAAGTTCAAGTGCTGAATTTCAAGGTCGTAGGGCGGGACGGCGCGACTGGATTCTGCGAGCTCGCGCCGAGCACACACTTCTTCATTGAGCCGGACAGCCCGCAAGAAGTGGACCCGGAGGAGCCCGTCCATCAAGTGGTCAACTCCGCCTCGTTCGGCTCGCGCGCGGTCACGCTCCACGTTTATTCCTACCCCTACGAGACCTGCGAAGTGTACGACCTGAAGGCCAAGAAGGTGGAAACCGTTCGGCTGGGCAACACCACGGAGTTCGGCGTGGTGAAATCCGCTATGAAGCTCGAAAAAGTGGCGCTTGAATAGTCGCCATCGGCTATAATGGAAATGGTCTGAGAGGAGGCGGCGGTGCGGAGGCGGTCTTTTATATCACGATTGGCAGCACCGGTGGCGGCGGGATGGGGGGCGCTCGCGAAACCTGGCGCGAGCTCGGCCGGTGGCGCGCGCGAAGCGGCGAAGCCGCCGACCTCCGGCCTGCTGCGGATTTATTCCGCCGAACGGAAGGGATACGTCATGACGGAAAAGGTGGTGAAGACGGAGGCGGATTGGAAGAAGGTCCTGACGCCCGATCAGTTCTACGTGACGCGAAAGAAGGGCACCGAGCCCGCGTTCACGGGCGCTTATTGGAACAACCACGAAGGCGGAATCTATAAGTGCGTCTGCTGCGGGACGGATTTGTTCGATTCGAAGACCAAGTTTGAATCAGGAACCGGCTGGCCAAGCTTCTGGGCGCCCATCGCCAAGGAAAACGTCGAGCTGGGAAGCGATTCGAGCCTGGGCATGGAGCGCACGGAAGTCGAATGCCGCGTCTGCAATGCTCACCTTGGGCACGTCTTCGACGACGGCCCGCGCCCCACCGGCCTCCGCTATTGCATCAACTCCGCCGCTTTGAAATTCGACAAAGCGAAATAGCTCGGCCACCCGGATGGACATGGGGCGCTGGCAACATCCAGCTTCCGAGACCAAAACGTTTCACCCCGCGATTGAGCAGCAAAGAAAAATCCATCGGACGCTTTCAACGGTTGATACATTTCCACTGGTAATTTATGAGTGGTAAACGATTTTCGTTGACATGCTCGGTCAATTAAGTCAGGATAATGAATGAGACCGACAACCTCCGTCCCTCTCCGGGTCGCCTGAACGAAGGCCGGTCATCTGGAATGTGTGTCTTAGATGACAACCAAGAAGGTTGACTTGTGGGAGCGAGTTTTCGTGATGCCGGAAGTGAAGTCAAGCCACGGCTCGCAGTCAATGTCAGGCGCAACCGAGGAGTGAGCCATGTCGGAACGAAATGGCGACAAGGCAAGATTCGGCCGGTTGCGGAAGCAGAAGGTTTTATTGCGGAAGCGCGTGCGAGAACTGCGGAAGGCGTTGGAGACCAAGGGTGGAATGGCACTGAGCCCCCGAGCGCCGGAGAAATGAGCCAGTCGTCTGGCTCGATGCGGCTCAGCCGGCCGGCCCTCGTAGGTGTAGTTCAATCAGGCGGACCCTCTCGAAGGGCCGCTCTTAATTGGAGGATCAATTGGCTAAACTGTTCGTAGGTAATCTTCCCCACAGCACGACGGACGCTTCCCTCAACGAATTCGTTACGCAGGCCGGCTTTCAAGTGGCCTCGGCGATCGTCATTCGGGACAAGGTCACTGGTGGGTCGAGAGGAT
>QHZO01000173.1 GCA_003224695.1 Acidobacteriota bacterium
AGGACTCCCGTACTCTTGTGCGAATTCGACGAACCGTTGAGAATTGAATTGTTTGATTAACCGCCATATGCGTAGTAACCGAACAATACGAAAAAGACAAGGAGCCTTTGCCATGCGAATTGGCGCACGACTTCGTCAACTCCGGGAAAAGAAGGGGCTTTCGCAAGGGGATATCGAAGCGGCCACAGGACTGCTTCGCTGCTACACGTCGCGAGTCGAGAACGGCCACACCGTGCCGTCGCTTGAAACGCTGGAGCGGTTTGCCTCAGCTCTGGAAATCCCGCTGTACATGCTTTTTTACGAGGGTGATGCACAACCCGAACTCACACCGCGGCCGCCCTTGGAGCATCCGTCAGCCGACGGACTCGAGCCCCAGGAACGTGAAGACGGCAAATTCCTGCTTAAGCTGAGAAGTCTGCTGGGGAGCATCGCCCCAACAGACCGCGAGTCGCTGCTGGCTACAGCGAGAAGAATGGCGTCGCAGTAGAGCGGCGTCCTATCACGTTGTCTAGAACAAAGCCCAACACCACCCTTGCCACCTCCTCAGAGAGGAGCGTCATGCCTTAGGTGGCTTCCTCTTTGCCAAGCGGGGGTTAAGGGGTGGTGGTTGCATTGAATCGGGGCACCTCACTAGAACGTCAAGCCAGATGCCCCTTGCCGCCCCACTCCTCCACAGCAAGTTCCCTCCCCGAGCAAATAAATACTTCCGCTCGATGGTATAATTTGAGGTTTACGTCCTGCCCTGGATCGCCCGACAGCGACGAGGAGTGCAGGGCTTCGAAATCTGGTGCGCCATTTCGGTATCGCGACCATGTTTTGACCGGCCATTTGCGCACTGTCGGCCTGAAAGAAGCGCTCTGAGCCGGCGACATAATCCACCCCGAGATTTAAGACGATTATTGGATAGGGGTTCGCTCAGCAGGTCTGGATATTCGCGAGCCGCCTCAAGACAACCCGTCGGCTAACGGGCGCGCCGTTCGACAGGCTCACGGCCCTGGGCGAAGTCGAAGGACCGAAACCCGCAGGCAAGGAGCCGGACCTTGAAAAACATTCTTGTGGTTGAGGACTCCGCTCTGGTCCGCAACTTTTTAAATGACTTGCTCGCGAAGACCGGCCACCGCGTGACCATGGCTTCCAATGCCGAGGAAGCCTTGGAAAAGCTCCAGCGCGAAAACTACGATTTGATCCTTCTCGACGTCTGGCTCCATAAGATGAACGGCTTGGAGTTGCTGGCAAAACTGCGGGCCGCGGGCAAGTCCGCCACAGCGGTCATTATGACCGCCGATGACACGCCCGAGACGCTGCTCACCGCCGTGCGCGAGCAGGCGTTCCAATACATCCGCAAACCCTTCGAGCCCAAAGCCCTCCTTGATGTCGTGGAGTTGGCGCTGGCGGGGGGCGCCGAGCACCTCCCGATCGAGGTGATTTCCGCGCGGCCGGAATGGGTGGAGCTGGTGGTGCCGAGCGACCTCCACACCGCCGAGCGCATCCAGGTCTTCTTGGATCAACTCAAGAACGACTTGCCCGCTGAAGTGCGCGATTCGGTAGGCCGGGCGTTCCGCGAACTGCTCTTGAACGCGGTCGAGTGGGGAGGCCGGCTTGATCCCAACCGCAAGGTCCGAATCGCCTGCCTGCGCACCCGCCGCATGGTCCTCTACCGCATCGCTGACCCCGGCCAGGGCTTCCGGCTGGAAGACTTACCTCATGCCGCGGTCAATAATCCCCCCGAAGATCCTCTCCGCCATCATCAGGTGCGCGAAGAGCAAGGCTTGCGCGCCGGCGGTTTTGGCTTGCTAATGACCCGCACCTTCGTGGACGAATTGCTCTTCAATGAAGCGCGCAACGAAGTCGTGTTCATCAAGTACCTCGATTGAGCGCTGAGCCAAACGGGAAGCCTCACGCAAAGGCGCAGGAGCGCAAAGGACCACCTTGGCAACCTCCTCTGCTTATATCAGGAGCTTCGCGCCTTTGTGCCTTGGCGTCGGACAGTCAGGTCCTTCATGTCTAATTTTGCTTGAGGCAACAACACGTTTGACATACCTAGCTCGACAAGGTACCATCGTGGCAATTCATTTGCATTCTGAACATGCAGGCGGCTTGTGAGCTGGTGGAGGTTCTCATGCGGCGTCTGACCACAACTCTCGTCGGTTTCGCAATCCTATTTTTCGGGAGCGCTCTTGCGGACTTTGCCCAGGCCACGCCAGCGGCAGGCTCGGGCAGCGAAACTGCTTCGTCCCGCGACCTTGCGGACGCTTCTTCAGAAAATTTGATGGCGGTCTATTCCAAGCTAAGGTCCCTCCAGGGCAGCAACCAGGGCGCGGTTACGGAAAACGCTGTCTTCGAGCGGGACGCGGGGACGTTCACCTTTCAAGGCGGCCGGCTGACGTTCGCCGCGCCCGTCGGCGGGCACGTCGTGGCTGCGGTCTTCTCGGGCCAGGGGACATTCGAGCTCTCGCCTCCTACACCCATGGACCAGCGCCAGATCAGCCGTTTCGCCAAATCGCCGAAACTGACAGAGGGTTTTCGCGAGGCAGTTTTCTTCTTTACGGACGACTCGTGGGAGGTACTACAGAAGCTGCTGAGCGTGAAGCCCGGCGCCGACGCGGCTGCGGCCTCGAAGGCGCTCGAATCGGCGCAAAAAAAATACCAGGAAAGCTTAAACGGCTGGTGGGAAACCTATGCCAGGGGCGGCTTCCCGATGGCCAACCTGGCCGCGCGCATGCTTTCGGACCTCTCCGACCCTTCGAGCAAGGGACTGTTTCTCGCCGATATCAAGACCGACCACGACGACGAGCTGTTTTTCCAAATCAGTTGGAACCGCGATTCGATCGTGGTGTTGGGCGGAGAAGAGGTCGAGCTGATCCACTACAAGCACGGGCAGTACTGGGAGTGGTGGTCGGGTTTCCATTTGGCTGACGAGTATAAGTCCAACCCGCACCCTGACCACCGGACGCTTTTGGCACATTGCTCGGAAGAACAAATTTCGGCCGAGATTGACAAGGGCAATCATCTTTCGGCCACGGCGGAACTGAACTTCCAGGTGCCAAGTGGGACGCCTCGCGTGTTGCCAGTCAACCTCGAAGGGGTATTGCGCGTCTCCACCGTTACCGACGATGCCGGGAAACCTTGGAAGTTCATTCAGGAAGACCGCAACCGCGACAGCGACCTCTGGGTTATTCTGCCCGAGCCTGCTGAGGCCGCAAGGAGCTATAGAATGAAGGTCACCTACGCCGAAGATTCGACGCGCGACAGCCGGATCATTGACCAATTGGGTTCGGGCCTGTACTTCGTAAAAGCGCGCGAGTCTTGGTTTCCGAACCTCGGCTCCTTCGACGACCGCACGCACTTTGTTCTGCACTTCAGCTCCCCCAAGAAATTCAAATTTGTCGCCACGGGGCACGAAACCGGGCACAAGGTGGAAGGAGACTCGCTTCTCACCGACTGGGAGTCCGAGATCCCGTACAGCGTGGTTGGCTTTAACTATGGCGATTTTGTCTCTAAAAGCCAGAAGCAATCCGACCCCAATCTGACCGTGACGGCGTACACCGGACGGGAGGTCCCGGACGAGCTCAAACAAATTCAAGCTGTCGGGGATCTTCCCACACGGGGGGGATCCGGGGGAGCGGAATCAATGGGGATTCTCACTGGCGGCTTTAACACTGCGGCAGGGGCCCAGGGTGCCGCCGACAGAAGCTACGGAGCCTTTAAACTTTACGAGACCTACTTTGGCATGCTACCTTTCAAAACTATCTCCGTCAGCGAACAGCCGGTGGGGTTCTTCGGCCAGAGTTGGCCGACGTTGATCTATCTGCCGTATCTGTCGCTCCTGGATGCCACGACTTTGAATTCGCTGCGGCTGGGGGAGACCGGCGAAAGCCGTGAGTTCTTCAAAACCGTCGCCGTCCACGAGATGTCCCACCAATGGTGGGGCCACATGGTCGGATGGAAGACCTATCACGACCAGTGGCTTTCCGAGGGGTTTGCGGAGTTCTCCGCCGGACTCTATGTCCGGGCCTCCGAGCCGAAAAACTTCAAGGGTTTTTGGGACATCCGCCGAAAATGGCTGCTGAATGCCAACGCGGCTGGGCATCGAATCGTGGATGTCGGCCCGATCTGGCTGAACTATCAGACAAACTCGTACCTCGAAAGGCTAAACGCCCGATGGCTGATCTACGGCAAGGGCGCGTACGTGCTCGAGATGCTCCGCACCATGATGGAGAACCCCCGATCGCAAAATCCCGATGAAGCCTTTGTAGCCATGATGCGCGATTTCACGTCCGCCTACGCCGCCAAGAATGCCGGAACTGAAGACTTTCAGCGCGTCGTGGAAAAGCATTGGGGAATGCCCATGGACTGGTTCTTCAACGAGTGGGTCTACGGGACGGAAGTCCCCCGCTACGATTTCGATTACAGCCTGAAGGACTCGGGCGATGGGAAGACCCTTCTCCACATGGAACTGAAGCAATCCGGCGTCTCCGACGCTTTCATTATGCGAGTCCCGATCTACCTCCACATGAAAGACCGGGTGATACGGTTGGGGCTTGTGAATGCCAAGGGAACCACCACCGTCCCCGGCGACGTCAAGCTGCCCTTCCGACCAGAAAAAGTCACGATCGACGAATATCACAGCATCCTTTCTACAGAAAAAGAGTGAGGGGTCCGAGCTAAGCATCAAGGAACTTCCTACACCACACCCGGATAAATTGCCGGTGCGGCAGAATATCCTGCTGAACATAATCAGCGGCAAGTAATTGACGATAAAAGCGTTAATTGACTATATCGTTTGGCAGAGTTATTGCCCGATAAACATTAGCCTCTTTGTAGGCTAGTGCGTGGAGCCCCAACTTTTCACCAACAATTGCAGTCGGCTTCTTGGGACAAGCACTCTGGGAGGCATCTTATGCGCAAGATTTCTAGAGTCTTTCTCGGCTTTTCGCTTTTGGCGGGATTACTGGTGGCGGGTGCGTGCCAAAGCGGCGCCAATAACCAGGCCCAAGCCGCCCCCAGCACAGACGGGCAAAAGGGGTTTTGGGCTGGGCTTGCCCATCGTCCGGGGCGGAAACTGATGCTGTCCGCGGGCACGGAAATACGCGTGCGCCTGGACAACACCTTGAGCTCCACATCAAACCGCAGCGGCGATAGCTTTACGGCAACCCTCGATGGACCATTGGTGGTGAACGGCGCTGAAGTCGTACCGGACGGAGCGCGTGTTACGGGAAGAGTGATCGCGGCGCGGGCCTCGGGGCACCTGCAAACTCCATCTGAACTGGCTGTCACGCTGTATTCGATCGAGGCCGACGGAAAAACCTACGAACTGGTGACCACGGATTACGGCCTGGCGGGCCGGTCGCATAAAAAGCGCAATACAGCTTGGATTGGCGGAGGAGCAGCGGGCGGGGCTCTGCTCGGGGCGCTTCTGGGCGGTAAAAAAGGTGCCGCTATCGGCGCCGGTGCGGGCGCGGGGGGTGGCACGGCCACGGCTTACGCCACCGGCAAGAAAGACATCGTATTGCCTGCCGAGTCCGTTCTGCGGTTCGCTCTCCGCGAGCCGCTGACGCTTGTCAAGTCGAGTAGTTGAGTTTTCAAGGCGGAAGTCGTTCCACTCATGTGAGGGAGACGAACACCATGACAACGACCCATAAACGGCGCTCTGATCGGATGAACATCACCGTCCCTATTGCCGTTGAAGGCATGGACGCACAAGGCCGGCCATTCAAGGACGATGCGCAGGCCCTGGTGATCAACCGGTTCGGAGGCCGCATCCGCCTGGGGCGGCGGCTCGACCGCGGACAGAAGTTGTTGGTCGTGGGCCCGCGCGATCCGTCGCCCAAAATCTTCGAGGTGGTGGAGACGGTGGTTCGACCTTTCGACGAGCCGAGCGAGTACGGCGTAGTCTGTCGAGACCGCGCGGAGGAATTCTGGGGGATTCGCGTCTGGGGTGAAACTGAAACTCCGGCCGACGCCAAGGGGCTTCTGGAATGTCAGATGTGCCGAATCGTGGGTTTTGTTCCTCTCAGCCTTTCGCAAGTGGACACCCTCCGCACTTTGGGTCTCGTCGGTCTGCCCTGCTTGGAATGTCAGGTCACTACGCCGTGGGCGTACGCGGAAATGAAGATGCCCGTGAAATCGGAAGAAGCAACGGCTCAGCGCGCGGTGGGCTTCCACATTGAGAATTACAAGCCACGAGACCACCGCCGAATTTACATCCAGCTGCCTGTCCAAGTGTCGTCCCAAGCGGCGGAGGAGGAGATCACCCGCACGGAAAATGTTTCGCAAACCGGTTTGAGCTTCCTGAGCAGCCGCCATCACGAACCGAACGAGCTGGCTTCGATTCGTTGTCCCTATGACCCGTCCGAGGAAATTCCCGCCATTCGGACTCGCATCATCTACCGACGCCCGGTTGAAGGAAGTGGAGGCGCCATTTACGGCGTTCGGTTCGAGCCAAGGCGATAAGGCGTCTCATAGACCCATCCGGCGACTGCTTGGCGACCCATCGCAACCTGCCCTTTTGAGGCGATTCTTCTTCGAAACCGTCGTGAATGGAGCCCCATCCCGCTTTCCGTCGTAGCCATGCTCGCCTCGACGGCTCTCTCATGATATCCGCGGGAATTGCGGAAATTAAATTTCAACACGACCCCCGCGAAGCACTTCCGGCGACCGTGCTGGTGCCATTTGCCAGACCTGGGCGCTCGAAGGCGCAGTCATTCCCGCGAAAGCGGGAATCCAGCTTGCCCTCAGCGCGTTTCCAAGAACTTGAGAACTGGATTCCCGCTTTCGCGGGAATGACCGCCGTTTCGAAAGGGATCCGATGCCAAATGACACCAGTACCCCGACGACCCGACCATTGACATTAATCCTAGCCCGCCAATATAATCCGCACATACAGCTTGAGGATAAGGATTTTATTATGTATGCCATCTTTCAGACGGGCGGAAAGCAATACAAGGTATCTCCGGGCGATGGCATTCGGGTGGAACTGCTGCAAGGCGAGCCGGGCGCAGGCGTCGAATTCAACCGCGTGTTTGTGGTTCGCGGAGAAAGTGACGGGCACCATCCTCCGCAACGCGCGGGCGCCCAAAGTGCGCGTGCTCAAATACAAGCGCAAAAAGCAGTATCGCCGCACGATCGGCCACCGCCAGGCCTACAGCGAAGTGCTGATCAAGAACATCGTGGCGGGTTGAGAACGGGGCGGGCGGCCGCGATCAAATCAGGGCCGGCCCCGAGGGGCTTAGCTTATGGCGCACAAAAAAGGTCTGGGCAGTTCGCGGAATGGACGCGACTCAAATGCGCAGCGGCTGGGCGTCAAGCGATTTGACGGCCAGTTCGTCTCGGGCGGCTCCATTCTGGTTCGACAGCGCGGGACACGCTTGAAGCCGGGTGAGAACGTCGGCCTGGGCCGGGATGACACGCTCTTCGCCAAAGTTTCGGGTGTGGTGAAGTTTGAGGACAAAGGCTCGCTCGGGCGATTCGTCCATATTCTGGTTCCGTCAGCGAGCTAATTATCGAAGCGGAGTGGCGCCAGGGGATGAAGGCCGGGCGCTTCCTCCGCTTTTAGCTTTTTTAGCCCAAGCCGTCGAAGTTCAGTCGTGGGTCTGTGTGGCTGATGTAGAGGCGAGTTCATCTCGTCCGTCAGCCGACGGACGGCATAGAGCCGCCGTTACCCCAAACTGACCCGCCACGCAAACTCGCATGCGCGGGGGAGCATCCAGTGTTCATTGACGAGGCGGAGATTCGGGTGCAGGGAGGAGACGGCGGGAACGGGTGTGTGGCCTTTCGCCGGGAAAAATACGTTCCGCGCGGCGGCCCGAGCGGTGGGGACGGCGGCAAGGGTGGCAGCGTGATTATGGAAAGCTCCGAACACCTGAACACGCTTCTCAAGTTTCGCTACCAGCGGGAATTTGCGGCATCGCGCGGCCGGCACGGAGAAGGCTCCAACCGCCACGGGGAAGGCGGGGAGGACCTGGTTATCACCGTCCCCGTGGGCACTTTGGTGTTTAACCAGGAAAATGGCGAGAAGCTTTGGGATTTCGACGCGGCCCGCCAAAAGTTTGTGGTGGCACAAGGCGGCCGAGGAGGGCGCGGGAATGCCCGCTTCGCTACGTCGACGCGGCAGGCGCCGCGCAAAGCCGAGCCGGGCGCGACCGGCGAAACGCGCAGCTTGCGCCTGGAATTGAGACTCCTCGCCGACGTGGGGCTGGTCGGCTTCCCGAACGTCGGAAAATCCACCCTGATTTCGAGGCTCAGCGCGGCGCGCCCTAAGATTGCCGACTATCCCTTTACGACCCTCGAACCCTGCCTCGGCGTCGTCGGATTGGACGATGAGCGGTCTTTTGTCTTAGCGGACATTCCCGGGCTCATCGCCGGGGCACACGAGGGCCGCGGGCTCGGCACTCGTTTTCTGAAACACCTCGAACGCACGCGCCTGCTCCTCCACCTCATTGATGTCGCCGAGCATGGCGGCCGGGACCCGGTGGAGGACTTCCAGACGGTCATGGAGGAATTGGAAAGCTTCAGCCCGGTAGTTGCGGCGAAGCCCATGTTGCTCGTCGCCTCGCGCACGGACGCGGCCGGCGAAGGCGACCGGCTGATCAGCCTGCGCGAGTTTTGCCGCGAGAAGGATAAAAAACTCTTTGAAATTTCTAGCGTCTCCGGAGACGGGCTGGCTGAACTGAAAGAGGCAACGTGGGCCGAGCTCGAAAAGATTCCTCGGCTGGCGCAGGTGTCCGAACCCGCGCCGGCGGAAACGTAGGACTCACCATCTCGTGAGAATTGCCCTTTTCGGCGGAACGTTCGACCCCGTGCACATCGGGCACCTCGGGGCCGCTCGAGCCGCGGCGCGCCTCTTACGCCTCGACCAAGTTCTCTTTGTGCCCTCGGCGTCACCGCCGCACAAGCTCCGACATCGCCTGACCCCTTACGAGCATCGGTTCGGCATGGTGGCCCTGGCCTGCGGAGGAAAAGGCAAATTCGTTCCATCACTTCTCGAAGCCCCACCCTCCGATGGCCAGCCACAGTATTCCGTTTTGACCGCCCAGAGGCTGAAAAGAACGTTGAGAAGCGGCGACCGCTTGTTCTTTCTTCTAGGCGCCGACGCATTCCTCGATCTGCCCCACTGGAAAGACCACGATCGCCTGCTCGGCTTAGCGGACTTTGTGGTGGTTTCGCGCCCCGGGTTTTCCATTCGGGACATCCGAAAGGTCATCCGGAGCGGCCCCTTGCGGCGACTGAAAAGCCCGGCGGGCCTGAAGACGTTCCGCCTTCTGCGGACAACGCTTCATGTCATCGAGGGTATGCACGTCGAGGTGGCGGCACGGGAGATTCGAAAAAAGGTCGCGGCTGGAGGCCCGGTCTCGGGCCTTGTTCCCCCATGGGTCGAAGACTACATCGAGAAGGAAGGCTTATATCATGCGGGATGACTCTGACCATGACACCTGAACTTCGGGAAGCGGTCATGGCTGCCCAGGGGCGGAAGGCCGTGGACGTTGGCATCCTCGACCTGAAGGGAAACTGTTCTTTCACGGATTATTTCTTGCTTTGCACGGGGACCTCGACGCGGCATTCTCAGGCTATTTGCGATGCGGTCGTCGAACAATTACGCAAGCCGAGTGGATTCTTCTCGATTACCTGAATTTCGTCGTGCACATCTTCTCCGAACGGGCGCGGCGATTCTACGACCTGGAGCGCCTCTGGAAGGTTGCCAAGCGCGTACCCCTTCCGACGGATGTTGAATAGTGGCGGCCCTTTCATGAAATCCCCCGAGATCATTCCCGCCGCCTTGACGGCGCCCGAATGGGTTGGCGCCGACCCAGCCAGCGTTCGACTGCGCTCGGCCGCCGCGCGGCTGGCCCAAACTCATTCCACCTTGCTGGTTCGAGGCGAGAGCGGGACGGGAAAAAACCTCTTCGCCGAAATCGTTCATTACGTCGGTCCGAACCGCGACCAGCCCTTGCTGAAGATTGATTGCGCGACGCTTCCCGAGGGTTTGATTGAAAGCGAGCTTTTCGGGCATGAAAAAGGCGCCTTTACGGGCGCCGCCGCGGCGAAAGTCGGACGGATGGAGATGGCGGGCAAGGGGACACTGGTCCTCGACGAAGTGGCGGCTCTCAATCCCGCCATGCAGGCAAAGCTGCTGCGCGTCGTGGACCAGCGGACGTTTGAAAGACTGGGCGGCTCGACGCTCCGGCGCCTCGAAGCGCGCATCATCGCTCTGACCGCTGTGGACCTCGAGCGCGCTGTCCGGGACGGTTCCTTCCGCGAAGACCTCTATTTCCGACTCGCGGTGGTTCCCATCGTCCTCCCGCCCTTGCACGAGCGGCCCCTCGACATCCGGCCACTGGCCGAGCATTTTCTCGCGCAACTCGCGCGCTTACATGCCATCTCGAACCCGGGGATTTCTGCCTCAGCCCTCGAAGCTCTGGAAGCGCACAATTTTCCCGGCAATGCTCGCGAATTGCGAAATATCCTCGAACGCGCCCTCATCGAAGCCGCCGGAGCTGAGATTCGGCGTGCCCACTTGCCTGGTCCGCTCGCCGCCGGCTTCTTGAACGAGGAAAACCGGACGATGACTTTGGAAGAGATTGAAAAGGCGCACATCGTGACTGTCCTCGAAGCTACACATCATTCCCTATCCCGCGCCGCCTCGATTCTGGGCATCACCCGCAAGACATTGTTCCTGAAACGGAAGCGGTATCACCTGGATTGAGCGATGCACATTCGAATCCTCTGGGAAGCCAAAACCAAGAACGCGCACCTGAGAGCGCTCGAGTCCGACTACCGCGAGCGCATTGCTCGTTTCGTTGATTTGAGCGTGGAAGAGCTCCGGCCCGCACGAGCTTCCCGAGGAACCCGGGGAGGTCTCCCGCCCGCTGAACGGAAACTGCTGGAGAAACTCGAAGGGTGTTACAAGGTGTTTCTCGACGCGCAGGGCCGCGAGTGGACATCTGAAGAATTCGCCGAATGGCTAGGGCAGCGCGCCGTGGGGGGAACGCGTGAACTCGCCTTCGTGGTCGGGGGACCGGATGGATTTTCCGCCGCGTTCCGGGAACAGGCGGATCTCGAGCTAGCCTTGTCTCGAATGACCTTCACTCATGACTGGGCGAGGATACTCTTGCTCGAGCAGATTTACCGGGCGTTCACCATTCTTCGAGGGTATCCTTATCCGCGGTGAAAGCGGGGAGATCGTAGGGGCGGGCCTTGCGCCCGCCCGGCCCAGGGGCACCCACGAGGGGTGCCCCTACAAGCCAGGGGGGAATGTGAGTGAGCGACACGCGAAAAGGCCTGATTATAGTCCACACCGGGCCGGGCAAAGGCAAGACCACGGCGGCGCTCGGAACCGCCATTCGCGCCGCCGGACAGGGCCTTAAGGTCTTGATGGTCCAGTTCATCAAGGGCTCGTGGCATTATGGCGAGCTCGAAGCGGCCAAGCGGTTTGGCGATGGCTCGTTTCAAATAATTCCCATGGGCCGCGGCTTCGTGAAAATTGGAGCCGAAAAGCCCGACCCGGAAGATGTGCGGCTGGTGGAAGAAGCCTGGCGGTTCGCCGGGGGAAAAATTCAAGGCAGCGAGTTCGATCTCGTTATCCTCGATGAGATCAACTACGCGATCAGCTACAAAATGCTCGACGCGGGAGTGGTGATGGAGGCGCTGAAGAGGAAACCGGAGATGGTCCACGTCATCTTAACCGGCCGGAACGCGCACCCCGACATCATCGCCATGGCGGATTTGGTGACGGAGATGCGGGAGGTCAAGCATCCCTACCAGCAAGGTATCCAGGCGCAGCGAGGCATCGAATATTGACGCGCGGGAGGACGAGTGGGATAAGGTCAAGGGTCAAAAGTCGAAGGTCGAAAGTTCAAAGCCAGCCCTCACCGCGACTGGGAATTGTAAGCTGAGGGAAGAGCGGTCCCGCGGGACTTTCGACGTTTGACTCTCGACTATCGACTTTCGAATATTCTCTACCGGCTTAAAGATTTTCGATGGCCGCAGAGCGATTCGTGTTTAATTAGGGCAGGAGGCTCGAACTTTCGACCAGACGACCGATGGCTGATCCGCGCAAAGCCAAGCTGGAACCCGCAAGCGCCCCGCCCAAGCGCGTTCAAACCGAAGGGCTTTGGGTGAAGTGTGAGTCCTGCAAACAAATTCTTTGGAAAAAGGACTTGGAGGCAACCGCCCTCTGTTGCACGAAATGCGGCTACCATTTCAAGATGCCCGCCCGGACGAGGCTGGAGATGCTTTTCGACGACGGGCAGTACTTAGAACACGATCGGTCTCTCGCCTCAACGGACCCGCTGCAATTCCGCGATACGAAGAGCTATCGGGAACGCCTGCGGAAGGCGGAGAAGGAGACCGGGCTGAAGGACGCCGCCATGACCGGCGAAGGCTTGCTTGCGGGCAAGCCCACCATCATCTGCGCCATGGAATTCCAATTCGTCGGCGGGAGCATGGGCGCGGTGGTGGGCGAGAAAATCACTCGAGCGATTGACCGCTGCATCGAACGGAAGCTGCCGCTGGTGATCGTCTCTTGTTCGGGCGGGGCGAGAATGATGGAGGGCGCCATTAGCCTGATGCAAATGGCGAAAATCAGCGCCGCGCTCGCAAGGCTCGACGAAGTGAAAAAGCCCTACATCTCCGTCCTTACGAACCCCACAACGGGCGGCGTCACCGCGAGCTTCGCCATGCTCGGCGACCTGAATATCGCGGAGCCGGGCGCGCTCATCGGATTTGCAGGACCGCGCGTTATCGAGCAGACGATCCGCCAGAAACTGCCTCAAGGGTTTCAAACGGCCGAGTTCTTGCTCGCTCACGGGATGTTGGATGCTATCGTCCCTCGCAAAGAACTCAAAGCTTACCTTGCCCGGTCCTTCGATCTCCTGGGCGGCTAGCGACGGACGAGCCATTGGGCATGAAGGGAAACTTATGGAGAGGCCCCGGTGAATTACCAGGCTAGTCTCGCGGCGCTTTCGGGGCTCGGCCAAGAGCTCCACGGCGTGAAGTTCGACCTCGCGGCCATTCAAGCCATCTTGGCCCCGCTTGGCAATCCACACCTCCGCTACCCCACAGCCATCGTGGCGGGAACCAACGGCAAAGGGTCCACGTCGGCGTTTCTGGCCACGATTTTGGAAGCTGCCGGCTGCCGCACCGGCCTTTACACTTCCCCGCACCTAGTCAGGCCCAATGAAAGGATTCGGATCAATGGCCGGGCGATTTCCGATTCCGATTTCGCCGCGGCTTTTAGCCGTGTTTGGGAATGCGTGGAACGCCTTCAGGCCGAGGGAGCGCTCGCCCAGCGGCCTAGTTTTTTTGAGTTTCTTACCGCCGCCGGATTTCTCTATTTCGCAAGTCATGAGGTGGATTTCGCGGTGCTCGAAGTCGGAATGGGCGGACGGCTCGACGCCACCAACGTTACCATGCCGCGCGTGGCGGTGATTACCAACATAGACCATTGCCGCCGAGAAAGCGGGCGTGATCAAACCAGGGCGGCCCGTTGTTTCCTCGGTCGAGCGCCCGGAAGCCCGCGAGGTAATTCTTCGCCGCACCCATGAACTCGGCGCACCTCTGATCGAAACCACGACCTTCACCGAAGCCTGTCATTTCAGGACCTCCGAAGGACGAGTGGTCTTTGATCTGAGGGTTGGCGAAGACTCGTATTTCAATTTAGCTCCTTCGCTTGCGGGACTTTTTCAGATGAACAATGCCATTGCCGCGGTAACCGCAGCTTGGGTTTTGAATCGCGGGGGCATTACAATTCCTTCGCAGGCCATATCCTGGGGACTCGAGCGCACCTCTTGGCCCGGCCGCCTGGAGACGATTTTGCGAAACCCTCTGGTGGTGCTGGACGGCGCTCACAATCCTGCCGCTGCCTGTGAACTTGCCAAGTTCGCCAGAGAACAATGGGCCGGACGGCGATTGCGCCTGGTCTATGCCTCGATGCGGGATAAGGCCATCGGCGAAATTTGTCGAATACTCTTTCCCCTTGCTGAGGCGGTTTACCTGACACGCCCGGATCAGCCCCGCGCCGCAACCCCTGAGGAGATTCTCTCGGCCGTAAGCAAACCGACCGCTGACGTTATCCTTGAGGACGATCCGGTTCGAGCCCTCGAACGTGCGTTAGCCGAAAGCGCTCCGGACGACGTCGTGCTCGCGGCCGGCTCCCTTTTTCTGGTGGGTGCGATCAAGAAAGCGCAGCTTGATGGCCGCCTTGATCTAAGCGGCCGGGCAGCAGCTCCGGTACGCTTAGCGAGCGCGCCAGGGAGGTGAGAGGAAACGGCCGGCCCGGAATCGAAATTAGAAACGGCTCGCGCCGTCCCGGTTAAGACCGCCGCGCCCGACGCGGGGTTCCGGTACGGCCTGAGCTATTTGCGTTCGCTTCTATTTACTGCCCCCCTCATCTATTTCTATACGGCGGCCTGCGGGACCGCGTCTCTTGCCGGCTCGATCTTCGACGGGAGTGGGCGCTGGCAGCACGGCTGCGCGAGGTTCTGGTCCTGGCTCATCCTAAAGACTGGCCGCATCCGAGTCCGCGTGGAAGGCCTCGAGAACGTGCCTCGAAATCAAAGCGCCGTGTTTTGTGTCAACCATCAGAGCGCGCTCGACATTCCAATCCTTTTTGTTCGTCTCCCCGTCCGGTTTCGGTTCCTGGCGAAGCGAAGTTTATTTCACCTCCCATTCCTCGGCTGGCACTTGCGCCGCTCTGGCCACATCCCCGTCGAGCGTGAACGACCGCGGGAGGCCCTGAAGAGCTTGGACTTCGCCGGCGAGCGAATTCGCACGGGAACGCCCGTGGTGCTTTTTCCCGAGGGGCACCGCAGCCGCGATGGGCAGCTTCTGCCGTTCAGGCGTGGACCCTTTTATCTGGCGATTAAGGCGGCCGTGCCAATTGTTCCAGTCACGTTGAACGGCACGCGGTACGTCTTGAAGCCGGACACTTACCATGTCCGGAGCGGGCATACGGAAATGATCGTACACCCTGCGATTCCGACAGCAGGGCTCACGCTCGACTCGACAGACGAACTCTGCGGGCGGGTCCGAGAACAAATTGCCTCCCGATTCCATCCGCCATCGGGGTAACAGAAAGGGAGCAGGCATCAGATTTCGCAAGAACAATGGCCGCCAGAAAAAAGGTTTCACGCAAAGTCGCCGTTCGACTTTGCTCACGGCCCGGAGGGACTCGAAGGGCAAAGCCGCCCAGGACCGCCAAGCAGGTAGAGGTGTCGCTCCCTGTGCATCTCTGCGCCTTGGCGTCTTTGCGAGAGGCATTGAATTCTTCCATCCTTCTGAAGGCTGAGGTTTCATGAGTCAAGTATGACCATTCGGCTTGATGGCCAAGTTGCCGTGGTGACAGGGGGCTCGCGAGGTATCGGAGCGGCTACGGTCCGGCTTATGGCCGAGGCCCACGCAAACGTCATTTTCAGTTATCGCCGCGCGGCGCGGGCGGCTCGGGACCTCGCCGCCCAGTGTGGCTCCCATCCTGGCGAGCGCATCCCGGTGCGGGCGGAGGCTTCGAAAGTGTCCGAGGCGAAGAGACTTTTGGAGACGGCGGCGCGCCGCTTCGGCCGCCTTGACATCCTGGTCGCGAACGCCGGTATCTGGAACGCGGTGCCCGCCCCCATCGAGCGGATGAGCGAAAAGCAGTGGGACGAAATGATGGCGGTCAATCTCAAGGGCGTTTACGCGGTCGTCCGTTACGCCGTGCCTCACATGATTCGTCAACGATCGGGACGCATCATCGTTGTGTCTTCGACCGCCGGTCAGCGAGGCGAGGCGTTTCACACCCATTACGGCGCGAGCAAAGGCGGCCTCATCAGTTTCGTAAAGGGTCTTTCGACGGAGCTCGCTCCCCACCGAATTCTGGTCAATTGCGTGGCTCCCGGCTGGGTGGATACCGACATGGGCGCGCCAGTGCTGGCCGATCCCCGCGCCACCCGGAAGGTCCTGGCAACGATTCCCTTGGGCCGCTTTGCTCGACCCGAGGAAATCGCCATGCCCATCCTGTTCCTGGCCTCGGAAATGGCATCGTACATGACAGGGGAGATTGTGAACGTCAACGGAGGGAATGTCCTCTGTGGGTAAACATCTCCGAACGGACGTAGGGGCGCGCGGCGTGCGCCCCTTGCGGGTCCTTAACGGTGATGGTATCGGGCGGACGCCGTCCGCCCCTACGGACCTAT